>NZ_JASHKY010000015.1:26679-118034 GCF_030056935.1 Rhodococcus sp. IEGM 1302 | reverse complement strand
CCTGATCATCCGCGCGACCCAGATACTCCAAATCACCAGCACTGTTCCACGACGCGACGTCACCCGTGCGGTACAACACCTCGCCGGCATTGAACGGATTCGCCACAAACCGCGTCGACGTCAACCCCGCCTGACCCAGATAACCCCGAGCCAACTGAACACCAGAGACATACATCTCACCCGCGACACCAACAGGCACCGGAGCCAAACGCGTATCGAGCACGAACACCTGCAGACCCGAAATAGCCTGACCCACAACACTCGCCGACGCATCCGCCACCAACGCAGCATCCAACACACGATGGCTCACATGCACCGTCGTCTCCGTGATGCCGTACATGTTCACCAACGTCGGCGCGAAGTCACCGCGGCGGCCGTACCAATCCGACAAGCGACGCAGCTCGAGCGCCTCGCCGCCGAAAACAACCCACCGCAACGACAACTCAGCAGCCCGACCGGATTCCGACGCCAACCGATCAGCCTCGGCCAACTGATAGAACGCCGACGGCGTCTGATTGAGCACCGTCACCCGCTCAGCAGCAAGCAACTCCAAGAACTGCTCCGGCGACCGCGACGTCACATAATCCACAACCACCAACGTGCCGCCGTACAACAGCGGACCCCACAACTCCCACACCGAGAAGTCGAACGCATAACTGTGGAACATCGTCCACACATCGGATTCGTCGAACCCGTACACACTCTCAGTATTCGCAAACAACTTCGCCACCGTCGTGTGCGGAACCTGCACACCCTTCGGGCGACCCGTCGAACCCGACGTGTAAATCACATACGCAACATTCGACGACCGCAACGGCGCAACACGATCCGCATCCGAAACCACCGAACCATCGAACTCCGACACATCCACCGCGTCGATATCAACCACAGGCAAACCAGCGGGCAACACCAACTCACGCCCGGACCACGAAATCGCAGCCACCGGAGCAGCATCAGCCAACATGAACTCGACACGATCAGCCGGATACGACGGATCCACCGGCAAATACCCCGCACCGGACTTCACCACCGCCAACAACGCCACCACAAGATCCGCCGACCGCGGCAACGCCACCGCCACCAACGACTCCGGACCACAACCCTGAGCAATCAACCTGCGCGCCAAACGATTAGCCCGCACCGACAACTCACCATACGACAACGACTCGCCACCGAACCGCACCGCAACCCGATCACCAAACCGCGCAGCAGCATCATCGAACCACGCCGACAACGTCGAATCCACACCACGATCGATCTGGCCGGCACTGAAGCGGGACAGCAGGTTTCGTTCTCCATCGACCAAGATGTCAACGTCACCCACCGCTACGGTGGGATCAGCAGTCACCGCACGGAAGGTCCTTACCAGCCGATCACCGAATTCCACAACGGTCGACTCGTCGAACAGATCCGTCGCATACGTCAAAGAGGCGGACATTCCGGCGGGTGCGCCGGCCTCGTCGGTTCGTTCGGTCAGGGTCAACTGGAGGTCGAATTTCGCCAGCGCAAGATCGGCACTTTCGATCGACACTTCGAGGTCGCCCAGTTCGAGCGTTGTCTGTTCGTGGTTCTGGAACGTCAATGCCACCTGGAACAGCGGATGACGAGCCTGCGAACGAACCGGATCGAGAACCTCCACCACACGCTCGAACGGAACATCCGCATGCGCGAACGCCTGTAGATCCACTTCACGCGCCGACGCCAACAGATCCGTGAACGACATCGACGGATCAACCTCGGTACGCAACACCAAAGTGTTGACGAACATACCGATCAGATCGTCGAGCTGCGCCTCACCGCGACCCGCGATCGGTGTACCGATCGCGATGTCGGTCGTTGCGGACAAACGAGAAAGTACGACGGCGAGCGCTGCGTGAACAACCATGAATGGTGTCGAGTTACTGCTGTGCGCAATCGAATTGACAGCTTCGTGCAGGGTGGCGTCGATATCGAACTCGACCTCGGCTCCGCGCCCTGAAGCGACCTCGGGACGCGGACGATCGGCAGGCAGATCCAACTGCTCCGGAAGATCAGCCAACGCATCCGACCAGAACGCAATCTGCTTCGCGATCACGGACCGCGGATCGTCCTCGGACCCGAGAACCTCACGCTGCCACAACGAGTAATCGGCGTACTGCACCGGCAACGGCGTCCAAGCCGGCACCGACGCTCGTGTACGTGCTTCGTAGGCAACCATCACGTCACGGGTCAACGGACCCATCGAGAAACCGTCGGTCGAGATGTGATGCACGACGAACACCAGGACGTATTCGCTGTCGCCGACTTTGAAGAGCTTGGCGCGCAACGGGACTTCGGACGTCACGTCGAAGCCGACTGTCGCCAGCTCGGCGACGCCCGCAGCCAGGCGATCTTCCGTGATCGACACGGGGCTGAGGTCGACGACAACGTCTTGGACGTCGAGGACGTCCTGATAGCCGACGCCGTCGACGTCTGGATACACAGTTCGCAGTGATTCGTGTCGGCCCACGACATCGATCACGGCGGCGTCAAGAGCTGCCACATCGAGGGCGCCCGAAATCCTGATCGCCGCCGGGACGTTGTTCACTGCCGACGCGGGTTCGAACCTGTTCAGGAACCACATGCGCTGCTGCGCCAACGAAAGTGGGATCCGAGCTGGCCGGGGCTGCTGCACCAGTGGGGCGGTGGCGCCCGAACCGGCGTGCAGCTCGAGCCGGACGGCGAGTGACTGCACGGTCGACGCTTCGAAGAGCGCACGAACCGGAACGCTTGTGTCGAGCGCCTCTCCCAGCCGAGCGGCGACACGGGTCGCGATCAACGAGTTGCCGCCGAGTTCGAAGAAATCGTCGTCGCGGCCAACCTGTGCGACTCCGAGAACTTCGAAGAACACCTGCGCGACAGTCTCTTCGACGGTCGTGATCGGCGCCTGGTACACCTTGGACTCGAACACGGGCGAGGGCAGAGCCTTGATGTCCGTCTTGCCCGCGGTGGTCAACGGAATCGAATCGAGTACCAGTACCGAGTCGGGGACCATGTAGCCGGTCAGGAACGTCGACACCGACTCGATGACCTGTGCGGGATCCACCTCGGCGCCGGCCTGCGGCACGACGTATGCAACGAGACGATCTCCGAAGTGATCGTCGGAACGAACGAGAGCAACAGCTTGCGCAACGCCCGCGCAACGGGTCAGCGCGGCCTCGATCTCGCCGAGTTCGATACGGAACCCACGGATCTTGACCTGGAAGTCACTGCGGCCCACGTACTCCACTGCGCCACCGTCGATCCACCGGACCACGTCACCCGTGCGGTACAACCGCTCTCCCGGCGCCCCGAACGGGTCTGCGACAAAACGACCCGCTGTCAATGCCGGCTGTCCCAGGTATCCACGAGCGACCTGAACACCCGACACGTACAACTCACCTGCGACACCAACCGGAACGGGCTGCAAGCGGCCGTCCAAGATCCGCGCGGCCATTCCCCGAATCGGGCCGCCGATGTTCATACGATCAAACGCGGTCAGCGTATCGCTGATGTTCGAGGCGACTGTCGACTCCGTCGGACCGTACGCATTGAAGAATCCACGCACACCGCCATCCGGAAGCGGCACCGCCCACTTGGCAACGAGAGACCGCGAACTGGCTTCGCCACCGACGACAACCACCCGCAACGCGTCGAGCCCGCTCGGATCCACTGATGCCAGCGCAGCGGGCGTCACGAACGCATGCGTCACGCCCTCCGAGCGCAAGATCTCGGCCAATTCCGCGCCGCCGTACACCGTCGTCGGCGCAATCACCATCGTCGATGCTGCTCCGAATGCCATCAGCAACTCGAGAACAGAAGCATCGAAACTCGGCGAGGCGAAATGCAGCGTCCGAGCATCCGCGGTCAGCGCATAGCGCTCGACCTGCTCGGCGCAGAAGTTCGCCACACCCGCATTGGTGACCACAACGCCCTTGGGCAGACCCGTGGTGCCCGAGGTGTAAATGACGTAAGCAGGCTGCCGCTCGTCGATCGCACTGCGTCGATCCGAATCACTTACCGGCGCGCAAGATTCTGCCGCGCACGCCGCCACTGTCCTCTCGTCGTCGAGAACAACCCACGTCAACGCCGACGGCAATCCTGCCTCGACGTCACTGAGCGCAAGACCCAGCACCGCACCGGAATCGGAGATCATGTGGGCGATACGGTCAACCGGATACGTCGGGTCGACGGGCACGAATGCAGCACCCGTTTTCACCACTGCCCACAGAGCGAGAACTGAATCGGCCGAACGCGGAATCGCGATCGCGACCCGATCCTCCGGCCCGACGCCCTTCGCAATCAGAACACGAGCGAGTCGCGACGACCGCTCGTCGAGTTCGCGGTAGCTGATCGACTGACCGTCGAAGCGAATCGCATCCGCCGACGGATCCAAAGCGGCCGCCGCTGTGAGGATCTCGACCAGGGTTCCCGAGACCGACTGACCTCCATGAACATCGGCCAGCACACCCCGCTCGGCCGCATCGAGAATATCGATGTCACCGACGACAATCGAAGGAACCGACACGACAGTCTCGAGGATACGAACCAGACGCCGAGCAAACCCCTCGACCGTCGAAACGTCGAACAGATCTGCAGCAAACGTGAATTCGGCCGAGAGCCCTTGCTGGATCCCGTCTTCGCCGATCGACTCTGTCACTGCGAGTTCGAGGTCGAACTTGGCAGTGGTCGTGTCGATTTCGGCGGCCTTGATCGCCAGTCCCGGCAGTTCCAATGCCGTTTGCGCGAGATTCTGCAAGGACAGCACAACCTGGAAGAGCGGATGTCTGGCCTGCGACCGGGCGGGAGCCAAGACGTCCACCAACCGCTCGAAGGGCACGTCCGAGTGAGCGAACGCTCCGAGCGCGGAATCACTCGCCGCAGCCAGCAGATCTGTGAATGCCTGGGCCTGGTCGACCTCGGTGCGCAGAACAAGCGTGTTGACGAACATGCCGACGAGATCGTCGAGCGCCTCGTCCCCGCGACCGGCAACGGGAGTGCCCACGGCGATGTCCGAGGTCCCGCTCAGTCGGGCCATCAGAACGGCAAGCGCCGAGTGCAACGCCATGAAGAGCGTCGCGTTGTTCTCCCGTGCCAGCGCGTCCAATCGACGGTGCACATCCCCGGAGATCTCGAACGCGAATCGCTCGCCGCGCATCGACGCCACATCAGGCCGAGACCGGTCCGACGGAAGCTCGATCACGTCCGGTAGGTCTGCCAGAGTCTCGGTCCAGTACGAGATCTGCTGCGAGATCAGTGATTCCGAGTCGTCTTCCGAGCCCAGAACCTCACGCTGCCACAACGAATAGTCGGCGTACTGCACAGTCAACGGCTGCCACGCCGGCGCGATCCCGTCCTTGCGTGCCGAGTAGGCAATCATGACATCGCGAGCCAGGGGCGCCATCGACCAACCGTCAGCGGCGATGTGATGCACCACGATCGCAAGGGTGTGCTCGGTGTCGCTGACCGTCAACAGGCGGACACGGATCGGCACGTCGACGGTGACGTCGATCGCTGAGGATCCGATTGCAGCGACTCGACTTTCGAGCTCGTCCTGATCCGAAACCGACTCCACGGTCAGCCCGCCGAACGCCTCCGAGAGCGACAGAATCGACTGCTTCGGTCCGGAAGCCCCGTCCGGATATACCGTTCGGAGCACCTCATGCCGGGCCAGTACGTCCTCCAGCGCCATTTCCATCGCGGCAGTATCGAGATGACCAGTCAGGTGCAGAGCAAAAGTGATGTTGTAAGCAGCTGAGTCGGTGTCGAAGCGGTTCAGGAACCACATGCGCTGCTGCGCCAGCGACAACGGAATTTCCGCGGGACGCACCTGTGCGACGAGCGCCTTCTGCCCGCCGCTACCTACGTGCGACTCGATGTGTGCGGCGAGCGCCTCGACGGTGGAAACGTCGAATAGCGTTCGCACTGGCACCGTCGTGTCGAGCGCCCGCCCCAATCGGGAGGTGACCTGAGTAGCCACCAGGGAGTTGCCACCGAGTTCAAAGAAGTCGTCGTCGAGGCCGACTCGTTCCACTCCGAGAACATCCGCAATCACCTGCGCGACAATCTCTTCCACCGGCGTGGTGGGTGCACGGAATTCGCGGACCTCGAACGTGGGGACTGGCAATGCGCGACGATCCAACTTGCCGTTCGACGTCAGGGGGATTTCCTCCACGATCATGAACGCGGAAGGAATCATGTACTCGGGAAGCTTCTCCGCGACGGCAGTCGTGAGCATCTCAGTTTCGAGGGACGTGTCACCGTCCGCGACGACGTACGCGACAAGTTGATCGCCGATCCGTTCGTCGTTGTGCATCAAGACGACGGCTTGCACGACTGACTCGAGCGACACGAGCGCGGCTTCGATCTCGCCCAATTCGATCCGCAGCCCACGCAGTTTCACCTGGAAGTCGCTGCGGCCGACATACTCCAACTGTCCCAGATCGTTCCACCGGACAAGATCGCCTGTCCGGTACATCCTGGAACCACCGTCGCCGAACGGATTTGCGACGAACCGTTCTGCCGTCACGTCGAACCGAGCACCGTAACCTCGCCCGACACCAACGCCCGCAACGTACAGCTCGCCGATCACGCCGGCTGGGACCGGATGCAGACGAGAATCGAGCACAAACAAGTCGATGTTCGGAATCGGCGTACCGATAGGCACTCCGGCGCTGTGCTCGGATGTCGCAGACAGTGCCGAAACAACATCCGAAGCCTCAGTGGGACCATAGCTGTTGACGATTCGCACTCCAGCCCGCATCAGGTGCGAGAGCCTGGGGAGTTGGATCGGCTCACCGCCGAGGAAGACTACATCCAGTTGTGTGAGCACTCCCTCCGCATCTGCATCGGAAAGAGCGACGAAGGCGCTCGGCGACATGTTCGCAACACGGATGCCAGCTGATTCGACGATCCCGAGAATGGCATGCGGGTCGAAACCATCTCCGCTCAAATGAAGCGGCACTCCACTACCGAGCGCTGCCCATATGTTCTTCTGCGTGAGGTCGAAACTCGGTGAGGACGCAACAAGGATCGGCCCGGCTTCGGGCAGTTCCGAGCGGTACCACGCCACGGTGTTCTCGATGCCTCGCATCGGTACCATCGTCGGCTTGGGACGCCCGGTCGAGCCGGACGTCGAAATCACATATCCGAGATGATCTTTCGCACCGACAGAAAGCCAGGGGTCGTCCTGGCGCTGAACGGCGGTCGCCGGGGGAAGATCAGACTTCACAACGAGTATCGGGATGTCGAGTTCGATGATGTCGACAGTCACGACACACACCGCATCGGTATCTTCCAGAATCGACTGGATGCGCTCCTGCGGGAAGCTCGGGTCGATGGGTGCGTACGCGGCTCCTACCTTCCATGCAGCCAGCATCGCCACTACCCATTGCCACGACCTGGCAACGGTCAACGCCACAACGTCGCCCGCACATACACCGATCGCGGCCAGTTCCAGTGCGAGGAGACTGGACCGTGTGTCCAATTCCTCGTAGGTCAGTGTTCGATCGTCGTCCGCCACCGCGACGGCGTTCGGCTGAGCGTCTGCAGCACGGTAGAAGGCCGACAAGATCGACAACTCCGGAGCACTACAGCGCGTTCCCGCCGACCAGTCGAGCACTCTTGCCGACTCGTCTTTCCCGAACACGGCGATATCGCCGACCTTCGTGTTTTGATCGTCGACGACGGCATTCAGGACGCGGATGAAACGCTCGGCGAACTCCACCATTGTCGAAGCATCGAAGAGATCGGTCGCGTAGGTAAGCGTCGCCTCCAGGCCTTCGAAGTCCGTTGCGCCCTCTTGCCCCTCGGACACCATCAGCTCGATGTCGAACTTCGCGATCGGCACCTCGAGTTCCGCCGCCACGGCCTTCACTCCAGAGAACTCGAGCTCGCGCCGTCCACTGATCTCCGCGGTCAACGCAACCTGGAACAGAGGGTGACGAGCCCGTGAGCGCGGCGGATTGAGAGCCTCTACCAGGCGCTCGAATGGGACATCCGCATGTGCGTACGCAGACAAGCCCGAATCACGAACTCGCTGAATCAGATTGGCGAATGGCTCATCAGGATCGACCTCGGTGCGAAGCACCAGGGTGTTCACGAACATGCCGATCACGTCGTTGAGCGCTTGATCGCCTCGCCCGCCGATCGGGGCACCGATCGCGATGTCGGAGGTACCACTGAGCCGGCTCAACAGCGTTGCATATGCCGCCTGCAACACCATGAACAGCGAGACGCTCCTCGAGCGCGCCAACTCGTTCAACTTGCGCGTCGTGCGTTCGCTGATCTGAAAATGGTGCTTGGCGCCGTGATTGGACGCGATGGCAGGACGAGGTCGGTCGGTCGGCAGATCCAACTGATCCGGCAGATCGGCAAGTGCCCGGCGCCAGAAGTTTATCTGGCGAGACGACTCCGAGCGCGGGTCTTCGTCGGATCCCAGTGCTTCGCGCTGCCACAGGGCGTAGTCGGCGTACTGAATTGGCAGCGGCGTCCACGCCGGCGCAGACTTCTCACTTCGCGCCGAGTAGGCGACGAGAAGGTCACGTGCGAGCGGACGGAACGACAGTCCGTCTGCAGCGATGTGATGGAGAACCATCACCAGGACGTAGTCCGTCGGAGACACCTCGAAGAGGGCAACCCGTACCGGGATTTCGAGCGTCACGTCGAAGCCGCGAGACGCCACGTCGAACAGCGCCGCGTCGAGATGCGAATTCCGAATCTTGACCGGATTCAACTCCACCGCGGCCCGGTCGACCGGCAGAACCAGCTGTTGCGCGGTTCCGTCGACATCAGGGTAGATCGTCCGCAAGGACTCGTGTCGCTCGAGAAGATCCATCACCGCGGCATGCAGGGCGGACGGGTCCACCGAACCGGTGAGCCGGACCGTGAACGGAAGATTGTAGGCGGGCGTCGACGGATCGAGACGGTTGATGAACCACATGCGCTGCTGCGCAAGCGAGAGCGGGACGACCTCGGGACGAGGCTTGGCGATCAGCGGGGTGAGCTGCCTGGCGTTGCCCGCCACCGACTCGGCGCGGGCCGCCAGGGTGGCGACCGTGGTGGATTCGAAGAGCTCTCGAACGCCGAGTTGCACTCCCAATGCCGAACCCACTCGCGTCACCAATTGTGTTGCAACCAGAGAGTTTCCACCGAGCTCGAAGAAGTCGTCATCGATACCGACGCGCTCGACACCGAGAACGTCGGCAAACACGTCCGCCACGATGCGTTCGATTTCGGTGCGGGGCTCGCGGTACTGCTTCGCACTCGCGAACACCGGCTCGGGCAACCCGGCACGATCCAATTTGCCACTCGTGTTGAGCGGCAACGCATCGAGCACCATCAACGCGGCCGGAACCATGTACGACGGGAGGCTTCGGCCGGCGAACTCACTGAGCACCGCAGCATCGATGTTTCGGCCTGGACCCGGCACGACGTAGCCGACCAATTGATCACCGGTCGGGGTGACGGTCACCAAAACGACAGCCTGCGAAACGTCGGGGTGCGCCAGAAGGACGGTCTCGATCTCGCCGAGTTCGATGCGCTGCCCGCGGAACTTCACCTGGAAGTCTGTACGCCCGATGTAGTCGAGATTTCCGTCCTCACGGCGACGAACGAGGTCGCCGGTCCGGTACATACGCTCACCGGCCGTGCCGTACGGATTGGCTACGAACCGATCCGAGCTCAGGTCCGGTCGACCAACGTATCCGCGCGCGAGTTGAACGCCGGCGAGATAGAGCTCACCCGGCTGCCCGATGGGGGTCGGGCGAAGTTGCCCGTCCAGTACGTGCGCCTGAGTGTTCCACTGCGGCATACCGATCGGCACGGAAGTAGTATCCGTGGCCACGGCCTCGTAGTACGTGACCGATACCGCGGCTTCGGTCGGACCGTACAGGTTGTGCAGTCCGGCTCCACAGAGTTCGCGGAAGGCGGAAGACGTCTCGGGCGGGAGCGCCTCGCCGATGACAAACACGTGGCGCAACGAATCACAAGATCCGGCAGGTGCATTCGCAGTGAACAGCGTGAGCATGGATGGCACGAAGTCGGTGATCGTGACGCCGAGCTCCGCGATCTTGTTCGCCACGTAGATCGGGTCTCGATGACCGTCCGGAGTCGCGACGACGAGCGTGGCGCCGACCTGCAACGGCATGAAAAATCCCCACAGCGACACGTCGAATGTCGTAGCGGTCTTCTGCAGGTAGATGTCCGACGCCGAAAGCCCGTACTCGGCGTTCATCCACTGAAGCTGATTGTTGATCGCCGCGTGAGTGACCGCGACACCCTTGGGTCGACCGGTCGAACCCGAGGTGTAGATCACGTACGCAGTGTTCGAGAAATGCAAGGGAGACAGGCGATCCGCGTTGACGATCGGCCTGCTGTCGAGCTGCCCATAGTCCAGTGTGTCGATCTCGATGACCCGTGTGCCCGAGGGCAGATCCACGTCGTCCCGCGCAGTGGTCACAACACACGTGGGCTGCGCCGACTCGAGAATGTAGGCGGTGCGGTCGGCTGGGTGGTCGGGATCCACCGGTACCCAGGCTCCGCCGGCCTTGGCAATCGCGTACAGACCGACCATCAAGTCCAAAGACCTGCGGATCGACAGTCCTACAAGCGATTCGGGCCCAACACCCATGGCGATGAGTTGACGAGCCAAACCATTTGCGCGAGAGTCGAATTCGGCGTACGTGAGGCTGGCGCCTTCGAAAATGACAGCGGTGGCATCGGGAGTTCTCTCGACCTGACGCTCGAATGCTTCGGTGATGGTCTGCGAGGCAACGTGGAAGCCGGTGCGGTTCCACAAGGCAACCTTGTTTCGCTCCTCGTCGGTTGCGACAGGAAGATCCCAGACCTTGCGGCTCGTTTCGGCCGAGACGAACTTCTCGAGAAACTCTACGAACCGCGAGTGATTTCGCTGGGCGTCCGCGGGCGCGTACAGATTGGGATTCGACTCGAAGTCGATGTGTGTGCGGGTATCGCCGACGCTCTGATACAGGTTGACACCGAGGTCTTCGATCAAACCCGTGGACAAGATGTGAAGTTCGCCGACGAGGGGCCCGAACGCCAACTCGGTGGAAAACATCATGATGTTGATCCACGGGCCGAAGAATCCGCCCCGGCCCGGCCCGTCACCGCCGCGAACCATGTCCTCGTGTCGGTATCGCTGGTGGCGCAGTGCGCCGGACATTTCGTTCCTGACGTCGTCCAGAAGCTCCTGGACGGTGGTGTCCGCAGTGACGGTCAGTCGCAGCGGCACGACGTTGGAGACCATGCCTCCGGATCGACGCAGCACGGCTGTTGTTCGACCGGAAACGGGCAGACTCAGCGACACGTCCTCTCGCCCGGTCATCTGAGCGAGGTACGCCGCAAACGCCGCGACGACAGTGCCGGCAACAGTGGTCTTCTCGATGCGCTCGAGGAACCGCCCGAGCAGAGCCTCGACGTGGTTGGACAGCGCTGCACTGTCGATCCGACTGACTGGAGCCGGCGCGGCACTTCGACCCGCGAGGCTCGAGATCTCGTCGAGATTCTCGATCTTGTCTGCCCAGTACTTGCGATCGGTTTCGAAACGACTCGACTGGCGGTACTTGTTGTCCACCTCGTAGACGTTCCGGAGATCGGAGGCCTCACTCGGCTCCGGATCCCGGCCCTCCACGCGCGCCGAGTACAGCTCCGCCACACGAGTGACGAACGTCGACGCACCGAATCCGTCGAGAATTGTGTGGTGGACCCGCGTGTACCAGTAGTAGCGATTCTCGCCGAGCCGCAGGATCGTGGCAGAGATCAAGCGGTCCGTGAGCATGTCGATCGGCCGGCTGCGATCTGCTCGCATCCACCGCATGGCAGCGTCGTGCGAGTCGTCTTCACTACGAAGGTCGACGTAACCGACCGAATCATCGAGTGTGGGGTCGATGATCTGGTAAGGCTGGGCGTCGATCTCGAAGATCCGGACGAAGGCCGACCCGATTTCGCGACCGGCGTCTGCGCAGGCCTGGCGAAGGGCGTCAAGTTCCAGAGCACCACGGAGTTCGACGTACTGAGCGATGTTGACCGGAACGGCGGGATCGAGGTGTTGCGCGAACCACATACCGAGCTGGGCCGCGGAAAGCGGGAATGCGTCGGATCGCTGAACGTCTTCCGGCGAGCTGCCGACCTCCGGCTTGCCGCTCCCCAGTTCTCCGTTACCCAGCGAATTCACGCCCACAGCCTCTCTTCCACACCATTGCGCACCCGTGCGAGCCGAACGTCCGATTCGCAGCAGCTACCGACCTCATCCAACCTCGACGAGCCAGAACCACCCATTGTCTCCGATACATAGGTGACAAGAGAAATCCATACCCCGGTGTATCGACGGTTTTGTTGCAATTCGTTACAAATCGCCCAGCTCATCTACCCCCCGATCGCATTGCCGAAACGCACCGTTCAGACGCGGCGCGCGATACCTCTCCCCCTGGGACAATCAATTGCAACCGACGATCTACACCCCAATCCACATCAGTCACCTCGGACAATTTACAGGGCCGCCAGGTACTGGGTGTCTGAGCTCGAACAAGATTCGACAGTCGCTGATCGAGACTATCGGTACTCGCCGACAGACCGACGAAAGAACGCGCCGACCAGCGGTCGGCGCGTTCTTCGATTTACGGTACGAAGCTTCAGGAAAAGCCCACACCAGTCACACTCTTCAGGTGCTCGCTGCTGACCCCTGGAGCCAGCTCCACAAGCTGCAGCCCGTCCGCGGCGACGTCCAGCACTGCCAGGTCGGTGATGATCCGGTTGACGACGCTCTGACCGGTAAGCGGCAGCGTGCAGGCCTCGACGATCTTGGGATTGCCGTCGCGGTCGGTGTGCTCCATCACGACGATGACGCGGCGGGCACCGTGGACCAGGTCCATCGCCCCGCCCATACCCTTCACCATCTTGCCCGGCACCATCCAGTTGGCAAGGTCACCGGTCTTCGATACCTGCATCCCGCCGAGCACCGCGGTGTCGATGTGACCACCGCGGATCATGCCGAAGGAGAGAGCCGAGTCGAAGAACGCGGCGCCTGAATTGACGGTGACGGTTTCTTTACCTGCATTGATGAGGTCGGCATCGACCTGATCATCGGTCGGATACGGTCCGGTACCGAGGATGCCGTTCTCGCTGTGGAGGACCACCTTGACGCCCTCGGGCAGGTAACTGGGGATCAGCGTCGGCAGGCCGATGCCGAGGTTGACGTACTCCCCCGGCCGCATCTCGGCGGCAGCGCGAGCGGCCATCTCGTGGCGAGTCCAACCGATACGGGTTTCATCTGCACTGGTCACTTGGTGCCTCCTGAGACGGTCCGCTTCTCGATCCGCTTCTCCTGTGGGCCTGTGTGCACGACCCGCGCGACGAACACTCCAGGTAGGTGCACGTGCTCGGGGTCGATGTCGCCCGGCTCGACGAGGTTCTCCACCTGCGCGATGGTGATCCGGCCGGCCATGGCAGCAAGCGGGTTGAAGTTCATCGCGGTCTTGTTGAAGACGAGATTTCCTTCGGTGTCGCCGTAGTCCGCGTGCACGAGCGCGAAGTCAGCGGTGATCGCCTCTTCCAATACATACGTGCGGCCACCGAACACTGCCGTCGCCTTCGGTGGCGACGCCACGGCGATCGAACCGTCCGGGTTGTATCGCCACGGCAATCCGCCGTCGGCGATCGGGGTGCCGACGCCGGCCGGAGTGTAGAACGCCGGGATGCCGGTACCGCCAGCTCGCAGCCGCTCGGCCAGCGTCCCCTGCGGCGTCAACTCCACTTCGAGCTCACCGGCGAGATACTGGCGCGCGAACTCCTTGTTCTCCCCCACGTACGACGCCGTCACCCTGGCGATCCGGTGCGCGCCGAGCAGAATGCCGAGACCGTAGTCGTCGACACCGCAGTTGTTGGAGAACACCTCGAGATCGGTGGCGTCGCCGTCGGCGATCGCCGCGATCAGTGCGTCGGGAATACCGCACAGCCCGAAGCCGCCCACTGCGAGCCTGGATCCGCTCGCGATGTCGGCAACTGCCTCAGCTGCCGTATTCACGACTTTGCTCATCCGTTAGTTCTCCTTCTGCTGAAAGATTCCGGCTCGGTGAAGAAGCTTCTCGGCGTGACGGAGAACGGGAGCGTCGACCATCTTGCCCTCGAACGCGAACACACCACGTTCAGTAGACACCGCGGCAAGCACTCGTGTGGCCCAGTCGATCTCTTTTTCCGAAGGTGCGAAGGCCCCACGGATGACCTCGACCTGACTCGGATGGATCGCAACCTTCACGTCGAAGCCGACTGCGACGGCATCAGCGGACTCGACGCCGAGGCCGACGAGGTCCTTGATGTCGAGGTACACGGAATCGACAGCCAACCGGCCGTAGCTCTTCGCGGCCAGGAGAGACGTCGATCGGACGTGCTTGGCAACGTCGCGGTACGAACCGTTCGGGTGCCTGCTCGAATTACCGCCGAGACCTGCCACAAGATCCTCGGCTCCCCACATGACACCGATGGCGTTCGCAGCAAGCGCGATGTCGGCCACGGCGAGGGCTCCTCGCGGGGACTCGACGAGCGCAACCACGTCCGCCGGTGCGAGCGAGAGGACGTCCTCGGCCGATTCGCACTTGGACAGCATGAGACGCGAATAGTGTGTGCCGTCCAGCGCGATCAGATCGAGTTCGTGATCAGGTGTACCGACCGGATTGACGCGCACGACCGTCCGCTCCGGATCGAGAGGCGTGTCGATCAGGGCTGCACGTGCGGCTTCCTTGTCGGCCGGAGCCACACCGTCTTCGAGATCGAGGATCACGACGTCGGCAACAGCCGCGGCCTTCGCATAGCGCTCGGGACGATCCGCCGGGCAGAACAACCACGCCGGCCCCGGCGGCGTCCACGTCATGAGGACACCTCTGCCGGACGCAGTTGCACCAGTGTCTTGCGCGTGGCCAGTGCGACGACGTCACCGTGCTGGTTACGCCCGGTGTGCACGAGCGTCACGATGCCTTCACCTGGACGGCTCTTCGATTCGCGCTTGTCCGCGATGAGCGTCTCGGCATACAAGGTGTCGCCGTGAAAGAGCGGCTTCGGGAAGCTGATCTCGGAGAAACCGAGGTTCGCCACGATGGTGCCCTGCGTCAACTGCGCGACGGACAAGCCGACGATGGTCGACAGGGTGAACATCGAATTGACCAGCCGCACACCGAATTGAGTGTCCTCGCTGTACGCGGCATCGAGATGCAACGCCTGCGTGTTCATGGTCAAAGTCGTGAACAGGACGTTGTCAGCCTCGGTCACCGTCCGGCCTGGGCGATGCTCGTAGATCGCGCCGACCTCGAACTCCTCGAACCAGAGCCCGCGCTGAGTGATCTTCTTGGGGTTCGTCACAGCCCTGCCTCACGAGCGATGAGCATCAACTGCACCTCGGTCGTTCCCTCACCGATTTCGAGGATCTTGCTGTCACGGTAGTGGCGCGCGACGGCGTACTCGTTCATGAAGCCGTATCCGCCGTGGATCTGCGTGGCGTCACGGGCGTTGTCCATGGCTGCTTCGGAAGAAATCAGCTTGGCGATGGACGCCTGCTTCTTGAACGGCTTGCCCGACAACATGAGTGCGGCCGCGTCGTAGTACGCGGTACGTGCGACGTGGGCACGAGCCTCCATACGCGCGATCTTGAACGCAATGGCCTGGTTGTGTCCGATGGGGCGACCGAACGCCTCGCGTTCCTTGGCATACTTGATCGACTCGTCGACGCAGCCCTGGGCGGCACCGACGCTCAACGCGGAAATAGCGATGCGGCCTTCGTCGAGGATGCGCAGGAAGTTCGCGTAGCCGCGGCCGCGCTCACCGAGCAGATTCTCTTCGGGGACACGAACATCGGCGAACGTGAGCGGATGGGTGTCGGATGCGTTCCAACCGACTTTGTTGTACGCCGGTTCGGCCGTGAAGCCGGGCGTCGTGGTCGGCACGAGGATCGTCGAGATCTCCTTCTTGCCGCCGTCCTTGACACCCGTGACCGCGGTGACCGTCACGAGCTTGGTGATGTCGGTGCCCGAGTTGGTGATGAACTGCTTGTTGCCGTTGATGATCCACTCACCGCTGTCGAACTTCGCGGTGGTCTTGGTGCCGCCGGCGTCGCTACCCGCACCGGGTTCGGTCAGGCCGAAGGCAGCCAACGACTTGCCGCTGGTGAGCTGCGGAAGCCACTCCTGCTTCTGTGCCTCGTTACCGAAACGGTAGATCGGCATGGCACCAAGGGACACACCAGCTTCGAGAGTGATCGCGACGCTCTGGTCGACCTTGCCCAGCTCTTCGAGCGCCAGGCAGAGTGCGAAGTAGTCGCCGCCCATTCCGCCGTACTCCTCGGGAAACGGCAGGCCGAACAGTCCCATGTCGGCCATCCCGGCCACTACCTCGTACGGGAAGGTGTGGTTGGCGTCGTGCTCGGCAGCAACCGGTGCCACTACGGTCTTCGCGAAATCCGCAACCGTCTTGGCGAGCTGCTGGTATTCGTCCGGAAGCGCTCCGGTGGCAAGGTAATCGGACATCAGGCGTCTTCCTTCTGCGTCGTGTTCTCGGTCTTTACTTCTGCAGTCTCTTCGTCCGCGACAGGTACCACGCGGGCCAGAACCTGATCCACCATCACCTGATCGCCCTGACGGACAAGCACTTCCACGATCCCGTCGATCGGGGACGTCAAGGAGTGCTCCATCTTCATGGCCTCGACCACGACGAGTGGTTGTCCCGCGCTCACTGCCGCGCCGTTCTCGACGTTGACTGCGATGACGGCACCGGGCATGGGGCTGGCGATTTCGGCGTCACCGGCATGCTTGTCCTCACCGCGAACGCTGACTTCGGCAACCTCGCGCACGTGCCAGGTTCCGCCGCCTGCCAGCCACAGACCACCATCGGTCTCGGCGACGACAAACGTGCGTCGACGTCCGTCGATCACCACCGCCAGTTCGGATCCCGTCAGGGTCGCGCTGAATGCGCGCGGCTGTGAACCTTCGACCTCGACCTTTGCAGCCGCGGGAACGCCGACGATCGCAACGTGCGCCGTTCGGGTGCCGGCGGAGAGCCTGATGCTGGTCGGAGCGGGAGTTCCGACGCGCCACCCACTCGGGACATCCCAGGGATCAAAGCGTTCCGAGGTTGTCCACCGCGAGAGCCAACGATACGCCGCGGCAGCAATGAGCACCTCGTCCGAGGCGTCGGCTGCGACAAAGTCTTCGACGCGACGATCGAGCAGACCGGTGTCGAGGTTGCCCGCGATCACATCCGGATCAGCGAGGAGGAACCGTGCGAATTCGATGTTGGTCACGACTCCGAGCACTGCGGTGTCACCGAGTGCGCGATCGAGCTTGCGCAGTGCGCCCGCGCGGTCGGGAGCGTGGGCGATGACCTTGCTGAGCATCGGGTCGTAGTCACTGCCGACGACGGTGCCCGCGAGCAGTCCGGAATCGACGCGCACGCCGGAACCTGACGGCTCGACCAGATCGACGACGCGGCCGCCGGTCGGCAGGAATCCACGGCCCGGATCCTCCGCGTACACACGAGCTTCGATGGCGTGCCCGGTCAGCGTGATGTCACTCTGGGAGAAGGCCAACTTCTCCCCTGCTGCCACACGGACCTGCCATTCGACCAGATCCAGTCCGGTCACCATTTCGGTAACGGGATGCTCGACCTGGAGGCGGGTGTTCATCTCCATGAAGAAGAACTCGTCCGGCTTGTCGGCGGAGACGATGAACTCCACGGTGCCGGCGCCGGTGTAATCGACGCTTCGAGCGGTGTTGCACGCTGCCGCGCCGATCCGGTCACGGGTCACCTGATCGAGCAGCGGCGAGGGAGCCTCTTCGATGACCTTCTGATGACGCCGCTGCAGGCTGCATTCGCGCTCACCGAGGTGAACGACGTTGCCGTGCTGGTCGGCGAGAACCTGGACCTCGATGTGCCGGGGCCGCAGGACGAATCGCTCGAGGAACAGGGTGTCGTCGCCGAACGACGACGCGGCCTCACGGCGGGCACTGCGAAGAGCCTCGGCCAGATTGGCCGGATCCTCGACCAGACGCATTCCCTTGCCGCCTCCGCCGGCCGAAGGCTTGACCAACACCGGGTAGCCGATGTCCTCGGCCGCTGCGATCAGTTCTTCGTCGGTCAGATTGGGGCGAGCGATACCCGGGACCACCGGCACGTCGAACGCGGCAACGGAGTTCTTCGCGGTGATCTTGTCACCCATCACCTCGATGGCGTGCTCGGAGGGGCCGAGGAAGGCGATTCCGGCAGCCGCACAGGCAGCCGAGAACGCCGAGTTCTCCGACAGGAAGCCGTAACCGGGGTGAATACCCTGAGCACCGGTGGACTTGGCAGCGTCGATGACCTTGTCGATGACGAGGTAGCTTTCACGCGCCGCGGCCGGTCCGATGTTGACGGCAGTGTCGGCCTCGCGGACGTGGCGAGCATTCGCGTCGGCGTCGCTGTAGACGGCGACGCTGCGAATTCCCAACTCACGCAACGTGCGGATCACGCGAACCGCGATCTCACCGCGGTTGGCCACGAGAACAGTATCGATAGTGCGCAACTCAGTCATTTCGCTCACATCCGGAAGACGCCGTAGGAGACCGGCTCGATCGGCGCGTTCGCGCACACCGAAAGGGCCAGGCCGAGAACAGTTCTGGTATCTGCGGGATCGATGACACCGTCATCCCACAGCCGCGCAGTGGAGTAGTACGGATTGCCCTGAGCCTCGTACTGCTCGCGGATCGGCGCCTTGAAGGATTCTTCGTCCTCGGCCGACCACGGATTACCCGCGCTGTCGAGCTGGTCACTACGAACCGTCGAGAGCACCGACGCGGCCTGCTCGCCGCCCATGACCGAGATGCGCGCGTTCGGCCACATCCACAGGAAGCGAGGTGAATACGCGCGTCCACACATGGAGTAGTTGCCGGCGCCGTACGAGCCGCCGATGACGACTGTCAGCTTGGGGACCCGTGCACACGCGACTGCCGTGACCATCTTGGCGCCATGCTTGGCGATGCCGCCGGCCTCGTAGTCGCGTCCTACCATGAAGCCTGCGATGTTCTGCAGGAACAGCAGCGGCACACTGCGCTTGTCGCACAGTTCGATGAAATGTGCTCCCTTCATGGCGGATTCGCCGAAGAGCACGCCGTTGTTGGCGATGATGCCGACCGGGTGGCCCTCAATGTGGGCGAAACCGGTGACGAGCGTCTTGCCGTATTCAGCCTTGAACTCCTGGAACGCGCCACCGTCAACGAGCTTGGTGATGACCTCGTGCACGTCGTACGGAGTACGGGGATCAGTCGGAACGACGTCGTACAGCTCGCTCTGATCGGCGACGGGCGGAACCGTGGAGATGACGTCCCACGGGCGCTCGGAGCGGGGGCCGAGCGTGGCAATGATGTTGCGCACGATCCGAAGTGCGTCGCGGTCATCCTCGGCCAAGTGATCGGTGACGCCGGAAACCTTGGAGTGCAGGTCGCCGCCGCCGAGCTCTTCGGCCGTCACGATCTCACCGGTGGCAGCCTTCACGAGCGGCGGTCCGCCGAGGAAGATGGTGCCCTGGTTGCGGACGATCACTGCTTCGTCGCTCATCGCGGGCACGTAGGCGCCTCCCGCGGTGCATGAACCGAGAACTGCGGCGATCTGGGGAATCCCCTTGGCGCTCATGGTCGCCTGGTTGTAGAAGATCCGGCCGAAGTGCTCACGGTCCGGGAAGACCTCGTCCTGGCGCGGCAGGAAGGCGCCGCCGGAGTCGACGAGGTAGATGCAGGGAAGGTTGTTCTGCAGCGCAACTTCCTGCGCGCGCAGGTGCTTCTTCACCGTCATCGGGTAGTAAGTGCCGCCCTTGACCGTCGCGTCGTTGGCAACGATGACGCACTCGCGACCCGACACACGGCCGATACCGGTGATGACGCCGGCGCCCGGGCACTCGTCGTCGTACAGGCCGTTGGCCGCCAGTGGGGACAGCTCGAGGAAGGGGCTGCCCTGGTCGAGCAGCGAGTCGACGCGATCTCGCGGCAGCAACTTCCCTCTGCTCACGTGACGCTCGCGAGAGCGCTCGTTGCCACCCAGCGCTGCTTGCGCCAGTTTCTTCTTCAGTTCGTCCACCAGAACGGTGTGATCGGACCGGTAGCCCGATCCTTGCGTGATTCCACTGGGAGTCATCCCGCCGCCTTCGCCATGAGTTAATGCTCGATAACTGAAACTAGATTAACTATGATTAACTGAGTTGTCCAGAACACAAGCGAAGAAAGATCGAGAGAATGACCTCTGAGCAGGTAGCAGCTCCGACGCGACGCGATCAGATGAAGGCCGACCGTCGACGTCAGCTCTTGGACGCCGCCGCACGGTTGATCGCCGAACGCGGATTCGTGAGTGTGCGACTCGAAGACCTCGGCGCGGCCGTCGGCATCAGCGGCCCGGCCGTGTACCGGCACTTTCCGAACAAGGACGCCGTCCTCGTGGAACTTCTCGTCGGCATCAGCACGCGCCTGCACGAAGGCGGCTCTGCGGCAGCGGAGGCAGCGGACTCACCGAGCGCTGCTCTCGACGCACTGGTGGAGTTCCACCTCGACTTCGCGCTCGGCGAGCCGGACCTGATCCGCATCCAGGACCGCGACCTCGAAAGCCTGCCGGCCGACGCGCGTCGACAGGTACGCCAGACGCAGCGCAAGTACGTCGAGGTCTGGGTCGGGGTGCTCGAGCAACTCGATCCCCAACTCGATCAGGCGGACGCACGAATCAAAGCGCATGCCACCTTCGGTCTGATCAACTCGACCCCTCACAGCGCCAACCCCGCTTCGCCGGCACGCGCGCGTCGAGTCCTGCGGGATATGACGCTCGCCGCACTGCGCACCCACTGAAACCGGACACGGCACAATCGGTGGCAGACTGGTTACACCAGCTAACAGATGAGGGTGCCGAACGTGGAAGACAGCAGTGGGGTCAGCAGGGCCGATTTCGCCGAACTGCGGACCGAGTTCTCCCGCTTCATGATGTTGTACCAATTCGGAATCTCCGAACTGATGACCAAGGTGAACATCCTCAAGGACGAGTTCACTCACATCAATCAGTACAGCCCCATCGAACACGTCACGTCACGGGTCAAGTCACCGGACAGCATCCTGCGAAAGGCTCAACGCCTGAACGTCCCGCTGACGATCGACGACATCTCGAAGAACATCTTCGACATCGCTGGAGTACGTATCACCTGCAGCTTCATTTCCGACACGTACCGAATCGCCGAGATGCTCACCAGCCAGACGGACCTTCGGGTGATCGAGCGCGAGGACTACATCGCCGATCCGAAACCCAACGGCTACAAGAGCTTGCACTTGATCGTCGAGGTCCCGGTTTTCATGAGTGACCGCGTCAGGCACGTACCGATCGAACTTCAGATCCGCACGATCGCGATGGATTTCTGGGCGAGCCTCGAACACAAGATCTACTACAAGTACAACCGCGAGGTTCCCGTCGAACTCCTCGACGAACTCACCGAGGCTGCAGCCGCGGCACACCGCCTGGACGTCAAGATGGAACGACTCAACGACGAGTTCGCCAAAATCAAAGCGCTACCGCATCCTGACGACGAAATCCTCGAGCAGGATCTGCCGGCGCAGTTCCTCGAGGCGCTGCATCTTCAGCGACGGGCGCTCTGAATTCGGTCCCCCTCCCCTGAGCGAACGCGCCTTTCGGCGCATCTGAGGCGACGAAAGTGCCGTTCGCTCACAACTGGGGTCGGACAACTAGGGCAAACAAAAAGAAGTGCGCCCTCCCGAACTTCGGGAGGGCGCACTTCTCGAATTGGGTCGGCTTGCTATTTCTTGCCCGTGACGGCGCTGTAGCCGATCGAGAGCACGGCCGCCGCGGCGATGCTGATGATCCAGCGGATCCAGTCGATTCCACCCGTGTCGCCCTTGTCCGAGATCGCTCCCCAGACCCAGTACCCGATAAGCGCTCCGGCGATACCCAGCACGACGGTCACGATCATGCCGTACTGCTGCTTACCTGGCAGTACGAGACGAGCCAGGATTCCGATGACTGCGCCGAAAATGATGGTTCCGATAATTTGCCCCATGACAGCCCCTCTCACACGTCGTGCATGCACGCGGACGGAAGATCACCGCTCAGGGAAACAATAACCACAGTCACACACAACTGTCGCTTGTTGACCGAATTGTTGTCCGAGATGCAACCTCGACGCGTTACATCCACGACATTCGCGAGTTATTTTTTCGCAATCAAGCGGACCTACCGTTCCCATCCATGCCAACTTCCGTAAAACTGCCGAACAGCGAGCTCGCGCGACTCGCCAACAAGCCGCCCTGGTACCGATCACTGTTCGTGCAATTGATCGCCGCTATCGTCATCGGTGTTCTCATCGGCTGGTTGTGGCCGGAATTCGGCGCGAACCTCAAGCCCCTCGCCGACGGGTTCATCAAGCTGATCAAAATGCTGATCGCGCCGATCATCTTCTGCACCGTTGTGATCGGGATCGCCCACGTCGGGGATCTGAAGGCCGTGGGGCGTATCGGCGTCAAAGCACTCATCTACTTCGAGGTCGTGACCACCTTCGCCCTGTTGTTCGGGCTGCTCATCGGAAATCTGATGAAGCCGGGTGCGGGATTCGACATCGATCCGGAGACGCTTGCGAACGGTGCGGACGCCGTGGCAGCCAAGACCGGAAGTGGCGAACTTCCCCACACCGTCGAATTCCTGCTCAATATCATTCCGGTGTCGATAGTTTCGGCCTTCGCCGAGAACGCACTCCTCCAAGTCCTCTTCTTCGCCGTACTGTTCGGGCTCGCATTGGCCAAGGCGGGTGAGAGTGGACCACCGATCGTCTTCGAACTCGTCGATCGTCTGAGCCATCTGTTCTTCACGATCATCGGCTGGATCATGAGACTGGCGCCGTTGGGCGCTTTGGGCGCGATGGCGTACATCGTCGGTCAGTACGGGATCGCTTCGCTCGGAAGTTACGGAAAGCTGATCGCCGCATGCTATCTCGCCGCCGTCCTGTTCATCCTCATCCTGGCCGCGATAGTCAGGTACTTCGCGGGCGTGAACCTGTGGAAATTCGTCAAGTACATCAAGGACGAACTCTTCCTCGCTTTGGGAACAGCGTCGACCGAAGTAGTTCTGCCCCGAATCATGGTCAAGCTCACCAACGCCGGATGCTCGCGCACTACAACAGGATTGGTGGTGCCTACCGGCTACTCGTTCAATCTCGACGGCGCGACGCTGTACCTGTCGATCTGCATGCTGTTTCTGGCGCAGGCACTCGGCGTGGACCTGACACTCGGTGAACAGATCACTGCCGTCCTGGTTCTGATGCTCACCTCAAAGGGAATGGCCGGCGTGCCGGGATCGTCATTCCTGGCACTGTCCGCCACCGTGGCCGCAATCGGTCACGGCGCAATTCCGGTTGCCGCAGTCGCACTCCTACTGGGCGCGGATCGAATCATGGACTCGATGCGGGTGTCGGTGAACCTGCTCGGGAACTGTGTCGCAACCTTCGTGGTCGCCAATTGGGAGGGGCAGCTCGACAAGGAGCGCATGCGCCGAGTGCTCGACGGAGAAGACGTTCCACCGCTCGAGGAAGTCGATCCGATCACGGGGAAAACCGTTCCGGCACCCGAAACCGAAGGCATCCTGACCCGATAGGTAGGGCCGGCTACCGATTGCACATCGGAAATCGGTGCTGAAAAGTCGCGGGGGCAGACTTCACTGGAAAATCCAGACCGACAGCTACAAAAGCAAATATTTGCAGATGGCGGCAACCTTGCCGTCAAGGGTCCGTTGAATCTACAAATATGGCACTTGCGCTGCACCGACTCCACTTCACTGAAAAGCAAATTGCTACATCTAGATATTGCCCGACGGTTGCCGCAGTGGCGATTCACAATTCAGCGAACGGGCAGCATTATATTTGCCGGAATTAGAAGGACTAAAGTCCGGTGTTCGACCGACGAATAGACTTGAGTGGGTAAAAATCAATCAGTTCCGAAAGCCTTATTCTGCATGCATTTATGCCGTGCCAGCTGCACTTATGCTGATAGTTTCCCGCAATAAGCTGTTGCGGGATTGATCATATGGCCCTCGGTTCAAATTGTCCGAATGGTCACCTATTGCTATCGTAACCTTTGCGAAGGACTGGACCCAATTGCCCAGCAAAGGAATACAGTGACCGCATCCATGCAGGATATTGAACACTTGTCCACTAATCGACTTTCGGTGGTTGTTCCGGTATTCAACGAAGAGAACGCGGTTTCCGGCTGCATCGAGCGTCTACTGACCGAGTCGGAAATCGATGAGATTCTGATTGTCGACAACAACTCGACCGACGGTACTGCATCGATCATCCAGGAGTTCGCCGAGAAGTACGACAAAGTCAGATATGTCTTCGAGGCCCGCCAAGGCGTCGTACACGCCCGGAACGCGGGCTTCGACGCCTCGACCGGCAACATCATCGGTCGTATCGACGCGGACACACGGGTACAACCGGGATGGGCAGATGCGGTCAAGGGTTTCTTCCAACGCAGCACCGCTCACTCAGCAGTTGCCGGACTCACCTACCTCTTCGAATCGCCGTTTGCTCGAATCCACCGCTACGCACTGGACAGGCAGGTGAAGCAGGGGAAGTTCGATTGCGAACGTCAAGTACTCGCTGTCGCCGGAGCGAACATGGCGATCAGAAAAAGCGCATGGTTGTCGGTCCGCGAGCAAGTCAGTGACCGGCCGGACATCCACGAAGATATCGACCTTTCACTGTGCCTTCGGGAGGGTGGAATGACGATCGGACAGATCGCGGACATGCGAGCGGAAACGTCCGGCCGACGCGGCGAAACCCCTCCGTTGGAGTACTTGAAGTACAACCAAGCATCCGAATCGGTTCTGCACCTTCACAACATCATGAATTGGCGCCTCAAACTGACCATCTGGGGCGACTCGATGCTCCACGCGCTCGTGTGGCCCGTCTACCGCATCTACAACTTCGAGCAGGAGCGCCTGGAGTTCAGGCGCTTGTTCGGCATGTCGAAAGGTCGAATCATGCCAGTTCACCAGTAACCCATCGAATTTCGCTAATCACCGAAGGTTCGCAGCCACCGAATTTCACGACAGTTTCAACGCCGTGACGCGGTCTTCACTGGAACGCAACAGCACCTTCTCCCCCGCCCACAGCTCCCGCGGCATCGCCCAGGGGGTGAACTCTTCGTCCCCGTCCTGGTCCACCCGAACCTCCCAACTACGTTGGCCTGTACGGACATCCGTTCCGTAGACGTTTCCCTCGTCGATAACGACATCGCCGTGCCAGACAACCTCCCCGGCGCGCTCGGCGTTCGATCGCCACAGGACCTCACCGGTGAAGAGGTCCACGAACTGGACCTCGGGTTCGGAACCGGAACGGGTCACGGCAACCACGTTGCCGATCACCGCCAACGACTGTGCGGTGTCGAAGAGTTCACTGTTGGACCACAATTTCTCGCCGGAAGTCCGGTCGAATCCGCTGTGTCCCAGAATGATCGGAGTCGATCTTCCCGCGGGATCATCTCGGCTGTATCGCCCGCCGTAGTACGAGGACTCCGAGGGCAGTTCGTCCGTCCTGGCGAACTCGCGCCCGTTCTGATCGAGCGCGTACTCACTTGTCGGACGGCCATTGCCTTCGCAACCGCCATCCGACACCAATGTCACGCCGTCCGACGATGTATGCGCGGTCGAACAGGTGGAGTAACCGTGTACCCACCGCTGTTCGCCCGTCTTCAGATCGAATCCCAGAGACTCGTCGAGAGCGATCACACCCAGATCGCCGTGCACCGACATCACCGGATCGACGTATCCGGCTTCCCACGATCCACCGACGTCGAACGCTTTGGACCAGTTCGCTTCCGGATCGTCGACGGTTCCGCTGTGCACGCGAACGTCGTTGCTCTCGATATCACCCTCGAGCGCGAGGACCGTGTCACCCGAGACAACCGCGATGATCGGTGCCCACGGTGTCTTGATGTCTCGCCGCTCTCCCGTCTCGATGTCGAACAGCGAGTACGAACCACCGGATACGTACGGCCCGGAGAAACACAGCACCGAACTGCCGAGCAGAGTCTCGGAGCAACCACCGATGTCGACCGCCGACGTGCGCCAACGAACTGTGCCATCTTCGGCGTCCAATCCGACCAATTCTGCGTCGTCCAACGAATACGCCTGACGATCCGGCATACCGATCATCGTGACCACGAGTGATCCGGCGTCGATGAATCCGCCCATGTCCATGTTGAATTCGGTGCCAACAAGTGGGCTCCGGAAGATCGCGAACTCGCGCCCGAGAATCTCGGAGGCCTCGACGCTCCATAGCGGCGACGAGATCGCTGTCGGTTCGGAACTCGTCGACGTGACCACCGTGGCGATGGCGGCAGTGACGGTGACTACGGCTGCGGCGGCCGCGATCCGAAGTCGCGATTTCGGGGAGAATCTGGTGGTCATCGAATCTCCAGGCCTTCGGTCGTCGCGAGAAACTCCAACTGCTCGAACGTCATCGGCACGTTCGGGATCGCAGCCGACGACGAAACCGAGACTTGGGTCCCATTCGGTCGGGTGACGACCACCGACCTGCTCGTTTCCTGCGTCGATTCTGCTTTCGAGCCGTCATTTGTCATGGGTACGGTCGAGTAATCCCGTTCGTCTCGCTCGATCACGGATCCATCCGGTCGCGTCACGAACTCCAAGGGGTGCCCGTCGTAGGAAGGGTCGTATTTGTTGGGCTCCGTAGGGAGTGGTTGTCCGCCGGTAATTGTCATGTTGAGCGTCGACTCGCTGTCTCCCGTCCGGGTGAGAAGTCTCTGACATGCAGTGGACTTGTCATTCTCCGCCACCGTCAGAGTGCCCGGTCCGGTATCAAGAATCGGAAAACCCGGAGATACAGCGCGCCATCTGATCTCGAGTACCGCGTTGAGACGTTCGATCGTCGCGCGATCGAGTTCAGCCACGTCGCTAGAGTCTCGAGGGATCCCGTGGCACCCGGGCGAAAGGGGTGCCGTACCCGGGGGAACTGGAGTAGTGATTCGCAGCTGTGGCATTTCGACAAGGGTTACAAGGTCGTCGAGAGTCAGTGGTACCACGCCGGAACTCTCGGCGTTCCGACCTCCGTCGTTGTTAGTGTCGTTGACATACGCCTGAATACGGGTCCCGTCGACTCCGTACAACATCGCCGACCGACCAAGGGTGCGTACACCATTGGTTTCGCTCCACGTATCCTGCAGATCCACTACCGACTGGTCAGCCAGCACCCGACGTTCGACGAGCGACCCCGCAACACACGATGGGATCGGATCAGAACTCGAGTGCAGCATCAGGCTGAGCGCGCCGATCTTCCCGTCCCGAATCAGCGTCCCGGACGCAGTGGTGGACGCCAACTCCTCGAGCGAGAAACCCTCGGGCAGCCCATCTGTGTTCGAAGGTGCAGAGATCGGCCCGAACTGCAGCGAATTACCCGGGCTGGCGAACTTCAGCTCGACATCTTTCGGGAGCGCCTGCTTGACCGCTTCCGACATCGCGGCGGCCTTGGCACTCGAGAACCACGGAAAGCGTGGATCGTCGTACGTATCAGATCCGTCGAGAATATAGGAGAAGAACGAATCCTCCTCCGGCGCTTCGACGCTTTCACAACCCGGAATCGTTGTCGGGTACACCGCGCTCGGCGTGACGTACGAGAATTCAGGCACGTCCTCCGCCGGAATCTCGTCCGGTGTAGACGTCATGGTGATCGAAGATGACGCAGCTACAGAGATGTCATCGGACGGCGAGCTGCTCCACCGATCTACCAGCCCGGCAACCACTGTCCCACCGGCGATCAGGGAGACGACCGTCAGCGCGAAGGTCCACTTCTCGGCCCGCTTCGAATCGGTTTGCTCCTTCGACACGTACCCTCGCAGTCACTGTCACGGCTCGCTCCCGATGCGCGTCGCCTCTGGAAGTCCTGTCGCGATCACAGCGATTTTTGTTACCAACCGGATGGTTTCCTATCGCGCGGGCTCCGTATGAACACAGAAGAACGGGGTGCCAGTTGCTGTGCAACCGGCACCCCGTTCTGACTGCCTGAGTGCTTACACCCTCACAGGCACCTGATTCGGGTCTGGATCGGAATCCGGATCCTGCTCGATCGGAATCCGTCGAATCGCTTCACCCTCGATGTCGACGTTCGGCAGGATCTTGTCGAGCCACGCCGGCAACTTCCATGCCGAATCACCGAGAATCGACATGACCGCAGGGATCACGATCATGCGGATGATGAAGGCGTCGAAGAAGACTGCAGCCGCGAGGCCGAAGCCCATCATCTTGCTTGTCGTCTCCGAGGACAGCATGAATGCGCCGAACACGGAGATCATGATGATGGCCGCCGACGCGACCACGCGAGCACCATGGGTGTAGCCGGAGATGATGGCGTCCTTGGCCGACAATCCGTGCACGTATTCCTCGCGCATTCGCGTCACGAGGAACACTTGATAGTCCATCGCCAACCCGAAGACCACACCGATCATGAAGATCGGCAGGAACGAGATGATGGGTTGTGTGTGCTCGATCAGCCCGAAGTCGCCCTCCTGGAAGATGGCCACCGTGGCGCCGAAGGTCGCACAGACGGAAAACAGGAATCCGAGAGTTGCGGTCAGCGGCACCAGGATCGAGCGGAAGACGACCATCATGATGATGAACGCCAGCCCCACAACCACGATGAGATACGGGATGAGCGCGGAACTGAGCTTCGACGACATGTCGGCTACGATCGCGGTTTGCCCCGCTACACCGAGTTCTGCGCCTTCCGATTTCACCGTCGATCCGTAATCCCGGATCTGATTCATCAGCTCGTGAGTTTCGGGGCCGCTCGGTGACATCTGCGGGGTGACCGCGATGAGCGCAGAGTTGGCGCCCGCCATCGGGTTTGCCGCGTCGGGTCCGTTTCCGACCCACATCAACTGATCCGGAGTTGCGACGTTGTCGAGGCCCTTGATGTGCGCGACAGTGCCTTCGGCAATCGCGGTGATATCGGTGCCGTCAGGCGCGTCGAGCACGACGAACAATTCGCCATTGACGCCTTCACCGAACCCACGTTGCAGCAGGGCAAGTGCCGGCCGCTCTTCGTCCTGAGTGAACGAGAGTCCGAGTTCGAGCTTCGTCATCGGAATAGCCGCGATCACCAGAAGCACCAGCGCAGCACCCGCGATCGGCCACGGGTACTTGGTGACTATCTTGGCCCAGCGATGTCCGTTGGATTCCATCGTCTCGGGCTCGTCACCGTGGCGAAGCCCGGGGATACGAGGCGAGAACGCGAATCTGCCGAAGATACCCAGGACAGCCGGGATCAACGTGATTGCGCCGAGGACGGCGATGATGACGGCAACCGCTGCAGAGATTCCCATCTGGGTGATCATCGGAACCCCGACCACCGCCAGGGCTGCCAGCGCGACCACAACCGTCAGGCCGGCGAAGACGACGGACGAACCGGCAGTACCCACTGCGCGCCCGGCAGCGGCTTCCCTCGTTCCGCCCAAATTGAGCTCACTGCGGTAACGCGAAACGATGAACAACGCGTAGTCGATCGAGACTGCGATGCCGATCATCGTGACGATTCCCGTGACGCCTTCGTTGATGTCGAAGAAGCC
Organism: Rhodococcus sp. IEGM 1302; assembly: GCF_030056935.1. NCBI lineage: Bacteria > Bacillati > Actinomycetota > Actinomycetes > Mycobacteriales > Nocardiaceae > Rhodococcus > Rhodococcus sp. IEGM 1302. Next base: position 88,389 of record NZ_JASHKY010000015.1, on the reverse strand, counting down.
CGAACCGAGTGTGACCGTCAAAGTGGCCAGCGCAATTCCCAGAATTGCGGTGAACAGCGGAATAAAGGCCGCAATGAGCGCGCCGAACGCCACGATCATCACGATGAACGCCACCGCGAAGCCGAGCATCTCCGACAGACCACCTGCGGCCTGTACCTGCATCATCGAACCGGTGCCTTCGACTTGCAGGCCACCGGTGCGGAATTTTGCCATCAAGTCGAGGAACGCCGTCTTGTTGGCCTGTGTCTGATCCTCGATACGAATCGACTGATTGAGCTGGATCAGCCCGACCTTGCCGTTGTCGCCGAGAACGGCCGACGCCACCGCCGGATTTGCCTCCGCGAGGGTCACCGGATTGACGATCTTCTCGGGATCGACGATATCCGGCAACGTCTTCGCCTGCGCGATCAACTGGTCGATCTGATCGCTGTGTGCGGCAAGTCCGTCGTCTGCCGCGATGAGAATGCTGGTCGACGCCTGAGTTTGTTGCTCTGCTGCCGCTGCAAAGTTCTCGTTCATCAACTCGGTCGCACGTTGGGAATCAGTGCCCGGAAGATTGAATTCTTTGGAGAACGTCGGATTTGTGGCGCTGATTGCGCCCCCCACCACCGCGATCACGATAATCCACGCGGCCACCACAAGATACTTGTGGCGGAAAGCAAACTTCCCCAACCTGTAAAGATACGTAGCCAACGTAGGCCTCTCTCGCCGTGGACTGGTCTGTCCGAAGAACACGGAGTCTTTCGGTGCCAGGGACATACGGTACGGACCGATCGGCCTGTTGGCACCCGGTATATCTGCGAAAACGGCATATCCGACGCGCCTTCGTCCCGTTTTCAGACCGCTCGGTACCGTGGACACGACACGGGCAGGCGCCTCGCCAGAGCAGACGCCACGTAGTACGAAAGGCAATCCCATGAATCACGGCCAGGCCGTCGATCGCGATCTCCTCCTTGCCGGCCAACAGCGACTCGACGCGCTGGGCCCACGATTGACGGGCTCTCCTGCACACCACGAGGTGGTGGAAGAAGTCGCGAACGAACTGACCGAACTGGGCCTCGACGTCCGGCGTGATTCACACACTTTCGAACGCTGGGATCTGCCGGCGACACCTGACGGACTTCGCATCGAATTGCCGACGGGACCGATCAGAGTTTCGTCCGCATTCCCCTACTCCGGATTGACCGGGCCACAGGGAATCTCCGCTCCCCTGGTCTACGTCAGCGCGCGACGCCCCAAGTGGTCGGCGGCCAAGGGCGCGATCGCAGTGATCGAGGTCCCGCACATCGATCTCCCCCGCAAGCTACTCGTCAGCGAGTGGGGCCCGATCGCCACCGACGAGACACTTCGAAATCCGGTTCTCTCCGCAACACTTCTGGGCCCGAAGCTCGACAAGGCCCGCAAGGCCGGTGTCCTCGGCGTGATCGCGGTGTGGCGTGACATCGCTCCGGACAACGCACTGGGACAATATCTTCCGTTCACGCAGCCATATCACGACATCCCCGCCGTCTGGGTGGCCGGCGACGAGGGCAGGAAGGTTGTCGCTGCAGCTCGTTCGGGCCAGCGGGCCACTCTGGTTCTGGATGCAACTCTGCATCCGGACACCCGGACCGACACGGTGTGGGCGGTATCCCCGGGGACATCACCGGAAGAGACGATTCTGCTCATCACTCACAGCGACGGAACCAACGGCGTCGAGGAGAACGGGCATCTGGGAATGTTGGCCTTGGCGCGGCACGCCGTCGCGCAGCCGCATCGACGGTCGTACGTTTTTGTGCTGACGACCGGCCACCTTCGCATTCCAGCGGTGTCCAAGCACGGACAGGCAACGTCCACCTGGCTCGAAGCACACCCCGAGATGTGGAAGGGCGAAGACGGTCAGGCGCGCGCAGTAGCGGGGATCGCAATCGAACACCTCGGCGCACTGGGCGATACCGAGAACACCTCGATCGGCAGCTATTCGTTGGAGACCACTCCGGAACCGGAACTGCTCTACGCGACGAGTCGGGAAGTACACGACATCGTTGCACCGCTGTGGCGCGACATCGGGGCAGGCGATCGCCGAATCGTGGCGCCAGGACCGGTCATTCATTTCGGTGAGGGTGAACCGTTGTTCGAGCGGAAGATACCGGCGGTCGCCTTGGTGACGGCGCCGCAGTACCTGCTCGCTCTGCGTGACGCCGACACAGTCACGCACGTCGATCTCGACGCGATGGTCAAACAGGTCGAAAGTTTCCGCGATCTGCTCGACGCCTTCGACGCAACCGACACCGCGGCTTTCGGTCCGGTGGTCTCGCGCTCGGTGTTCGCGAAGTTCTCGGCGCTACTTCAGTTGATGCAGATTTTGTCGAAAGCCAAGAAATAGTGCTGTGCGCCTTTATTAACCGCGGGCGGTTAATAATGGCGCACAGCACTTGGGGTTACTTGTCGTGAATGATCACGCCACGGATGTTCTTGCCGTCACGTAGATCCTGGTAGCCCTTGTTGACGTCTTCGAGGCTGTAGGTGTTGGTGATCAGTTCGTCGAGCTTGAGCTGACCGGCATCGTAGAGACGCAGCAGTCGCACGATGTCGTACTGCGGATTCATGGACCCGAACAGCGTGCCCTTGATCGTCTTCTGATTCAGCGTCAGGTCAGTACCCGACACGTGAACGGTCAGCTTGGCGGGGTCGGCGAGTCCCGTGATCACCACGGTGCCACCCTTGCCGATCACTGCCGTCGCTGCACTGACCACGTCCTCGTCGACGGTGCCGACAAGGATGAGCGCCGCGTCGGCACCCTGTCCCCACGTCAGCTCGTTGACCTTGGCAGCGGCGCTCTCGGCGTCTGCAAAGGCATGCGTAGCACCGAACTTCAGTGCGGTCTCACGCTTGAGAGCAACCGGATCGACCACAACGACGTACTTGCAGCCGGCCGAAACCGCACCCTGAACGGCATTGATGCCGAGGCCACCAATGCCGTAGATCACCGCGGTGTCACCGGCGCGGAGGTTGCCTGCGTTGACGGCCGTTCCCCAACCCGACGGCACGCCGCAGCCGACGACCACTGCCGTCTCCAAGGGAAGCCAATCGTCGATCTTGACTACCGAGTGCTGAGAAATGGTGGCGCGCTCGGAGAACGTTCCCAACATGCACATTCCGCCGAAATCCATTCCGTTGCCGTGGAAACGGAAGGAACCGTCGGGCATCGAGCCTTCGAGGATGGTGGCACCCATGTCGCAGAGGTTCTGGCGACCGGTCGAGCAGTAGCGACAGGTGCCGCAGTTGGGGATGAAGCTACACACGACATGGTCGCCCGGCTTGACCTTCGTGACGCCTGGGCCGACCTCTTCGATGATGCCCGAGCCTTCGTGTCCGCCGACGATCGGGTAACGCGGCGGGAGATCACCGTCGGTCAGGTGCAGATCCGAATGGCACAGTCCGGCAGCGGTGTACTTGATCAGTACCTCACCCACACCCGGGCCGTCGAGGTCGAGTTCCATGATCTCGAAAGGCTTTCCGGGCTCGAGCAGTACAGCAGCTTTGGTCTTCACTGGTGATCTCCTTGATTGTCGGACGAGAATGAGCGATGGGGTCGGTCAGAGAGCGATGTTGACGGCCTTCGTCTGGGTGTAGAGATCGATAGCCGAAGCGCCGAGCTCGCGGCCCCAGCCGGACTGCTTGTATCCACCGAAGGGCATTGCAGTGTCGAAGCCGTTGTACTGGTTGATCCACACCGAGCCGGCCTTCAAGCGCTTCGCCGTGCGGTGAGCCTTGGAAATGTCCCGGGTCCAGATGCCGGCGGCCAAGCCGTAGATGGAATCGTTTGCGGCAGTGATCGGTCCGTCGTCCGCGTTGAACGGCAGCGCCGCCACGACGGGTCCGAAGATCTCCTCCTGAACGATGGAGAATTCGGGCTTGACGTCAACGAAGACGGTCGGCTCGACGAAGTAGCCCTGATCGCCCCAGCGGTTGCCGCCCGTCAGTGCACGTGCTCCGTCGGCGATTCCCTCACGCAGGTAGCCGGTCACCTTGTCGAACTGCTCCTGCGAGACCAGCGGTCCGAGCTGGGTGGTGGGATCGAGGCCGGGTCCGATCTTGACCTGGCTCGCTGCGTGCGCGACGGCCTCGGTGAACTTCTCGAAGATGGTGTCCTCGACGTACAGACGAGTACCCGCAACGCAGCACTGTCCGTGGTTGAACAGCCACGCGTTGAGCGAACCCTCCACCGCGGAATCGAAATCGGCGTCGGCGAACACGATATTGGGGCTCTTGCCACCGAGCTCGAGCGTAACCTTCTTCAGATTGCCCTTGGCGGCGTCGACGATCTTCTTACCCACCTCGGTGGAACCGGTGAACGCAACCTTGTCCACGTCGTCGTGGCCGGACAGAGCAGCACCTGCATCGCCGAAGCCGGGAACGATGTTGACGACGCCGGGCGGGAAGCCTGCTTCTTCGAAGACCTCCGCGAGAAGCAGTGCGGTGAGCGGGGTCTGCTCAGCGGGCTTGAGGATCACCGTGTTGCCGGCGGCGAGCGCGGGGGCGAGCTTCCACGACGACATCAGCAGCGGGAAGTTCCACGGCACGATCAGTCCACAGACGCCGATTGCCTCACGCAGGGTGTAGGCGTGGAACTCGCCGCCCGGAGAGAAGGGCATCGACACGTTGACAGTGCTGCCTTCGATCTTGGTGGCCCAACCCGCGTAGTAGCGGAAAACGTCTGCGGCCCAAGCCACGTCGACGGCAGTGGCGATGGCAACGGACTTGCCGTTGTCGAGAGCTTCGAGCTGACCGAATTCCTCGGCACGAGCACTGAGAATGTCGCCGACGCGCCAGATCATCCGCTCGCGCTCGTTTGCCTTCATACGTGACCAGGGGCCGTCCTCGAAAGCCGTTCGAGCGGCACGTACCGCGCGGTCGATGTCTTCGGCCTGACCGTGTGCCACGTCTGCGAGCTTCTGTCCGTCAGCCGGGTTGTACGTCGCGAAGGTCTGACCCGAAGCGGCGTCGACGAATTCGCCGCCGATGTAGAGCTTCTTCGGTCCGTTCAGGAAACCCTGTACCGCGGAACTGATGGTGTGTTCGGCTACTGCCGTCATCGGAAACTCCCCTGAAGTAGTGAGGTGCGAATGTGATGCACGCCATACTTCCGCGCTTCCGGGGGTGCTAACTGTCCGAACTTTGTACAACTGAAGTCGGACAGCAAACTACACAGTGATGTCGAGCGCCCGCATCCGTGTGTAGAGAGTGCTTCGGCTGATTCCGAGTTGCGCCGACGCGTGAACCTTGTTGCCGCCGCAGTCTTTCAACGCTCCGATGATCGCCTGGCGCTCGGCTTTCTCCCGCCCTGCCAACCGCGACACCTTGGTCGTGGTGCGATAGTCCTCGGGCAGATCAGCGACGTCGATGCGATTGCTCGAGCGTTCATCCGAGGCGCGATTCAACACGACGCGCAATTCGGCCAGGTTGCCCGGCCAGTTGGCCGCCGCGAGTGCTTCGGCAGCGCTGGCGGTCAACCTCAGTTCTGGCGAGATCCCCTCCAACATGACTTGTGCCAACTCGGCGATCTCAGCCTGTCGCTCGCGCAGTGGGGTGATGACAACCCGGGAGGCGCATCGTGAGAGCAGCGCGGCGATGGTCGGCGGAAGATCAACTGCCGCTCCGCTGGTCAGTACGATTTTCGGCCCCTCGGCGCTGGCGTCGATCAGGTCTGCGACCAGCGGCAACACCGAGTCAGGAAGGAGTTGTACCTGTTCGATCACGACCACGCCCGAACGCTTACGGGCTGCTCGCACGAGATCGGTGACCCACTGCTCACGGCCGTCGAACGCGATTCGCGTGGCATCGAGCCAACTCGCATCGACACTGCCGACGACATCCGATGCTGCCGAGGTTCGGCCGGATCCCGCTTCACCAGAGATCGCCACGGCGGCAGAGGTTGCCCGCGCCCGCATCAGGTCGCGCCGCAGTCGTTCGCCCGGAGACGGTGCCCGCTCGTGCGTTCTGCGGATCGGTGCCCGTTCCCGTTGGAGTGGTTCGACCAGGAAGAGCGCACCACCGTCAGCCCCGGAAATCCGGTCGGCTTGAACTCGCGCCAGCGCGCCGGACGCCAATTCGACTGTCACCAATCGTGATTGGTCCGGATTGAGGTCGGCGATCAAGGAACGGAGCGATACATGGTCTGCGGTGTCGAGCAGATCCAAAGCGGTTCGGTTGCTCAGCAGGATGTCGTCGCCGATGGCCGCGACGGCAATGTGGCGCTGATGTGAAACTCGCTGGAATGCGTCGACCAGCCGCTGCTCCGATGCTTTCGAGCCTTCGAGCAGCCGTTTCTCGATGTCCGCTGCAGCACGCGCAAGGAAGGGCGCGAACAGTGGGTTGGCCTGCGAGACAACGCCGGTCATGTCGAGAATGCCTTCGACACGACGTGTGACGGGATGCAGGATCGGCTGTCCGTAGCAGCTCAAACCCTTGAGGCTGTCGAGGAAATGCTCGTCACCGTGGATCACCACGCTTCGTCCGACCTCGAGGGGCGTACCGAGCGCGTTGGTGCCGGCGTGCTCTTCACCGAAGCGTGAACCGTTGACGACACCCAACCGCTCGATCGTTCGCTCGACGCGACTGTCGGAGTACACCGAAGCGACCACGCGGCATTCGCGATCAGCAAGCAGCACGCAGAAACCGGTGCCCGCGATCTGTTGCGAAACTTCGTCGAGCACGGGTGCGGCGGCCCGGAGCAGACGAGACTCACCGTCCTGCTCCTCGGTGTCCACGGCGATGGCCGACGACGGGTCGAGGCCACTGAGTCGAGAACGCTTCCAGGAGAGCGCGATCTCGGGGCGTACCGGCTCACGCTCCCCTGGGTTCGCGGACATACTCTCAGGCCTGACCGATCAATTCGATCGCCTGTTCTCGCATCGCGATCTTGCGGACCTTGCCCGTGACTGTCATCGGGAACTCGTCGACGACATGGACGTACCGCGGAATCTTGTAGTGCGCGAGCTTGCCGGTGCAGAACGCGCGGACCGAATCGGCGTCGAGATCGTCTGCACCTTCGCGCATCTGGACCCACACCATCAATTCCTCGCCGTACTTTGCGTCGGGTACACCGATGACCTGCGCATCGAGAATGTCGGGGTGGGTGTAGAGGAACTCCTCGATCTCACGCGGATAGACGTTCTCGCCACCGCGGATGACCATGTCCTTGATGCGTCCCGTGATGGCGACGTATCCGGCCTCGTCCATGACTCCGATGTCTCCGGTGTGCATCCACCGGGCAGCGTCGATCGCCTCGGCGGTCTTCTCCGGGTTCTCCCAGTATCCGAGCATGACCGAGTAACCACGCGTGCACAGTTCACCCGGCTCGCCACGGGGCACCGTCAATCCGGTTGCCGGATCGACGATCTTGATCTCGAGATGCGGCCCTACCCGTCCGACCGTTTCGGTGCGCTGCTCGATCGAATCGTCCGAGCGGGTCTGCAACGACACCGGCGAGGTCTCCGTCATGCCGTAGCAGATGGACACCTCCGACATGCCCATGCGATCGATGACCTGCTTCATCACCTCAACCGGGCAGGGCGAGCCCGCCATGATGCCGGTGCGAAGGGACGACAGATCGAAGCTGTCGAAGTCCGGCAACGCCAACTCCGCGATGAACATCGTCGGAACGCCGTAGAGGGACGTGCACTTTTCAGCCTGAACGGCTTCGAGCGAAGCACGCGGATCGAAAGCCGGACCCGGAATGACCATGGCAGCACCATGACTGGTGCACGCAAGGTTGCCCATCACCATGCCGAAGCAGTGGTAGAACGGCACCGGGATGCACACCCGATCGACCTCGCTGTAGTGGCACAACTCGCCGACGAAATAGCCGTTGTTGAGGATGTTGTGGTGACTGAGCGTCGCGCCCTTCGGGAAACCGGTAGTACCCGAGGTGTATTGGATGTTGATCGCGTCGTCGGCCGACAACGCGGCCTGGGCTGCGGCGAGCGGAGCCGGATCGCTTGCCTGCGCCGCCAAGCCGTCTGCAAGCACCGCGTCCCACTCGGGTGAACCGAGCAGGAGCACCGACGTCAGATCCGGGCACTGCGGCCGCACCGTCTCGATCATCGACGCGTAGTCCGAGGTCTTGAAGCTGGCCGCAGACACCAGCGTCGAGATCCCGGCCTGCTCGAGTACGTACTGCAACTCGTGCGAGCGGTACGCCGGATTGATGTTGACCAGGATCGCGCCGACCTTTGCCGTCGCGTATTGCGTGAACGTCCATTCCGGACAGTTGGGAGCCCAGATTCCTACCCGATCGCCCTTCCCCACACCACGGGAAAGTAGTCCGGCAGCGAGCCCGTTCACCTGCTCGGCGAACTCCCGGTACGTCCATCGTCGACCGCTGGCGTGGTCGATCAACGCATCGCGGTCGCCGTGTGCGGCAACCGTGCGATCGAGGTTGTCTCCGATGGTGTCGCCCAGCATCGGACCGTCCCATACTCCGGACGTATAGCTGGGCAGCGGCGTACTCATGTGTTCTGTCCTCTCCGGTTACCTGTTCAGGCACCTATGAGAGGGGCCGCCGCAGCGGACCCTCTCATCTACGAATTTACTCGATTCGGTGTGATGCACGACATACTTCCCGGTGCGGGGTGGCCGTAACTGTTCAGAGTCCGGACACCCCACCCGCCTGCTGTGCGCCTTTATTAACCGCCGGCGGTTAATAAAGGCGCACAGTGGTTACAGCGCGTGATCCTTGGTCTCGACGAGTGCCCAGGTGCAGATCAGGCTCAACACACCCAGGATCGCCAGCATGACTCCGATGGCCATGCTCCCGTAGGCCGAGGCCAGCGGTGCGGCGATCAGCGGCGGCACTGCCCCACCGAGCACTCCGGCGAGGTTGTAGCCGAGGCCGGCACCGGTGTAGCGGTAGCGGGTCTGGAACATTTCCGGAAGCAGCGCACCGCAGGGGCCGTAGGCGATTCCGAAGATCATGAGCGTGCCGAACATTCCGATGATGAACGCGATCGGCGATCCCGTGTCGAGGAGCGGGAACAGCACCAGCGCCCAGACGACGGCCAGACCACACGAGATCATGATGACCTTGCGGCGCCCGATGCGGTCCGAGTACAGAGCGGAAACGACGATCGCCGCACCGAAGACAACCGCGGAAGCGATACCGACAGACAGGACGAACGGACGGGAGAAGCCGAGGGTCTTTGTTCCGTAGCTCGTCAGGAAAGCCGTGCCCATGTAGAAGAACGCGAACAGGCAAGCCAGGGCGCCTGCCGAGAGCAGGATCTCCTTGGTCTGGAACCGCCAAGCATCCAGGAACGGAAGGGTGCGCGGTGCTTCGTTCTTCTGCTCCGCGACGCGCTCTGCCTGCTCCGCCTTGAAGACGGGAGTCTCCTCGATAGCGAGTCGCATGTAGAGGCCGATGCCGACCAACACGATGGAGAACAGGAACGGGATACGCCAGCCGTAATCGAGGAAAGCCTGGTTGGTGTCGCCGAGAACTGCGCCGGTGATGAGGAAGGTACTGCTCGAGAGAACGAAGGCGATTGCAGGGCCGAGCTGCGGGAACATCGCATACAGACCACGTTTGCCCGGTGGAGCGTATTCCGCGGTGAGCAAGGTTGCGCCTGCCCACTCACCACCGACCGCGAAACCTTGGCCGAATCGCAAGAGCACCAAGATGATCGGGGCCGCGACACCGATGGTTGCAGCACCCGGCAGCAAGCCGATCAGGAGCGTCGAGATACCCATGAGCAGGAGCGTCGAGATCAGCGTCTTCTTGCGACCGATGCGATCACCGAAGTGTCCGAACAACATTGCGCCGACGGGCCGGGCGATGAATGCGACTGCGAAAGTCGCAAACGATGCGACAGTTCCCGCAGTGGCACCGAGCGCGGGGAAGAACACCGTCGGAAAGACAAGTGCCGCAGCGGTTCCGTAGATGAAGAAGTCGTAGAACTCGATAGTCGTGCCGATACAACTCGCGATTGCGACGCGCCGCACACTGGTGGTGTTCTGCGGGGGCTGCGTCGCACCTGCGGCACTCGCACCCCCGGCGCCGGCGGCACTGGTGCCGCCTGTGGGAGAGACTGTGGTCACTCGATTCCTCCGTGGTCCCGTGGTGTCGCCCTGTGGGCATCACCGTCGATAGGAGGAAAGGTAGTGATGTGGCTCACCCCCGCACTACCCCCGAAAGGGGGTAGGAGTGATCTCAGTCACCACTTGTATGCAATGGTAACGAGTTTCACGACCCTCGACATGCCGCAGGCCGTCCGATTCGTTCACACGAATCGGACGGCCCTCGAGAAACTGCGTCACGGTGCAACGCTACGGATCAAGCCTTACCGGCAGCCCCGAAAAGCTCCTGACGGATCTCGCCCCACACCGTGGCGTAGGAGTCGATGATCGGTTCCGAAATCCACTTAGACTCCCCCGCTTGCACTTTCGCGAGAGCATCCGAGAAGAGATCCTGATAGCGAGACAACCGCGGAACGAATGCCGACAGATCATCGAACAGGTTTGCAGCCCGGCGATCCAGCTCTGCAAGGGAATCCGCATCTGCGTCGTCGATGAGCGCGGCGAACTCCTCGTCCAAGGGAAGGAACGCCTCGTACACCTCACCGATGGAGTCCTCGTCGATCGAGACGCGCTCGGCGTCCAACTGATCTTCGAGTTCTGCCAAACCTTTCTCGGTCAGGCTGATGGCGTTTTCCGCTTCGACCGCTTTGCCCTGCGCGACAAGTGCGTCGTACGCAGCTTGACCGGAAGCCGCGCTGACGCCCAGGTGCTCGGCCAGGACGACCGCTCCGACCCGCTCCTTGAGACGTACTGCTTGGAGCAGTGCCAACTCGTCCACATTGCCAGCGAAGGCCATCGATTTCTCCTACTCACGTGCCGCCTCTGCGGCTCCAGCATCACAGCGGACACCCGTGGGTTTCCGCAGCCCGACAAAGGGCTCGACAGAATCAGATCACACCCCGATCGATCGTTGTGAAGTCACCGCGACAAGTCGACCGTCACGCGACGGAATCGGCCTGATCGGGGATCACGCTGCCGTCTGCGCGAGTCACGGCACCTTTTGCCCCGGCCGCGTCGGTGTAAGCATCGGTCGAGCAGTGATAGAGAGCGTCCGCCCGGGACTTCGGCTCGATGAACATGGGGTTGACCAGCCATTTCCCGTCACTGTTGTCGTAGGCATTGCACATCAGTTCGGGATTGTTGCGGTTGATCACCAGGCGCGCGCCGGTCGCATCTCCGAGGAACGTCACGTCGGTGACAGAATCACCGGCAGCAAATACCTGACGTCGATCGGCGGCCAACTGCTCGAACGCCGTAGGCCCTTGAACCCCGTAGACAACCTCGTTGACCTGGCACCGCTTGCCGTCGATGTACGGAATGACCGAGTCGTCGCCGTCCGCAACGCCACCACACCCACGCAGGCGCCCGGTGAGAACCCCGCCCTCGACGATGGGCCGAACTCCCATCACGTGATCGGCGTCCAATCCCAGCTGTTCCGCCCAGACTCGAACGACCGGTTCGGCCGAGGCGGAGATGATCCGCACGTCGAATCCATGAGCGCCGAGGGATTTCACCAAATCTTCGATTTGCGCGTAGTACCGCACCGAGCCGTCGACTTCCGTCGTACCGACGGTCTGATCGGATCCTTCTGCAGCAGCGAGATTCTCGGCACGCGCTGCGCGGGCGTACTCGGTGATCTCGTCCTCGGTGTGCCCTGCCATCAACTGCACGGCCCACGCGTATGCGGCTTTTGTCCGGCGGTGATCGTAACCGTCGAATGCGGCCTGGCCGTCGCGAGTCTTCTCTTCGAGTACCGCAATGATCTCGTCGGCGCAGTCCAAGTCGGTGCTGGTTGCCAACGGTTGCCCCGGCGCGGTCTCGGAGCCGCACGCGGCGGAAAGTGCGGCAGCGCCGGCTGGCGTCATGAAGCGGCTGGTAGTTGCCCAGTCCCCTCCGGCAGGCTGTAACACCTTGTTGTTCTTGATCATCCAGAATGCGGTGGCGCTTCCGATGTCGTTCTTGACAACTGTGTTGTCCCAGTCGAAGAGCGCCAACGGAGCTCCGTCATCGACATCACCTGCAGCTCCACACGTTCCGAACTCCGTCATCATGGCATCCAACGTCACACGGTTGTCGCCGTACCACGCAAGACTGGGATCCAACGCCGCGCAGGACGAACCACTTTGCGCCACATCTTCTTTCGGGGCGCTCTCGGCCGAACTACATGCAGTTGCACTCAACAGGACACTACCTACCGCCAACGCACACAGGGCGCGGGCATGCAGCGAACGGAACATCGATTCCCTCGTTTTCGTCGTGATTCGGGTACGACGGCATACCCGAGTGTCGATCGACCCGGGTATGCCGTGCAGTTGTCAATTAATCGAGCGTCAGCACTTCTCCCGACGCAACGGCGTCGGCGCGAGAGGTGTCCTTGAGGTCGACGCCGGAGCGGCCCAACTGGCGCGCTCCCGCCACCAATCCCAGGACGACACGAGCAGCCTGCTCGTATCCGAGTCCCTCGGGTGGGTGGACATTGGAAATGCAGTTTCGATCTGCGTCGGTACGACCCACGCGCGGAAGGTGAGTCAGATAGATCCCGACACTGTCCGCAACGGAGAGCCCTGGACGTTCGCCGATCAGGACGATCGCCGTCTGCACTCCCATCGCGGCAGCGATGTGATCACCCAGTGCCACACGGGCATTCGTGGCGATCACGGGCGGCGCGATCGAGTACCGCTCCCCCAACACCGTGACCAACGCGGACAGCAATTGCTCACCGTGGTCCATCAGTGCGCGCGGCGAGAGTCCGTCGGCGAGGATGAACCCGATTTCCTTGTCGGAACTCGAGATCGCACCCAGGTCAGCCGGTTGGCGCCCCAGGTCGGGTCTCCGGAGATACTCACTGCGGGTGGAGACGCTGCTCGCGACCACCACCGGCGCCCCGATGCCCACCCCTTCGACCCGACTGGCAAGCGTCTCGGAGTCGAGTGGCTCGTGGACCGCGTCGCGAGCTGCAGCGTGCGCTGCCTTGAATTCGAGAACCCGCTTGGTGGGCAACGAATCACCGGCGCGGCCCAACCCGATACGCGATTGTGTGGTCTTGCGCAGTGGACCCCAGAAATCGAGGATCGGTGCCTGATCTTCGGTCATGAGTTCACCGTCAAAGCCCGCAGCGGCGACATTTCGGCATCGATCGGAAGAACCCGACCGTTTGCGTCGGTCATCCCCAAATTGTGGAGCCAGGTCTCGAATTCCGGGGCGGGCTGCAAACCGAGAACCTTACGCACGTACAGCGCGTCGTGGAACGCCAGACTTTGATAGCCGAGCATCACGTCGTCGGCGCCGGGCACCGCGATCACGAACGCCGCGCCGGCGACGCCCAGCAAGGTGAGCAGGTTGTCCATGTCGTCTTGATCGGCTTCGGCGTGGTTGGTGTAGCAGACGTCCACTCCCATCGGCAACCCGAGGAGTTTTCCGCAGAAGTGATCCTCCAAGCCCGCGCGAATGATCTGCTTGCCGTCGTAGAGATACTCGGGACCGATGAAGCCGACCACCGTGTTGACCAGCAGCGGTTCGAGATCACGTGCCACTGCGTATGCCCTGGTCTCGAGTGTCTGCTGATCGACCGGGGCTCCGCCGGTGCCGTAGTGGGCACCTGAGCTGAGGGCGGACCCCTGCCCCGTCTCCAGGTACATGACATTGTTGCCGACCGTTCCGCGGTTCAAGGAGCGCCCGGCCTCGTTGCCCTCACGCAGGAGCGGAATGTTCACTCCGAAACCGGAATTGGCGCCTTCGGTACCGGCAATCGACTGGAAGACAAGATCGACCGGCACCCCCGATTCGATCAGCCCGATCGTGGTGGTCACGTGCGAGAGCACGCACGACTGAGTCGGGATCTCGAATCGCTGACGGATGTCGTCGAGCAGGTGGAGCAGATCCGAGGTGGCCTGGGGTGAATCCGTCGCGGGGTTGATACCGATGACGGCGTCGCCACATCCCATCAGGAGACCGTCCAATGTGGCCGCCGCGATGCCGCGTGGATCGTCTGTCGGGTGGTTTGGCTGGAGTCGGGTGCTCAGCCGGCCGGGCAGTCCGATGGTCGTACGGAACCCCGCGGTCACGGTGATGGCCTTCGCGACGGCGATCAGGTCCTGATTGCGCATGATCTTGCTGACCGCCGCAACCATCTCGGGGGTGAGCCCGGGACTTACGGCGGACAAGCGTGCTGAAGCTTCCGGCGCCGACGCGGTCTCGAGCAACCAGTCTCGTAGTCCGCCGACAGTCAGGTGCGCCACCGGCGCAAAGGCCAGGCGATCGTGGCTGTCGATGATGAGCCTGGTCACCTCGTCGTCCTCGTACGGAACCACCAGATCTTCGAGGAACACCGTCAACGGAAGATCAGCCAGAACCCATTGAGCAGCAGCACGTTCGGCGTCGGAGCTTGCCGCGCAACCGGCTAGTTCGTCACCCGACCGCAGTGGTGTCGCTTTTGCCATCAGATCGACGAGACCGTCGAACGAGTAGTTGGTTCCGGATACCTGCTGGTGATACTTGGCCATCCCGCGACTCATCCCAATTCTTCTTCCGCCTGTGCAAGTACAGCAAACTCCTCGTCCGGCGAGTTGGCAACAAGGTGGTGACGACTGTAGAGACCGAAGTACGCCATCAGAACTCCGAAGGCAACCAACGTCAGCAATGCCGCAACGGGATCGACCAGGAAGGTGGCCACCACCGACACTGCCGCGATCACGAGCGCAAACGAGGTGGTGGCGATACCGCCGGGCGTGCGGTACGGGCGCGGCATGTTCGGCTCACGCTTACGAAGAACGATGTGACTCACCATCATCAGGACGTAGCTTACTGCCGCGCCGAACACCGCCATGTTGAGCAACATTGCACCTTCACCGGTGAGTGAGAGCGCGAAGCCGATGACTCCGGGTACGACGAGAGCGAGAGTGGGGGCCTTACGCTTGTTGGTCACCGACAGGTTCTTCGGCAGGTAACCGGCACGCGAGAGCGCAAATGTCTGGCGTGAGTAGGCGTACATGATCGAGAAGAAGCTCGCGACCAGACCGGCAAGTCCGATGTAGTTGACGGCCTTTGCCGCTCCGCTGTCCCCCAGCGCCTCGACGAGCGGATTTCCGGAGGTGGACAGGGCGTCTGCGCCGAGCGCACCGGTGGCGAGGAAGAGAACCGTTGCGCCTGTGACGATCAGGATCAACATGCTGATGATGATGCCGCGGGGGACGTTCTTCTCCGGCTCACGTGCTTCCTCGGCGGCCAGCGGTACACCTTCGACGGCAAGGAAGAACCAGATCGCGAAGGGCACGGCGGCCCAGATTCCGAGCAGACCGAATGGCAGGAACGACGACGATCCGACTGCGCTGGTGTCGACGGCGATATCGGTGAGGTTGGACGAATCGAAAAGGCCGACAGCCGAAACCGCGAACACGACCAGGCCGACGAGTGCAATGGCGGTGATGATGAACATCGCCTTGAGTGCCTCACCGGCGCCGGTGAGGTGAATGCCGATGAAGATCGCGTACACCGCGAGGTACACCCACCAGCCGTCGGTGATCCCGAACAGGTTCAGCGACTCGACGTACGCACCGATGAAGGTCGCGATCGCTGCGGGCGCTATCGAGTACTCGATGAGAATCGCTGTGCCGGTGGCAAATCCACCCCAGGGCCCCATGGCCCGTCGGGCGAACGTGTACCCCCCGCCCGCAGCCGGAAGTGCCGACGACATCTCGGCCATACCGAGCACCATCGCCAGGTACATACCCGCGATGACAACCGCCGCGATGAGAAGGCCACCGAAACCACCTTCGGCCAGACCGTTGTTCCAGCCGGCGTAGTCACCGGAAATCACATAGCTGACACCCAACCCCGCAAGCAGCACCCACCCTGCTGTTCCCTTTCGGAGTGTTCGTTTCTCCAGGTACGAATTGTCTTCCGCATGGAAGTCTGCGCCGTCGTGGTGTGCACCCGCGGCACCGGCGTTTTTGCCGGTTGCGTGGTCGGAAAGAGACATGTCCATCCTCTGAATCGGTCAAGAATGAGACGACGCACGGTGGATGCGTCGCGTGAAATGAACGGTATGTGGGCGATGTACGGAGAAGGTCGCCTGGAGATGACCGTGCTGTTAACTGGCTGTCATGTGAGCGGCCCCGAGTCTGTTCAGATCTTCTTCAGGCTGCCGTTCTCAGGATCGGGCGGCCGCGCCCGGCACCGGGCAGGCATCGACGGCCTCGGCGACCACCTGGGGAACCGTCGGGGGCAAAGGACGCACGCCCGCTTCCCAATCAGCGCCCACGAGAATGCTCGACGCGCCGAGTGCTTCGTTTTCGTCCGGTGTGAATGCCCTTGCTCGACTGAGGAATCTGAATCCTTCAGGAGACTCCAGGCTGAATCCACTGCCGCGGCCGGGCACGACGTCCAGCACCAACTGGGTGTGCTTCCAGGCTTCGAACTGTGATCCGGAAATCCAGACCTGTACAGCGTCGGTTCCGGTGGGAAGGTCTTCGGGAGTCTCTCCGACAGCAAGTCGGAGATCGACGATTCCGAGTAGTACGTCACGGTCCCCGACGATGAATTCGCCTGAGGGATAACACATCGGGGCCGAGCCGTCGCAGCATCCGCCGGATTGATGCATCATCAGTTCGCCGTGAGTCCCGCTGAGGCGGCGCAGGAGGTCAGCCGCCCCAGCGGTGGTCACCAACCGGGGTGGAACGGCGCCGGTATCGGGTGTGTCCGTGGCGCTCATTCCAACCTCCGTGTGTTTGTGCAGGTTTCGCGTGTTGCAGTCTTGCTCACCGGCACCCGCAGCGAGGGGCTCACGGGTACCGGTGGGTCGATCAGAAGAAGCCCTGAGCCTTCTGGGCGTAGCTGACCAGGAGGTTCTTGGTCTGCTGGTAGTGCGAGAGCATCATCAGGTGGTTCTCGCGGCCGATGCCGGACTGCTTGTATCCACCGAAAGCGGCGTGTGCCGGGTACTGGTGGTACGTGTTGGTCCAGACGCGACCGGCTTGGATGTCGCGGCCTGCGCGGTAAGCAACTCCGCCGTCGCGGGACCAGACACCGGCGCCCAAACCGTAGAGCGTGTCGTTGGCGATTTCGATGGCCTCGTCGTAGTCCTTGAACGAGGTGACCGAGACGACGGGTCCGAAGATCTCTTCCTGGAAGATGCGCATCTTGTTGTTGCCGGTGAACACCGTCGGCTGGACGTAGTAACCGCCGGACAGGTCTCCGCCGAGTTCGGCTCGCTCACCACCGGTGATGACCTTGGCGCCTTCGGCCTTGCCGATCTCGATGTACGAGAGGATCTTCTCGAGCTGATCGTTGCTGGCCTGGGCACCGATCATGGTGTCGGTGTCGAGCGGATCCCCTTGGCGCACAGCCTTCGTGCGGATGGCTGCCATCGCCAGGAACTCGTCGAAGATGTCTTCCTGGATCAGCGAACGTGACGGGCAGGTGCAGACCTCGCCCTGATTGAGGGCGAACATCGTGAAGCCCTCGAGTGCCTTGTCCTGGTAGTCGTCGTTGGAGGCAAGGAC
This sequence comes from Rhodococcus sp. IEGM 1302, assembly GCF_030056935.1. Classification (NCBI taxonomy): domain Bacteria; kingdom Bacillati; phylum Actinomycetota; class Actinomycetes; order Mycobacteriales; family Nocardiaceae; genus Rhodococcus; species Rhodococcus sp. IEGM 1302. Next base: position 70,834 of record NZ_JASHKY010000015.1, on the reverse strand, counting down.
GTCGGAGAAGAAGATGTTGGGGCTCTTGCCACCGAGTTCGAGGGTGACGGGGATAAGGTTCTGCGACGCGTACTGCATGATCAGGCGACCGGTGGTGGTCTCACCGGTGAACGCGATCTTCTTGATACGCGGGCTGGACGCGAGCGGCTTTCCGGCCTCGACGCCGAAGCCGTTGACGATGTTGAGAACACCGGCAGGCAGCAGGTCACCGATGATGCCGATGAGGTGCAGGATCGAGACTGGCGTCTGCTCGGCAGGCTTGAGCACGATGGCATTACCGGCAGCGAGGGCGGGGGCAAGCTTCCACACGGCCATGAGGATCGGGAAGTTCCACGGAATGATCTGGCCGACTACGCCGAGCGGCTCGTGAAAGTGGTACGCCACGGTGTCGGAGTTGATCTCCGAGAGCGAACCTTCCTGTGCGCGAATAGCTCCCGCGAAGTATCGGAAGTGATCGATGGCGAGCGGAATGTCGGCGTTGAGGGTCTCGCGGATCGGCTTGCCGTTGTCCCACGACTCGGCGAGTGCGATGGATTCGAGGTTCTCCTCCATACGATCAGCGATCTTGTTCAAGATGATCGCGCGCTCGGCGACCGAGGTCTTGCCCCAGGCCGGAGCTGCTGCGTGCGCTGCGTCGAGAGCGAGTTCGATGTCTGCTGCGGTGCTACGAGCCACATCACAGAAATTCTGTCCGGTCACCGGTGTCGGGTTCTCGAAGTACTGACCCTTGACCGGAGCAACCCATTCGTTGCCGATCCAGTTGTCGTATCGAGACTGGAAGGACATGATCGCGTCGGCGGTACCTGGGCGGGCGTACACGGTCATTGCAAGCTCCTATGTAAACGTGTTCTTCCTGGGCGCACCCACCAAATCGGTGACTGCAATCCCACCCCCCGGTGGGGTGTGATTCACAACACTAGGAGTTGCAACGTTGCAAGTACGTTGCGTGCGAGAAACGCGGATGATTCTCAGATGCCCAATTGGCGGTCGAGGAGATCAATTCTTGCCTGGACCTGCGAATACAGCGGAGATTGAGGATCCAACGTGGACAGGTAGGCCTCCCACACGACTGAGTCTTCGCGGCCGTGTACCGACGTGGTCCACCGGGCCAGAAGGTTGGCGTCACCTCCACGCAGCAGAGCTGCCTGGACCCTGGTGCGTAGTTCTTCCCGCACCTCTTCGATGCCGGGAGACGCCGAGCCCGCCAGCACCGGGCCCGAATACAGTTTCATCGCCGTCGCTGCGTCGCCTCGATCCAACGCTGCCCGCACCTCGCCGACATCTGTCGTGAACTCCGTGATGATCCGATAGGGGCGCGAAGCCAGCCGGTCGGCACCGAAAACCTTACGAAGCCGCGACATTTCCGCGCGAATGGTCACTGCGTCGAGTTCGCCCTCGTCGAGCAGGACCGCAAGGTGGTCGGAGCTGAGACCCTCCGGGTGTTCGGAAAGCAGAAGGAGAATCTCGGCGTGACGCTGCGAAATCGGGATGCGGTCACCGCCGCGAACCAGCGTCGGCCGGCCGGCACCGAATGTTTCGAGGCGCGGAGCCGTGGCACTGAGTGGGATGGGCGAGTTCAAGAGATGGAATCGCAATTCCGATTCGGCGGCCGCGACAGTTGCACGGATCAGTGACAGCACTTCGGGAACCGCAACCCTGGGACCACCGGTGATGTCGATGGCACCAAGGATTTGCCCAGTGGTGGGATCGTGGACGGGTGCGGCCGAACAACTCCAGTCGTGCACGGTTCGGTTGAAATGCTCGGATCCGAAAATCTGTACGGAGTGATCGAGAGCAAGCGCCGTTCCCGGCGCATTGGTGCCGACACGATCTTCGCTCCAATCGGCGCCTTCGACGAAGTTCATGGACAACGCCTTGTCCTTGGCCGAGTTGTCACCCTCCACCCAGAGCAATCGACCGTGTGCGTCACTGATCGCGATCAGCAGTCCGGTCTCGGCAGCATCTTCCACCAGGAGTTTCCGAATCACCGGACGGATCAGTGACATGGGATGCGCGGAGCGATATTTTTCGAGCTCCAACCCTTCGAGCATCTCAGGGTTGCCGACCACATCGGGATTTACCCCCTTGTTGCGGCTACGCATCCAGGACTCGAGTACGACCGAGCGGACATGGGAGTCGTCGGTCAGCCCCTGGCCGGGCACGCCGCGGGCATCGATGAACGACTGATGGGCAGACGAAAGTCGCCGCGCGAGTAACGCGACGTCATCGCCTGGCCTGACCGCCACCCACGGGTTGCCGGGCACAGCCTGTTCACGTGCCATATTTTGCGTTCCTCCGCTCCGTGGACCACTGTAACGCCGATCACAGCCCATAGGCGAGAACGACCATTCGGTATGACTGCCGACCCAGCCTGCTGCCCCTCGCGGTCACTCGTCGCCGAGCAGAATGGCGCTTGCTCGTTCCGCGACCATCACCGCGGTCGCATGCGGGCCGCGGGTCGGGATCGTCGGCAGGATTGACGTGTCAACAATACTGAGTCCTTGCGCGCCGATCACACGGCACCGACCGTCGACGACTGCGAACGGGTCCGCCTCGGCACCCATCACGCAACTACCGGACATATGCAGCGACGTTCCCAGGCGGGATTCGACCCACTCATCGGTGTACTCCACAACGGGGCGATCGATCAACCCCGTCTCGGCGATCGACTCGAGAAGATTCTCGGCGATCCGCATCCCTTCCCGAATGGCAGCTCGATCGTGCGCCGACGCGACGTAGTTGTACCGAATACGCGGCGCCCCAGCGGGATCCCGCGATGCCAGTTCGATGCTTCCCCGGCTGTGCGGCGCCATGAGGACCACTCCGACGCCGTGGTCCATGCGAGGCACACCGGGAACCAGTTCGGTGAAAGATGCGGTGTACGGACGGATTTCGATCTCAGCGAGGTTGAGGGCCGTCTCCAGCACCGGAGTCTGCGATCGAATCGTGCGGGGCTTCGAAAAATGGTACGGCAGCAGCACTTCCGGGTGGTCGACGAAGTTCTGTCCGACGCCCGGTCGATCGAGAACGACGGAAACTCCCTGCCCTACAAGTTGTTCCGCTGGACCAACACCGGAATTGAGGAGAATGTGCGGTGTCGCCACCGCACCCGAACACACGACCACATGGTCGGCACGAATGCGTCGGACATTGCCGTCGCCGAGAACGTCGACGCCGATCGCACGGGTACCCGAGAACGCGATACGAATGACGTTCACTCCGGATTCCACCCGCAGATTCGGCCGGTGCAACGCCGGCATCAGATACCCGATCGCCGTACTGATCCGACGATGATCCGACACGTTCAGTGGCACTCGGCCCACCCCGAACGAGTCCGGCGCATTCTTGTCGACGTCGTCGGGAAAGCCTGCTCCGAGCGCTGCCGCATGAAACTCGCCGCTCAGTGGATGCAGTTGGTCCCACGCTCGACGCTCGACCGGGATCGGTCCGGCGGTCCCGTGGAACTCGCTCTCGAAATCACGATCCGTTTCGGACTTCTTGAAGTACGGCAAGACGTCGTCGTATCGCCATGAACTCGGCCAATTCTCGAAATCAGCACGGGTCGCGCGGGTGAAGTACGCACCGTTGACGGCTCCGGATCCACCGAGTGTCCGCCCCCGCGCAATTGTGGACGCCCGACGCGGCGTCAGTTCGACCGGATAGGTCCACGTGTATTCGCTCGCAGGTCCGACCGGCAGTCGGTACGGATCACCCAGGACGTCCGGGAGTTCGAGCGCCGATCGATATCCGCTTCCCGATTCGAGGAGCATCACCGTGGCGGATGGATCTTCACTGAGCCTGGCTGCGACCACGCAACCACACGTGCCACCACCGACAACCAGGAAATCTGCGTAGTCGGCTTCTGTCACTTGGTGATTCGAGGTTTCAGCGCCGCCCAGTCGCGGGCGTCGAATGCGCCACGCCAGAGTCCGGCCCCATACGCGATGTCGTCGGCTCGTTTGAAGAAGACGTACCGAACCGGTCCCAGCCCGCCTGGCTCACGGTGGCGATACCAGTCCACCAAACCTTCGGTGACTGCTGCAGCGACGGCCAGCCGCCGAATTCGCCTGGAGGCGATCACCGCCAGGAGCGTCACGGGCCAGTAGTGACGACACATTGCCGAGGCGAGTTGCCAGAATCCGCCGACAACTCCCTGCGCGGTGAGGATCGCCGCGATCCGGGTGGGTTGACTCAGGCCGGTGAACATCTTTCGCAGCCGGTAAACGGTAAACAGCAAAGCGCCGAGTGCGCCGGCAAGACCGGAACGGGTCAGTGTTGCAGCGGCGATACACGCGAAGAGCGTCGAGAACGACATCGCCATCGGCGGAACCGAACCCTCGTGTCTTGCAGCCAACGGCGCCGCACCCGTGCCGTAGAACGCTCTCCTGGCGAACCACTTGTCGAACTGAACTCGATGATCGTGGGCGACATGCGCAACCGGTTCGTACCTCAGTCGCCAACCCGCAGCCTGCAGTCGCCAGCAGAAATCGACGTCCTCGGCTACTTGGAGACTCTCGTCGAAACCGTTGCATTCGAGTGCCACGTCGCGCCGGACGATCACGGCGGCGCTGGGGACATAGGCGACCGGACTGCCCGACTTCACCGCAGCTTCCTTGCGTCCGAGGTCGAGAGACGATCGCATGTTCTCGTACCGCGCCAGCGCCGTCCCGTACGGATCGAGGGCCACGATGCGGGGTGCAACAAGGGCAACCCCCGGATCGCTGAAGTGGCCCAACATCAACTCGAGCCAACCGGCACGCGGTATGACGTCGGAGTCCAGAAAAGCTACGAAACATGTTTGGGCCGAACGCAATCCCGAGTTTCTCGCTGCCGAGGGTCCGCGGGCACTCTCGTGCCGGACCACTGTGATGGTGCCGGTGCCCGGGCAGGCGCGACGGGGCTCCACCGGCACTTCCGAACCGTCGTCGACAACGATGACGGTCAGATCCTTGAGAACGGGCAATAGGCGTTCGACGCCGGCCTGGTTGTCCTTGACCGGAATCACGACCGTGACATCGGCAGCGGACGGCGTCGACATCGGACGAGGATTCGCGACACCTGAATCGAGAAGGTGTCGCGCAACCGCAGCGCTCTGCTGATCGACCACCTCGAGGAAGCCGTCACCGATCATCGCCGCAGCCGTCGGCGCCAGCTTGAGCATCCGCGTCGGAGATCCGCCGATGAGTACCCGGCCACCCGAGTACGTGCGCACCTTGGGGTCCAACCGAATGCCGAAGCCGTCGGGGAGTCTTGCTGGTCGCATCAGATGATCGTAAGGGACGTAGCCCGTCGTGCTGCAACTCGTCGCAGCCTCGAAAGCCGTCGCAGGTGGACCGTCCGCCCCCACTCGGTCGTGGTCGTCACCGAAGCCTCCCATCTGGACCAGGCTCCCACCGGGCCAGTCCATCCGTCACGCGTCCTACCAACTCACCGAAGATGTATGCGCCGTCTTCGGCGGTAGCCCCGACTGGATTGCCGAGAACGCCGTTTTGCGACACAGCGACCATACCGCCCGAACGCATTCCTGGCATCAGGTCCGCGATAGGAGACAAATTTCCTGTCTCAGCAAGGCTCATGTGCACCAAATCGGGCGAAAGGTGCAGCAATAGGCTCGTTTCAGTGTGTCCGGCATGAGCGTCGGCACCCGCAACAGCGCACGGCACCCAAGCAGCATCACGCCCCTCATACCGCAGAAGTGCCACCGCTTTGGCCAATGCGGGACCATTTCCGCCGTGGCCGTTGACGAACAGCACCCGCTTCGTCCATCGGAACGCCGACCTTCCGTATTCGACGACGACGGTTTCCATAGCCTCGGCACCGATCGAAATCGTGCCGGCAAACCCTTCGTGTTCGCCGCTCGCCCCGTATTCGATGGCCGGGGCCACGACGACGTCGGGCAGAGCCTGTGCGACTGCTCTCGCGATCCGAGTGTCGGTATCGAGAGGCAGGTGCGGTCCGTGTTGTTCGAAAGAACCGACCGGGACCACGACGGTGAGCGCAGTGCCCTCGAGCGCAGGACTCGGGATGGCAGCAAGGTCACGCGGAGAACTCATCCCCCGATCGTATTGGTGTGGGCCCCTCCCACCGCAACACTGCATGCGGATACACCGGGGCATTTTGTTGTGCCCCGGCGTATTCGTCAGTTGTCGCGGTTCACGCCGCTGTCGGTGGGCTGTTCCCGCCGATCGGCTGTTGATACGGATCCACCGACATCGGCGGATAGAACACCGATTTACGATCCGGACCGATCTCCACCCGCCACTCCGTGTGATGCAGCGTCTGGTGATGATGACCGCACAACAGAATCAGATTGTCGAGATCCGTTGGGCCACCATCACCAGTGAACAATATGATGGGCATCGCACCACCCCGACGGAGTTCCGCACCCGGGAAACGCACACCCACCATCACGAACCGCCAACACCCGCCGCTGCGGCGCCGTCGCCGTTCTCACTTCCTTGCCGCAGTCGAGCAGAACACCATTCTCGTCCAACAAGATCCGCGTCACGGTGCAGTCGCACGCCAACATCCGCGCAGTGTCGATACTGATCGGGCCCACCCAATCCGTCCACGCAAACCCGAGCTCTTCTGTCGACGGCAACAAATCCTTCAACGCTTTCAGGTCGGTCACGTCTTTCGCACTGGCGGTAACGGTGATGTGTGGTTTCACCCCGCCCTCGACCGGACCCAACCCCGCCCGCTCGTACCGCCGCAACAATTCGCAGAACCCATCCGCCCGCCGTAATGCCGGAGTGCGAGTGTCCTTCACGCCGTCCTTCTCCGGCGTCGGCGCCGACAGGCTCGACAGCAACGTGATCAACCGCGCCCCGTTTACAGCATCCAGATCACCCTTCACAGTGACCCGCCCGTACAAACCTTTCGAGGCATAGAACTCGTTACGCTCCGAATCCTCACCCACCGGGACACCGTCCTCACGCTTGCCGTACTGCTTCTCGATCCGCCGAATCGCCGCCCGCACCGCATCACAATCCGCAATGTTCTTCGACGCCAACCCCAACAGAATCCCGCGAGCCTTGTCCACATCCGCCAGGGTCATGTTCTTCGGCGGATGCTGACAAAACGACGCCACCTGCCGCGCCTTCAACGCATCCACGTCACCGCGATGGAATGCATCCGCGACAACAGGTTCGAGCATCAACAACCGCGCCAACCCGACCAGCAGACTGCACTCACCGATCTCCAGATTCGTCGACCCGTGCAACCACTGCGCGATCGCCCGAAAACCCTTCCCGACCACAGTCTCCCGGGAAAACATCTCCACGATCAGCAACACCATCCGCGACTGCAACTCGTGCCGGGCGCGCACCAGATCGAGAACCTCACTCTTGAGGCCCTCACCATCCAGCTGCCACGCATCCCGACTGTCCATGCTCAAAGTTTAATCGAACATACTTTCGAGAACCAGAGACAAAACGGACGACTTATATCGCCAACGCGGCCCGATGCCCCTCGATGACGGCCGCGTGCGAACGCCTCGGAGACAAGGCGTCACCGATGCGAAATTTCTCGAAACAGCTTCCCTGCAAGGTGTTCCACAACTCGTCGACAGGTTCCTGCTGTGTCGCGAAGACCACCCAGTCGACTGCAACTTCCTCGGTCACACCCGTCGGAAGGTGAACCAAGCTCACGAGCGGCGAGGCCCCAGCGCTCACCGAAGTCACCATCAGATCTGTCCGTTGACCGATCGACTTCTCGAACGCTCGGCGGTTCCACCCCTCGAAATCCAGGGTGATGCTCAGGTCCTGCGCGACCACCATGCCGTTGGTCGCGATCGTGACGGCACAGCCTCGATCAGCGAGGAACTCCGCCACCGACGTACCTTGATGGAATCCCAGTTCGTCGTAGACGAGCACCGTTCCACTCGGCAGAATCTTGCCGTCGAGAACGTCTCGAACACCCACCACACGCTCTGATCCACCCGCCCACGCCGGTCGCACAGGCCGCGCTCCGGTTGCAATCACGACCACCTCGGGCGCGCGCTCCTTCATGATCGCGAGATCAGCTCCAGCATCCAACTCGATCGTCACGCCGCTTCGGCGACACTCAGATTCGAGATTCCGGACGAGGTCGGCGAGCTCACGGCGAGCCGGTACCACCGAGGCGGTAAGAATCTGTCCCCCAAGTCTTCGTTCACGCTCGAACAGCGTCACCGCATGACCTCGCTGGGCCGCTGTAGCCGCAGCTTGCAGGCCGGCCGGGCCGCCACCGACCACCACCACCGTGCGGCCCCGTCGCCGCGGCATCGGCAGCGGTACCGATTCCCGACCGGCGCGCGGATTTTCGGTGCACCCCAACCAACGCCCCAGACCCATCCGCCCGACGCATTCCTGGTTGCAGGACAGGCAGGTTCGCACCTGTGACGATTGACCGGCACGCGCCTTGTTCACAAAATCCGGATCGGCGATCTGCCCGCGAACTACGCCCACCAGATCGCATACACCGTCCTCGAGTGCGGCTTCGGCTTGCTCCGGCGTCTTGAAACGGCCGACTCCGACGACTGGAAGATCGATGACCTCCCTGATCGCAGACGGGACGAAGTTGGCGTAGCCGGTGGGTACAGCCATCGATGCTTCGACCAGATGCAGTGTTTCCGTGGCCATTCCGACGGTGGTATTGATGTAGTCGACGTGACCGTCAGCTTCGATGAGTTGAGCGGTGGCTACTGCGTCGGACAGTTCGATGCCACCCCGCGTTCCTTCGTGTCCACTCAGGCGCACACCGAGGACACGATCCGGGCCGATGGCCTTACGCAGTACCCCGAGCACTTCGAGAAGGAACCGTGCACGATGTGCCACGCACCCGCCGTAGCGATCGGTGCGCAGGTTGGTCGAGGGTGCGAGAAACGCGCGCACGATGGACGACTGCGACGCCTGCAATTCCACCCCGTCGAAGCCACCGGCAACGCAGTTGCGCGCAACAAGGGCGAACCCTGCGAGAATCTCGGCAATGTCCGCGGCGTCGACAGCCTTGGGCACCTCGCGGAACAACGGATCCGCAACGGCGCTCGGCGCCAACAGCGGCGATCGCGAATAGGTTCCAGCGCCCTGACCCCCATTGTGGTTGATCTGCGCGAGAATCGACGAACCATGCGCATGAACGGCGTCGGTGATCCGCCGGTATCCCTCGATCGCTTCCGGCCGATAGCCCGCAATCATCTTCTCGTACGGTCGATCCGAAGGATGCGTCGAGTGCTCCTCGGTGATGATCAGACCCGCACCGCCGCGTGCCCGCGCCTCGTAGTAGCTCGCGTGCTGCTCCGTCGGCAACCCGTTCTCCGCGTAATTGGTCAGGTGTGCGGAGAACACGACCCGATTGCGGAGTGTCAGGTTGCCCAGGCGCAGTGGCGCGAAGAGGCGCGGGTACGGCGTCATCAGACCTTGGAGTTTCCTTGATCGAGAGCGATATGACTTGCCGTGACGGTGCGTGAACCGTCACCCGCGAGCCACAGAACGGTATCGGCGATCTCGTCGGGTTCGGCGAACGCGATGTCCGAGAGGATCGGAGTGAAGTTGGGAAGGTACTGCGGAAACTTTGCAAATACCTCGAGAGCGCCCTGGTCGACCCCCATCGGCGTATTCACTCCGTAAGGATGGATCGAGTTGACCCTGATCTTGTACTCCCCCAGTTCCTTTGCCGCGGCCTGCGTCAGACCGACGAGACCGAACTTGGCGCTCGCGTAGTGCGCCTGTCCGGGCAGCGCCTTGAGTCCGGCCACCGAACTGACCACGATGATCGATCCACCGCGCCCACCCTCGATGATCGCCGGCACCGAGGCCTTGAGGGTTTTCCAGACTCCGGTCAGGTTGATGTCGATCAGAGTTTCCCACTGCTCGTCCGACATTTCCCAGAATCGATTCCAGTTGCAGACCCCGGCGTTGGCGACCACGATGTCGAGACGTCCGAACTGTTCGACGCCGTCCTTGACCACCGCGGTGAGCGCTGCGCCGTCACGGACATCGACCTCGCGGGCGAGGATCTTCCCGCCCTCCGCTTCCACCAGACGTATCGTCTCGGCAAAGTCCTCGGAAGTTGCTGCGTCGTAGGAATTGTCCGACGCCACCGACGCGCATACGTCGACCGCGATGATCGCTGCTCCCTCGCGCGCCATCTTGACCGCGTGCGCACGTCCTTGACCGCGCGCTGCGCCGGTGATGAAAGCAACGCGACCTTCGAGCGAACGAACTGAACCCTGTGTCATGAGATAGCCCTCTCTGCAGAATTGAAACTCGTTCTAGTAGTAAACCCTGCAAAGCGCCCTTCGCGGATGGATTCGAGAACAGTTCTCGGGGCAACCGAGTCGCCCACCTGAATGTCGGCCTCTTCCTTCAGCGTTTCGTTCGGCAGACGAGGCGAGCAGTCGATCACCACTTCGCACTCGAGCTGTGACCGCTCGCCGGTATGGACGTGTTCGACGCAGACGGCCCCTCGAGCGATTTCGGTGACACGTGACGCGAGCACCCTGGTGACCCCGGCCTGCTGGATGCGCGTGTTGGCGCCGACCAGATCCCCACTCGCACCGAGCCTCGAACCGACGATGCTGTCGGGAGTCACAATCGAGACGGAGATGCCATGGGCCGCGAGTGCTTCTGCGAGCGCCACCGCGATCGGTCCACCGAGGGGATCGATCAGCGCGACCGGACCCGGCCCCACGGTGCTCAACTTCTCGAAGGCTTCCGACGCATCCAACCATCGAACCGAATCGTCGACCGGATACGTCGGCGGCCTCGCAGCACTACCGGTGGCAACGACAACAAACTCGCCCCGGCTGCGTGCGTCACCCAGGTCTTGGGCGTCGAGCGCCGCCCCGGTCCGCATCGTCACGCCGCTACGACGGCATTCGTCCTCCAACCACTGCGCGAGGAGTGCGAACCGGCTACGGCCGTCACCTCGCGCAAAAGTTCGGATCATGCCGCCGAACTGCGATGAACTCTCGACGAGTGTGACCGAGTGCCCCACCACCGCCGAGATCCGTGCGGCTTCCATCCCAGCGGGGCCACCCCCCACGACCAGCACGGCTCCCGGTGTCGAAATCTGCTCTCGCTCATCGGGGTCCACCGTCTCGAAACCCGCGCTCGGATTCCCGACGCACGTCACGACAGGATTGCGAGGATCACGCACGAGGCACGCCTGATTGCAGAGCACACACGGCCGGGGACGATCGCCGCGCGCGGCTTTCACAACCAGGTCCGGGTCTGCGATCTGGGCCCGGGTCATCTCGACGAACTCACCTACTTCCAGCGCCGCGTGAGCGTCGGCGATGTCCACGACGCTCCCCTGCACGACAACAGGAATCGACAGAGCGGCCTTGATCTCACGGCACAGATCGAGGTTGAAGTTCGGCGGGCAGTGAAAATCGGGGCGGTACCGGTCAGACGAATAGAGTCCGCCACGAACGACGACAAGGAGATCGAGGAACGGAGACACTTCACGCGCGATACCGATGGCAAGATCGGGCGTCAGGCCCGCCCATGGAGCTTCCTCGTCACAGGACAACCGCAGGGAGACAACGTGATCCGACCCGACTTCCTCGCGCACTGCCGAGATGACCTCGCGAACAAGAGCAACGCGATCGCTACCGTATCGGTCTTGCCGAGTGTTGGTCAGACCCGAAAGGAATTGTCGCAGAATGCTTCGAGGACCGGCATCGAGTTCCACTCCGTCCATTCCCGAAGCGACGGCCAGCGCCGACGCCTCACGGAAGCCGACTATCAGCTGGTCGATTTCCGGCTGCCCCATTGCCATCGGCAACTCACGCGTCGCCGGGTCGGCCACTCTTGACGGTCCCCACAGCACCGACTGGGAGTATGCGCTCGATCCCTGCATGCCGGTATGACCGAGCCCGGCCAGAACCAGCGTTCCGTACGGAGCACATGCAGCCGCGATCGACTGCCACCCCGGGCCACATTGCGACGCCAACGGCGCCCGCTCGTACGGCCAGTCGTTCTCCGATACCGAGGCCACTTCGGTGACGACGATCCCGGTTCCGCCCTCGGCGCGGCGCTGGTAGTACGCACGGTGCCGATCGGAAAGCGAGCGTCCCACAGCAAGATTGGTCTCGTGCGGACCGAAAACAACCCTGGACCGGACGAGGCGTCCGGCCAGGGTCGTGTGTTCGTCGAGTGTCAACTCACAGCTCTATCGGAGCCGTAATCTCAGCTGGCACCCAATGTGCGTGTGAAGCCTTCCGGAATCACCAGGTCCGCCGGGCTCAGTTCGGTGATGGACGAGTGGCCGAGGCCCATCAGCCCCGAGTCGATGCCCATCCGCATGAGGTCGAGCACGTTCTCGACACCGGCCTGGCCGTTGGCCGAGAGGCCCCACAGGTAGGCGCGCCCGAGCATGACGGCCTTGGCTCCGAGTGCGAGCGCCTTGACGACGTCGCCGCCGCGTCGAATGCCGCCGTCGAGAACAACTTCCACCTGATCGCCCACGGCCTCGGCAATGCCCGGGAGCACACGGATCGGCGCCGGGGTGCCGTCGAGGTTGTTACCACCGTGGTTGGAGACCGAGATAGCGGAGACACCGGCGTCGACAGCTCGCTTGGCGTCGTCGATGCGCATGATGCCCTTGAGCATGAACGGTCCACCCCACTGCTCACGAAGCCAGGCGATGTCTTCCCACGTCGGAAGCGGAGTCTGCATCCACTCGCCGTATGCGCCGAAGAACGTCGGTGCAGGCTGGCCGGGAGCCGCGAGGTTGGGGGTGGTCAGGTCCGGGATCTTGCCGGTCTTGGCGAACTCGAGCAACCACTTCGGGCGCATGATTCCCTCGGGTGCGAACTGGAACATCGCCTTGAGGTCCATCTTTTCGGGGATGGACGGGCTGCCCCAGTCGCGACCGTACGAGAAGGACCAGTCGGTGGTGATGATCAGGCCCTTGGCACCGGCAGCGCGAGCGCGCTCCATACGCTGCAGGAGCACGTCGCGGCTGCCGACCCAATACATCTGGAAGAAGACCTGCGGGTTGGCCGCGGCAACTTCTTCGATGGACTTGCTGGCAAAAGAACTCAGTCCGATGGCTGTTCCCCGTGCTGCAGCCGCACGGGCTACCGCTACTTCACCGTCGGGGTGCACTGCCTGCACACCGGTCGGTGAAATCATGACGGGCAACGAAATGTCCTGACCCATAATGGTGGTGGACATCTCGCGCTTGTCCGACAGCCCGGCAGCGTGGGGAGCGAAACCCAATTCGCTGAATGCCGCGACGTTGTCGTCGACCGTCAGCCCTTTCTCGGATCCCGCTACCAACGCCGCGTACACGGACTTGGGCAACCTCTTCTTCGCACGGCGCTGTGCTTCTGCCACCGTCTCGAAGAAAGCATTCTTAGCCATTGAACTGACCTCTCTGGGGTGCAGCTTTCGCCGCACTGTCGGTATCGCGCAGTAGTTACTGCATTCCCGCAAGCGGGTTTTCGTCACAAATCTTGGCGGGCGGACGCATCATCAGTGTCAGTGGCACCGATGCACGTGGGGTCTTACGTTGACCGGAACGGGAGTGGTCGACGCTGGACTTCGGGACCTCTCCCGCCGACGCCAGTGCCATTTCACCGTTGCCGATGACGCACTCGGGGTCAGGTCCGTCCATCGGCAGTCCGGTGAAGAACTTGGCCGCCATGCAGCCTCCGCGGCAGGAGTCGTAGTGGTTGCACTTGCTGCAGGCGCCACCGGTTTGGGGCGAGCGCAGCTCCTCGAACAGGTCCGAGTGCTGCCAGACTTCCTGGAATCCACCGTCTTTCACGATGTTTCCGGCGAGGAACTGCTCGTGAATCGCGAAGGGGCATGCGTACACGTCACCGACCGGGTCGATCAGGCACACGACGCGGCCCGCGCCACAGAGATTGAGACCGGGCAGTGCATCGCCGAAGGCGGAGAGGTGGAAGAACGAGTCGCCCGTCAGGACGCCTTCGCCATTGGCGACCAGCCAGTTGTAGAGCTCACGCTGCTGCTCCGGACGCGGGTGCAGGTCGTCCCACACGTCGGCGCCGCGGCCCGAAGGACGCAGTCGAGTGATGCGCAGGGTCGCGTCGTACTTGTCCGCGAGAGCCTTGAACTCGTCGAGCTGACTGACGTTGTGCCGCGTGACGACCACCGAAATCTTGGCGTCCTTGAAGCCGGCTTCCTTCAGGTTCGCGAGAGCGCGCTCGGCCATCGCGAACGAACCAGGCCCGCGCACAGCGTCATTGACCTCAGCGGTGGCACCGTCGATGGAAATCTGCACGTCGACGTAGTCACTGGCTGCGAGGCGCGCCGCGACCTTCTTGTCGATCTTCACGCCGTTGGTGGAGAACTTCACACCAACCTGGTGGTCGGTCGCGTAGTCGACGAGCTCCCAGAAGTCGGAGCGTACCGTCGGCTCGCCGCCACCGATGTTGACGTAGAAAACCTGCATACGCTGCAGCTCGTCGATGATGGACTTGCACTGTTCGGTGCTCAGCTCGTTGGGGTCACGACGACCCGACGACGAAAGGCAGTGCACGCAGGACAGGTTGCAGGCGTAGGTGAGTTCCCACGTCAGGCAGATGGGGGCGTCGAGTCCGAGTTCGAACTGATCGACGAGGCGACCCACCTTGGCGGGCGGGGAGGGCTGTTCAAGAACTGAGGTCATGGCTGTGTCCTCGCGAAGAAATGAAGCGGGCGAACGTGCGGAAGGGCTGTTCCGCACGTGGGGGCGAGCGTCTGGCTCAGACAGGCACGATCATGTGCGAGTCGGCGAGAGTGCTCAGCGCGCGGGCATATTGGGGAGCCGCGTCATCTTCGATGCCTTGCGCACGTAGTGCGGACCGGACATCAGGATGGTCTGGCAACGCCTTGACCACCGCAACGATGGTCGTGTTCTTCAGGAACGACAGCTTGCGTGTTCCGAAGTGGTAGAGCAACGCCCCGAAAGGTTCGGGGCGAAGCGCTACCTGCGGGTGGAGTTTCCACCCCGCATCGAGATCCAAAGCAGACACGGTCAGTACACGCCGCACATGCCGTCGATGGAAACTTCCTCCACGAGGGACTCCTCGACGAGGTCGTTCTCGAGCGCCTTGTTGTCACGATCTGACATGGATTCCTCCTGCGGTCGCACTCCGTCTGGAAGTCTGTAGATCAGACTTCCAACCTGGGAGTTGGTGGTCACTAGTGGGACTTCACTGTGACTCGGTTCACCACTGTAATGGCATCGAGTGCAGAATGACACACATGGAGCGAAAAAAGTATGCGTAGCCGCAAGAAACCGTCCGCTCGGATAGGTCGTCGCCCCTCCACAACGAAGGAGGGAATCAGCACGATCGGGATCGAACTGTTCTCGACAGTCGGCTTCAACGAGGTGAGCGTCGACCAGATAGCCGATGCCGCCGGCATCGCGCGTCGGACCTTCTTTCGCTACTTCCCGTCCAAGAACGCCGTCCCCTGGGGAGACTTCGACGGACATCTCGACGAGATGCGCGAGCACCTGGATTCACTGCCCGCTGATATTCCGTTGGTCGACGCACTCGAATCCGCATTGTTGACGTTCAACACCTTCCCACCGGAAGAGACTGCGGTACATCGCAAACGGATGGAATTGATCCTCGAAGTTCCGACGCTTCAGGCATACTCTGTGGTGATGTACGAAGGTTGGCGGCAGGTGGTCGCCGACTACGTCGCACGCCGAATGAATCTCGAGCCGACCGATCACGGCCCACGCACGGTCGGCTATCTTCTGCTCGGGGTCGCGATGTCGGCGTACGAGCAGTGGCTCACCGACGATTCACTCGAGCTACCGGAACTCTTGAAAACAGGTACGCAGTCCCTGCGGACCGGTATCAGCACCTGAGAAAGCATCACCACCTGAGAAAGGCGATCATGTCCACCATCACGAACGAACCCGTCCTGGATTCGCTGGCACCGTCGACGCCGGGCTTGTGGTCGTTCGGGCATGTCACCGTCGAACGTGTCGATTCCGGTCCGATCTCGCTCGATCGTCGAGGCGGCCGACTCCACGTCAGGCACTCCCTCACTCCCGCCGATCTGAGCGAGCGACTCGTAGCCGGAGTCACCTCGTCGATCCAGGACGCGGAGTTCGGTCAGGACGAATTCGAGTTGACGATGGTCGGACTGGTTCGGTCCACCGTGGACGGCGCTCTCGAATCCTGGACCACCTACTACCGGAACTCCCTTGCCGAACTATTGGACGGCACTGCAGATTTCGCGCCGATTCACGACAAAGCCGAAGAACTGGTTCGCGGTTCCGTACTCGATCTGGGTTCCTGCTTCGGTTTCCTGCCCCTGCGGCTCGCGCGCGCCGGAATGGACGTGACCGCCACGGACATCCTGCCCGGAACGATGATCCTGCTCGACGCGGTCGCCCCCGAACTCGGCATCACGATCGACACGGTGATCTGCGACGCGGGTGAAGTACCGGCACCGGACAACAGCGCCGACACCGTCACCGCGATTCATCTCCTCGAACACGTCGACGACGCAGTCGGCGAGGCCGTGATCGCGCAAGCACTCCGGATCGCGCGTCAACGGGTCGTCATTGCAGTCCCCTTCGAAGACGAAGCCACCGCGTGCCACGGCCACATCCGCACTTTCGATCTCGAGTCACTGCGTGCGGTCGGCCGGCAGAGCCGTGTGCCCTTCGAGGTATTCGAGCATCACGGCGGCTGGTTGGTGCTGGACGCATCGGCCGCCTGAAAAGAACTAGCCTTCTTTCAGCGTATGGGCGACAAGCGCATTCGCGTGCCCATGACCCATACCGTGCTCCGACTTCAACCAGTTGACCAATTCCATGTGCTTCGTGAGGTCTGAGCTTCTGATCAGCTCTTGCCATTCACCGATCGGCCGACCGTACTTCTTCTCGATCGACGGAAAATACGACGCCGGGCCTTTCACGGGTTCAGTCATGACCGGAATCTACCTCCACCGCCCGACAATATTCGCGCACCGGCGGCGCCCGCATGTCCGCACCTGCGGAATCGCTGGGTAGACACGCGACCATCGCATTATGGTCGAAGAACACCCACCCGAGAGCACAGGAGTTCAGCGATGCGACTGTCCACACGAAATCAACTCACCGGCACCATCACCGAGGTCAACCTCGGCACCGTCATGGCGACGGTCAAGGTGAAGTTGGACGGCGGGAATCAGATTGTGACCTCGTCGATCACCCGCGATGCCGCACTGGATCTCGATCTTGAACCAGGCCAAGCCGCAACGGTATTCGTGAAGTCCACCGAGGTGACGATCGGCGTCGAGTAACTGGCGAGCGATGTGATCAGGGCCGGGTGAGATGCGTGGTCATCGTGTAGTCCTTGCTCGGCCCCGTCACGGTCCAGACGACAGTCCAGGTCGATCGATCTCCGGCAGTGACGTCGATTCGCCCGCGGTAGGTATCCGCACCGCACAGGTGCTCGACTTCCTCCCCCGGCGCCCAGTCGTGGAACTCTCTGCCGTCTTCGAATGTCACGGCCCACTCGAGGCCGCGCTCGGCAATGAACAGAGTTCGGAACACGGGTAATTCCAGGTCGCCGTCACGCAGCGTGCCGCTCTCGTACCAGCGCATCCGACCGTCACCGGCGTCGGAGATAGTGGTCTCGCCGAATACATGCTTGGTGGAACCGGAAAGGCGGTCGACGATGTCCCGCTCGAAGTGCCACTTTCCTACCAGCGCCCTCGGCTCGATTTTCGCGTCGTCGACCATGTGGCGATTCTAGTGACCCTGCATTGCCCGACGACACCGGAGACCGACTCGAACACACTGCGAGAGTATGTTCCGAGTACACCCGGAACACGCAGGAGATTTTCACAACCATGAACGATTCGGCCGCCCTTCACAAACGCGCAGTGTTCGCCGAGGATCTCGAGATCGGCCAAGTGATCCCATTGGGTTCGTATTCGGTGACCGAAGAGGAAATCGTCGAGTTCGCAACTCAGTGGGATCCCCAGTGGTTTCACATCGACAAGGAAGCCGCCGAGTCCGGCGTCTTCGGCGGGTTGATCGCCAGCGGGCTGCACACCCTGTCGATCTGCCAGAAGTTGGTGGTCGCCAGTCTCTACGACCAGTGGAACGTGATCGCCGGGAAAACCATGCGCGACGTGAGCTTCCTCCGTCCGCTTCGCCCCGGTGACACCCTGAGCGGAAAGGTCACCGTCGACAACGTCGTGTTCGACAATCGCGCGCGAGGATTGGTGACCATCACAGCGAAATTGGTCGATGCACACGGCAATCGCGTTCTCGACGTGGTCACTGACGCCTACCTGCACTGCCGCTCGACTCGCGGACAGTGAATTATCGGTAAATTTCGCACCACACTGTTCGAATTGCCGTACTTTCAGTGACGTTGCGACGCAACAATACCCATCCCTGCAATCAGGAGTTCCTCACACATGAGCAGCCTCGGCGAGATCAATCCTCTCGGCATTCTTCAGATCCTCATCTACATGCTCTTCGGTGGGTCGTCCAGCACTCCCGAATAGACCCTAGCTTGCCATAGCCATAGTCAGCACCTAGGGTGCTGACTATGGCAATTACTAGTCAGGCATCAGTGGCGGCCGCGCCGTCGACCGACGCAGCGCGTCATCACACCGAATTCGACTCCAGTTGGCGGAGTTTCGACGGCATCCAGGGCGGACTCGCAATTGCACGGATGCTGCGGGTGGCGGCCGACGCGTCCGGAGCCGAACCGCTGGCAGTCACGGCGCATCTGGACCGCCCCGTTCCTCCTGGGCCGGCCGAGTTGACTGTCGGCGAGATGCGGGGCGGGCGGACCGTCAGTTGCCACGTCACGCTGACCGGTTCGGGATCCGCTCTCGTTCGGTTGGCCCGCGACATAGGAGCTACAACAATGTCCGCCCCTGTCGCCGAACCGGCTCCGGCCGACCCGTCAACCCTGCCGCCGCTGGAGATCCCGGTGGATTTTGTGCCGTTCGCCCAGCACCTCGACATCCGGCCGATCAATTCCGCGAGGCCGTTCGCCGGTGGCGACTCCCCTGAATTCGACGTCTGGATCCGCCTGCTCACAGACCTCGATTTCACGGCCCAAGAGCGCGCCGCGGTCCTTCTCGACGCGCTTCCGCCCGGACTGTTCGCGACACTGACGATGCCCGTGGCCATACCGACCATCGAGTTCACCGCGCATTTCACCCCGGAGCACCTCACGGCAGATCCCCGAACGCTGTCACCGTGGTATCGCCTACGCCACGGGACTGCCTGGGCGACGGACACTCTCTGTGTTGACGAATCCGAACTATTCGACTCGACCGGACGACTTGCTGCTCGGGCTCGCCAGCTTCGTCGAATTCTGAGTTGAGTTTCAGCTCTCCTACACCTGGAGGTCGCGACGACGGAACGCAACAAGCGATGCTGTCGAAAGCACCACTGCCACAACGATCATTGCCAGCAGTGGCAGAACTGTCACCGGCTCGGCAGGGGCACCCGGCACGTGAGTGTAGGGCGACAGATCCAGCACTACCTGCGGAAGCTTCAGCAACGTGCCGAGTTGCCCGAGCACGATGCATGCCGCCAAGATTCCCCAGGAGAGCGCCGACGCGTACGTCGGAAACAGTCCGAAAGCCAACGACACCAACCCCACGACTACGAGCACCGCAGGCAGATAGGCCAACGCGGCGCCAGTCATACGAAGTGTGTTGCCGCCGATGTCGTCCGTGACGAGCCCGAAGGCAAAACCGGTGAAGGCACCCATCAAGACGTGCGCGAGGATCACGCCGCCCACAACCACACCCAGGTGGGAAAGCATCCACCTCCACCGCGACAAAGACGTTGCCAGCAACGGTTCGAGCCGTCCCGATGTTTCCTCGCCCCGCATCCGGAGAAGACTCTGGACCGAATACGCCGCGATGACTATCGACGTGAGCCCCAGAGCAGTGGCCAAGTAGGAATCCACCAGATCCGATCCGCCGCCGCCAAGTTTCTCGAACATCTCCGCGGTCTGCTGCGACGATCCCACCATCGCGTCGATCTCGTTGCCCACAGCGCCGTACGCGAACCCGAGTATGACAACGGCAAAGATCCACCAGAACATCGTCATTCGCTGCATGCGCCACGCCAGGCCCCAGGCCGACGGTAGCCACGATGCCGCGACTGGCGGGCCGGGTCGGGGCTGAACGAGTCCCGCTCCCTGATCGCGATGGCCGATGAGAACAAAAGCCACCACCACGTGCACAGCCGCAAATCCGATCAGCAACAACAGGATCCACCAGGCGTCGTCGTCGAAGGGCCGGATCTGTTGTGCCCATCCGATCGGCGAGAGCCACGACAACCAGCCACTGACCACGCGAGTTCCGACGTCGACGACCGTACTGTTCACGTCGCCGATCGCGCGCAGCATGAAGGCAACGCCGATCGCGGCACCCGCCAGGCCGTTGGCCGTACGAGCACCATCGGTGATCTGCGCCGTCACGGCTGCCACTCCGGCAAACGCGATTCCGGTCCCACCTATCGAGGCGCCCAACGCGAACGAACCGACGACAGGCAAACCGACGGCGATCGATCCCAGTGCAATTCCCAGTGCAAGAACGACGTTCGCACCGACCGTTACGATCAGTGCGGAGGTCAGGAGCGCTCGTCGACCTACCACCGCTGCACCGATCATCTCGGCTCGGCCGGTCTCCTCGTTCTGTCGCGTATGGCGAACCACCGCAAGGGTGCTCATCAATGCGGCCACCAACGCGAACACGAGCACCGACTGACTGGCGACTATCGCGCCCTGCGAATCACCGGACACGATCCCGTTGGTCGCCAGCGCGACCGGCGATACCGCGGAACTGACTGCGATGTTTCGTAATTCCTCGGGTGTCGAGTACAGCCCGGTCACACTGGCGACAACCAGCAGCATGAACAAGACGATGGAGATAACCCACACGGAGAGCTGAATTCGGTCCCGCCGCAAAGCCAGCCGAACCAGTCGGCGTGTGCCGGTGAATTGACTTGCCGAGGCCGGTACCGGTGGAGCGGCCTCGACAACAACGGTCACGGCCGTACTCCGGTCTCGGCTCGCAGGTGTACCGAAGTCTCCCTAGCCCGTTCGTCACCGTAATGCCGCAAGAAAAGTTCTTCGAGAGTCGGCGGAGTGGAAGTGAGCGCCACGATTCCGAATCCGACCAAGTACGTCATGAGTGGTCCGAGTTGCGCGCTGTCGACTTCGCAGGTGACGTGGTTACCGTCGATCACCGCGTCGTGGACACCGCCGAGTCCGTCGAGTCCACCGATCGGACGCTGCGTCTCCGCCGCGACGGACGTGCGCGTGAGATGCCTGAGTTCGGACAGTGTTCCCTCTTCCACCGTCCGCCCGTCGCGGATGATGCTCACACGATCGCACAGCGCTTCGACCTCGGCGAGGATATGGCTCGACAGCAGTACCGTCTTTCCGGCGTGAGCCACCTCCTCGACGCAGTCCTGGAATACCGCCTCCATCAACGGGTCGAGCCCCGATGTGGGTTCGTCGAGGACGTAAAGGTCGACGTCGGACGAGAACGCGGCCACGAGTGCAACCTTCTGCCGGTTACCTTTCGAGTACGTGCGCGCCTTCTTGGTCGGGTCCAATTCGAAGCGATCGAGCAACTCGCTGCGGCGTTTTCGGTCCAGGCCACCGCGCAGGCCCGCCAACAGATCGATAGCCTCACCGCCGGTGAGGTTGGGCCACAGATTCACGTCGCCAGGCACATAGGCGAGACGTCGATGCAAAGTGACAGCGTCTCGCCACGGATCGCCGCCGAGAACGGTTGCGTCTCCGGAGTCCGAGCGGAGCAGGCCGAGGAGCACCCGAATAGTGGTGGACTTTCCGGAACCGTTCGGCCCCAGGAATCCGTGCACTTCACCCGTCGAGACGTCGAGGTCGAGGCCGTCCAGCGCGCGGGTGGTACCGAAGGTCTTGACGAGGCTTTTCACTGAAATTGCCGCACCCATGAATTTGACCGTACGCCGATTTCACAAATGTGTGAAGATAGAAAAGACGGAAAGATCGAAGGGTTCCGATGACCGACACCAGCCACACCGTTGCACCGGACGAGAGCCGACACTATGTCGAGCGACTCTCACTCGTACTGAGCAACATGGGTTTTCCGCCGATGCCCGCCCGCGTCTGGGCCGCGTTGATGACCAGCGAGGCACCCTCGTCCACGCCAGGAGATCTCGGATCTCGGTTGGGAGTGAGCCCCGCCGCCATTTCCGGAGCCGTCAGATACCTCCAGCAAGTCGGATTGATCGAGCGTGTGGCCGTCCCCGGATCGCGGCGTCAGCACTACTGCGTCAGCGTCGACATGTGGGCCGACGCGTTTGTCACGAAACAGTCCTCGCTCTACCAGGTCTCGGCAGTTGCGGACGAGGGCATACGAGTCCTCGGTGAAGGAACAACAGCCGGCGATCGAATGGCAGATCTGCGCGACTTCTTCGACTTCATGGCCGCGGAAATGCCGCGAATGCTCGCGGACTGGCGCTCCCGGCGAAAAGACCGGACACCTGGCAGGTAACTTCAGGTTTACCCGCAATTTCGGCGGGGTACCTCAATTCTCGTTCCAGCATGGTCAGGTGCGGTGTAATCGAGGAGTTGCTGATGAAGCTGTCGATCAGGGGCGCGAACACTTCACCGACTCCACCCTTCGCGCGTACCGCTTCACCCGAAACCTGTGAACGATCGATTTCCCTGAATCGCACCGCCGCCGAGGCATTCGCCGGTGATCACCATGCACTGTCGAAACTACTGGCCCGGTTGCACCCTCGCGTCGTTCTCTACTATCGCGCCAGACTCCTCGGGACGCCCGTCGCGACGTTCGCCGACGATCTCGCCCACCAATGCACCCTGGACGTCGTCACACGAATGTCCGACACGATCTCGGCCGACACACGCATCGAGACCTTCGCGTACGAGTTGGCCTCTCGACGAATTGCGTCAATTCCCCAGTCACGCAACATCGACGGACAATTCAAACGCTCGCGTCGCCTGACCGACGACCAACGTGAGGTTCTGGTACTACGAATCGCAGTGGGTCTGACTGCCGAGATGACCGCGTCGACTCTGCGCACAACTCGTTCGAGCGTGCTCCTCCTACAGCATCAAGCGCTGCGCGCCTGGACGGTCTCCGAGCAGAGCTAGATCAGACCTTGCTTACTCGCGGCGTAGACGGCCTCTGCTCGACGGCTCACCTCGAGTTTGCGCATGATGTTGCTGACGTGAAACTTGACGGTGGTCGGTGAGATGAACAATCTCTCACCGATCTTGATGTTGGACAAGCCGTTTGCGAGGAGTCTGAGCACTTCGAGTTCGCGATCGGTCAATCGTTCTTTCGACGACGACTGCCCGTTGAGCGATCGCACGACAGCTGACGCGCTGCGCGAATCGAACGCACTCTCACCCCGCGAGACCGCCCTGATCGCACGCACCAATTCGGTGGTGTCGACGTCTTTGACGACATAGCCGCGAGCACCCGCGTGCACCGCTCGCACCACCAGTTGATCGTCGAGAAACGTGGTGAGAACCAACAGTCCGAGGCCGGGATGCGCCGAGGACAGCTGGCCACACAGGGTCAGTCCCTCGTAGTCGGAACTGGCGGAGAGTTTGAGATCCATCAGGACGATGTCCGGGCCGACCTTGTCGACCACGGCGAGTGCCTCGGCGAGGGACGACGCCTCCCCCACGATCTCGAGATCGCTTTCGCGCTCGAGAACCGAGCGGAGCCCTTGCCGCAGAATTGCATGGTCGTCGACCAGGACGATTCGAACCAATCCCTGAACCGGCGATGCTCCGCGGGTGATGACGGGACGCGCAGTGGTCATGATTCCTCGCTCTCGATTTCAGTGGTGGAGCAAAGGTTTTCCATGCCCGAGTCGAACGGCAGTGGTAGTCGCACGAGAATCTGAATCCCACCGATCCGCGCGCGCCGTACTTCGAGCGCACCACCCAACTCGAGTGTTCGCGCCTGCATGTTCGCGAGACCGCGATGGCGGCCGTCGACGTCGTTGGTGGCTGCGAGTTTGAGGATCAGACGCATTCGCGCAGGGTCGCCGTCACCGTCGTCGGAGACCGACAGCAACACGGAGTCCGCCCGATAGGTCAGACGTAGCACCGCCCGATTCGCGTGAGCATGGACCGCTGCATTGAAGAGAGCTTCCCCCGCGATCCGGAGAAGAGCGTGTTCGGCATCGCCCGGAAGTTCGGTCGGGGTACCGCCGACGCGAACGCTCACCGCCAACTCGTCCGGCATGTGAACCACGCCAAGTTGCTCGAGCATCTCGGGCAACGACGTCCGGTCCGCGTCCGACGAATGATTGAGCGCGTAGATCGCCGAACGAAGCTGCTCGACCGCCCTCCTGGTCAAATCCTTTGCCAAGTCCAGTCTTTCACTGCGTTCAGCCTCCGGGATGTCACTCCGGCAGACCTCGATCTGCATGCCGGCCGACAACACCGCCTGTGTCACACTGTCGTGCAGTTCGCGGGCGATCCGGTGACGTTCGTCGTCGACCACTTGGTGCCGGTGCGCCACTCCGAGTTGACGCTGGGTGGACTCCAATTCGCTGTTGCGCACCGCAAGGTCGGCTGCAGTACGATTGGCCTCCGCATACGCATCTTCGGCACGCTCGAGCAGCAGTTGTCCGCGCTGATAGAGCGCCGAATTCTGCAGAGCCACAGCAGTCTGGCTGGCCAGAATGCTGAGCACGGCTCCGTCCGTCGTGTCGAGGGTTCGGTTGGCCGGCGTCCAGGCTGCAAAGGCACCTACCACGCCGCCACCGAGCACGATCGGCACAAACGCGTAGTGCGCGTCGATCACCGAGTTGGATTCGATTCTTCCGTACCGGATGTCGTCGAGGCATTCGACGACATCCTCCGGAAGTGGCGGCCCCTCCACATTGTCGACCAGAAAAGGGGTGGCGTCCGGGCCGAGAACCAGTCGCCGTGGTCCGGCGTCGGGCAAAGTTCCGTCAGCCAAGGCGAAGACTATCCAGTTGGCACTCAGATGCGCACGGGCAGCTTCCGCGACCGCGCAGACGAGGGTTTCCGGCCCCTCGACGGTGCGCACCAAAGCCCGCGAGATCAACTCCAAGGCATGCACGACGCGTTCGAGGCGCTCGGCCGCACCGCGATACTGCGGGTAGAACGAACTCTTACCCGATCGTAATCCGGTGAGCCGGGACAGGTCCGCGGTCATCGCCTGCACCAATTCACAGCGGCCCTCTTCACAGCGTCCATCTTCACAAGGCACCTCGGAACAACGCCACCATCTGTTCCTGCGTCGCTTCCCTGGGATTGGTGGACATGCAGGCGTCGAGCAACGCGAAGCTGGCGAGCCTACTCAGGTCTTCCTCGCGAACACCCAACTCCCCCAGCCCCTTCGGCACACCGACCTCCCGGGCGAGACGTTCGACACGGTCGGCCACCGCCAGCGCTGCTTCCTCCGGGGTGCCGCGCTGCTCGGGAAGACTCAGTGCCGCAGCGATGGCGACAAAGGGGGCGGCGTCCGTGGTGGAATTGAACCGGATGACGTGGGGCAAGAGAATTCCGTTGATGACGCCGTGCGGAAGGTCGAGCATGCCGCCCACCTGATGGCTCATGGCGTGCGCGGCTCCGAGTATCGCGTTGGTGAACGCCAACCCGGCCTCGAGGCTCGCCTGCGCCATCACCGATCGAGCTTCCATCTCCATCGGGTCCTGGATCGTGTGCACCAGATTCTCGGTCACGAGGCCGACAGCGCGGAGCGCGTGATGATCGGTCAACGGATTGTGCGCCAGTGAGACGAAGGCTTCGATTCCGTGCGTCAGTGCGTCCAATCCTGTTGCCGCATTGAGCCACTCGGGCATCGTCGTGAGCAACCGCGGATCGATGACCGTCACATCTGGAACCAGCGCCCGGCCGATGATGGTGATCTTGGTGCCGCGGGTCGTGTCCGTGACGATGCAGAACTGCGACACGTCCGCGCCCGTGCCGGACGTGGTGGGAACCATCACCAACGGCGGGATCGGTTTGGTCGCCTGATCTACCCCCTCGTAGTCGAGTATGTTGCCACCGTTGGCAGCGAGGACGGCTACACCTTTAGCCGCGTCGATGACCGAACCGCCGCCGAGCGCGATGATGACGTCACACTCGCCTTCCTGGTACACCTCGAAACCGGCCGCGATCTCGAAGTCCTTGGGATTGGGCGTCAGCCCTGACCACACCGTCGCCGTCAATCCCTGCTCCGTGAGATGGTCTTCGAGTTCGCTGACCCATCCCGCGTCGATCAGACCGGGATCGGTGACCAGGAATGGTCGGAACCCGCCGAACCTCAGAGTCGCGTGTGCTGCCTCGACCAGGGAACCGATACCGAAGACGATCTCGGGGGCGTGAAATTTGACCAGTCGAGCAGCAGTGCCGCGGCGATGAACACCGTGGTTCACAGCATCCGGGTATGCCACGGACACGACCCCACTCTCCTCTCGCTGCTCTGAGATCTCCGGTCGGGATTTCGCATCCGTCGCTCTCAGCGCATCAACTCCCACGTGCACAAACTGGTGTGATCCACCTTACAATCGCTGGCCCCGAGCCTACGCGGACAGCAGTCGGGGCACACCCACCGAAGGAGAGGCGCTTACCTACCCGTTCGGGCAGGTAAGGCGTCTCGGGAAAATGAATGGCGCGGCGAGAAGGTCCCGCTGTACTTTCGGTTGCGGCCAGAGTGGCCCGTAGAACCGATTCAGAAGGTGTTTATGACCCAGCCCGCGCCGAGCGCGCCTCCCGCCCCTGCACTGCCGGCAACCTCGAGGGTCACATGCTGATCCTCGAAACGTCGGACTGACAGCCGCGAGGCCCCCTCGGCCTGCTCCTACTGCTTTGTTCACTCAGCTAGGAGTTCTCCAGTGCCTCAATCACACAATTCCATCTCGAAAACCGACACCTTCTCGTGCATTCAGTGCGGACTCACAGTCATGACGTACGGCCCCGATGGTGATCGCCGAAACCACTGCCCCAGTTGCCTGCATTCCCGACACTTGTTCGACCAGGTGGAAGGTGGACCGTCGGACTGCGGAATGCGGATGGCTCCCATTTCGATCGCAGTACTGCGCAGTGGCGATTGGATGATCATCCACCGCTGCGCACAGTGCCTCGAGCTCACCTCCAACCCCGTCAGCCGAGACGACAACCAGTTGTTGTTGATGAGAATGGCAGTGCGGCCGCTCGCGCAACCGCCCTTCCCGCTCGAAGCCTTCGGCGACTTGTGAGGAGGAATCAGATGCCACGTAGGAATCCCAGCACCCGCCCGCGGCGGGCACCGCAACGGGCCAAGCACGTACTGCACGGAATCGGCGGAGAACAAGGATCGAGCTTCCGTTGTCTCACATGCCGTTTGGACATCTCCACTGCGGCGCCGGGTACCGCTCATCGGAACCACTGCCCGAACTGTCTGGCCAGCCGCCACGTGGACGGTCGCGTTCCGGGCGACCGAGCACAACAGTGCCGAGGTGCCATGGCGGCGCTCTGCCTGTCGGTCCGGCAAGACGGTGAATGGATGCTCGTTCACCAGTGTGTCGAGTGCAATACGTTGAAAGTCAACAGGATTGCCGGCGACGACAACGTCTTGGTCCTGCTGCGCTTGGCGCTACGTCCGTTGGCAGACCCTCGCCTGCGCTCGCGCGCGTTGCTAGCGCTCTGATGATTCGTCCGGTGCAATCGTGCGGTTCTGCGCACGATTACACCGGACGAACACCACGAACACGATCCCGGCGAGCAAGCCCACCGCCGTCGGTCCGAGGACCAGTCCCGAGTACAGCCACGGGGCAGGTTCTGCCGGAAAGAGGTCCATGAATCCGGGTCCGGTGTATGTCGGTTCGGAAAACGGCTCCCGATAGGATCCTCCGGTGAGAATGTGCGGTGACGCCAACGACTTCCACCACCACTGAAACACGCCGAGCGCCACAACCCCACACACGGCGCCGAGCACTGTCAGCGCCGCGATCGGTCGCCAGATCGATCCCCTGATTTCGGACATGAGATCAAACTAGTTCACGACAGATCGCGCAGTGACATCGGTGAAGTGCACTGACATCAGCGAAGTGCGTGCCCCAGCTCGGCGGCCTTTGCCATCAGTTGCGCGGCATCTCGGGCAACAACAACCTCGTCGCAGATCTCCGAATACTCCGGCATCGCGCACGATGCCTGGTTCCAGTAACGCTGTGGTTCAGGCGTAATCCAGGCCAGACGGTGGACCTTTCGGCGGAGTTCCTCGAGCTTGTCCGCCTGCGGGGGCAACCCGTTGCACCGACCGTCGCCCACGATGATGACAGACGTCCGTGAGTTCAAGGTGTTTCCGTGCTCGTCCAACAATTCTGTGAGCACCCGCCCGTAATCGCTGCTGGCTTCCAGATCCAGACCCGGGTGCGCGAGTACCGCGGCCAGTGCGCCGTCACCACTACTGGCGAGAAGGGTGTCGGTCACGTCGACCGGACGATCGACGAAGGCGAGGACTTCACAACGATCTGCTCGGCGATGCATTGCCTGAGCCAAGCGCAGAGTGAACGCGGTGATGGGGCGCACGGACAGCGACACGTCGGCGATGAGAAGTAGTCGAACACGATCGGGGCGAGGAGCTTTCACGACGAGATGGAAGGGTATCCCGTCGGTGCGCAGGCTCGAACGCACCGTGCGCCGCATGTCGAGATGCCCACGAGAGCGCTCTCGGGGCCGCGGTCTGGACGGTCCTCTCATCCGCCGAAGCACTTCGTGGCACGCGAGTTCGATGTCGTTGTGCGTTGCGCCCGCAGCAGATTCGCTGTCGGGCGCATCGGGAGCGCTTTCGGCGAGTGCAGCGGCCGAGAGTGCTTGCACGAACGCTTCGACCGCCTCGACGAGCCGGTTCAGTTGCGCCTGCGTCAGCGGCCCGTCGTCGGAGACGTCCGCATACGCTTTGCTCGGGTCGTATGCATCCAGCCAGGCGAGGATCGACGTCGGATCGTCCCAGGACAACGAACCGACCACTGCTGCAGCAACACTGGTGCTCAAGTCGCCGACCACTGCCGATGCGGCACGGTCCACGTCGACCGTGTAGCTGACTCCCCGTCGACCGGTCTCCGAACCGGTATCCACCGACAGTTCCGCATCGCTGGACGTCATCGACACATCGTCGTCGTCCTTGTGCGGGTTGAACCCCTTCTCCGCTTCCGGAGTATCGAAGTAGTCGCCGACCTCGGCTGCACGCTCGTTGTACTCGGCATACCGGCCTACTTCTTGATCCTCGTCGATCCCCAGCGCGGTGGGCAGACCGTCCGCCACCTCGGCGCGCGAAGCCATCCGCTCGGCGTGCGCTTTGCCTGCGGCTGGCCGGAACAGCGCGTCGAACGCCCGATCGAAACCGGCCTGCTCGTGAGAGTACTTGGCGCACACTGCCCGAAGACATGCTCGCAACGTCTCACGATCCGAAGCGCCGACCATCGCGAGAACACGCCGAACCTCGATGACCTCGGCCGGTGACGCGGAAACTCCGGCCGCCCTCAGCAATCGGCCGAAACTCGCGGACACCACGTCGAGAACAAACGACGGTTGCCACACGGCAAGGCCACCGAGCGTCGTCATCGCGTCGAACGGATTCCGCTGCCGCCGCGGATTCCCTGTTGATGAGGGTCACGTCCACCCGTGCCCCGGAACACGGCCGTCGTCGTGTTGGCGGGTTTGCTTGCCACCGTGGCCCGCTCGATCGGCTCGCCACCGTCACGCGACGATGATTCGAAACGCTTTCCGTCGAATCGTTCCTTGGCCAGCGTCACATCGGACGAGTACTTGAGCAACGCCGTGAGCAGGATGTCGCGCACCTTGGCGTCGGAAGCGGTGTCGAATCCGCCGGCCGCGAGCACTGTTGCCGCTCTGGCCGCGTCGATGACCTCCGAGATGGACGGGCTCTTGCGCAGCGGGAGATCACGCAAGATGCGAGCCAATTCGACAACCTCGGTGGCCGTAGCCGTATCCACCTCAGGCGCTCGGGCCGTGACGATCTCGCGTTCACGCTCCGATGTCGGATAGCCGAGATGGTAATGCAGACAACGA
The DNA here is from genome assembly GCF_030056935.1 of Rhodococcus sp. IEGM 1302. Taxonomy (NCBI): domain Bacteria; kingdom Bacillati; phylum Actinomycetota; class Actinomycetes; order Mycobacteriales; family Nocardiaceae; genus Rhodococcus; species Rhodococcus sp. IEGM 1302. Next base: position 40,824 of record NZ_JASHKY010000015.1, on the reverse strand, counting down.
CGCTTGAGCGCGGGTGAGAGCTCGCGGGTGTCGTTGGACGTCAGGATGACCCAGGGCTGCGAGCGGGCAACGAACGTACCGACCTCGGGAATGGTGATCTGCTGTTCGGCGAGAATCTCGAGGAGCAGTGCTTCCATCGATTCCTCGGTGCGATCTACCTCGTCGACCAGAAGCACTACCGGATCGGGTGAGAGGATTGCTTCGAGCAGCGGTCGTACGGACAGGAAGTTCTCGGAGTACAAACCGAAATCCTGATCGGCCAGAAACTTGGACGCTTCGGCGACGCTGTCGAATTCGGAAACCTGATCGCTGATCCGGTCGCGGAGCATCTGCACGTGCAGGAGTTGCTTCGCGTAGTCCCATTCGTACAGGGCGCGATTGTCGTCCAGCCCTTCGTAGCACTGCAATCGCACCAGTTTGCGGCCCCCGATCGCAGCCAGAGACTTCGCCAGTTCCGTCTTGCCGACACCGGCCGGACCTTCGAGCAGGAGCGGGCGCCCCAGCGCCGTCGCCAGATGAACGACTACCGCGAACTCGTCATCGGCAATGTAGTCCTGCTCTCGCAGAGCATCTTTCACTTCGATTCCGCTGGAGAAACTGCGACCGGACATGGAACACCTTTCGATAGGGGCACAGCCCATGTGCGCCTTTTTGGTAGTGCGGGCTACCAAAAAGGCGCACGGGGCCGAAGGCCCTGCTAGAAGTACGACTTGTTGATCGCGTGATCGACAACCGGGATCATCGACTCCACGGTGACCTCACGGGGATTGCCCGGGGTGCACCAGTCGTCCTGAATGTGCTCGGAGATGGCGCGCACAGTCTTCTCGTCACCCTTGATGACATCACCACGGCCCTCGTACTTCTTGGTGTTCATCTGGTTCTTCGCGTACGAGTCGGTGCGAACCTGACCGAAGTTGTCGGGGATACCGACGTCCTTGGCCAGACGGATGGCAGCCTCGACGGCAGCATCTGCGGCCTGAACCGTGGTGAGGTTGCGAGTGTCGACACCGAGTGCGCCGGCCAACTGGGCGTAGCGCTCGTAGCGCGAAGGCAGGTTGTACTCCCACACACGCGGCAACGCGATGGCGTTGTTCAGACCGTGGTGGCTGTCGAAGAAGGCACTGACCGCGTGCGAGATCGAGTGAACGATGCCGAGGCCACCGGAGTTGAAGGCCTGCCCGGCAATGTACTGCGCGTTCATCATTCCCTCGCGGGCCTTGAGGTTGCGAGGCTCGAAGACGGCCTCGCGCAGGTTCTTCGCGACCAACTCGACCGAGTAGATCGCGTTACCGAGCGAAGGCGCGAAATCGAGACGAGACACGAAAGGCTCACTGCCGTGCGCGAGTACGTCGAAGCCGCAGTACGCGGTGAAATGCTGAGGGCAGGTGTAGTAGAGCAGCGGATCGTCGATCGCCAGGGTGACGATGGTCGCCTCGTCGAAGCCCACCCACTTGTGCGGGTTGTTCATGTCCGACGTGTCGGTGATGACGTACGCCCACGACGTCTCGGAACCCGTTCCGGCCGTGGTGGATACGGCGATATGGGGCGGGTTCTCCTTGTTGGTGGACTTGGCGAAGCCCTCGAACTCGTTGATGTTGCGACCGTCGTGTGCGATCACGACGCGAGCGCCCTTGGCGGCGTCGTGGCTCGAACCACCGCCGATCGAGATGATCGAGTCGCACTTCTCCTTCTGGTAGAGAGCCGCGGCCTCCATGACGTTGTAGTCCTTGGGATTCGACTCGACCTTGTCGTAGAGCACGACCTCGACACCCTGGTACTCGATCTTGCCGACGAGTTCCTCGATGATGCCCGAACCGCGCAGACCGGTCGTCATCAGAAGGGTGCGCTTGAAGCCGAGGTTCTTGGCCTCCACCCCGATGATGTCGTGAGCGCCCACACCCATCAGGGCGCGAGGGAAGGGGTGGAACTCCTTGATGGGAAAGTCCCAGATCTGGTTGAGCTCGATAGCCATCGGTATCTCCTCAGGGATGTGCACGAATGTGACTGCGGGAGGGATTCGAGCCGAATCTTTGTGACCGGCGTCTCACCTGGTTCCCACTGTGTACCGACAAACAGCCCGTGCACAGACTTCGGCAGCTCAACCGCCCGGACGCCACTCACGAACCGCCCGTTCGGGCAGGTCGACGCCACCCCGGACTGCCAGGACGGCTGGATCAGACCGCCGTGGTTCCCGCTGATCGGGAACGTGTTGCTCGGCGACTACGATCCCCAGTAGCTTTTCATCACTGCTAACATTGAACTAGAACACGTTCTAGATGTTGCACTTCACTGACCTGCGCTTTACCCAGCTTCACGAGAGGACTAGCTTCGCGATGACGACAGTCGAGGTACCGCACAGCTCGCGATCGGCGGTACTCACCGTGTCCGGAGTCATCGAAGAGACTTCCGACGCCCGGTCGCTGGTGTTCGAGATTCCCGCAGAACTGAAGGACAAGTTCGACTACAAGCCAGGTCAATTCCTGACCCTGCGCATCCCGAGTGATCAGACCGGCTCGGTCGCACGCTGCTACTCGCTGGCCAGTTCACCCTTCACCGACGACGCCCCCAAGGTGACCGTCAAGCGAACCGTCGACGGCTACGGCTCCAACTGGTTGTGCGACAAGCTCCAGGTCGGCGACACCATCGAAGTGCTGCCGCCGTCAGGTGTCTTCACGCCCAAGTCGCTCGATCACGACTTCCTGCTCTTCGGTGCAGGCAGCGGAATCACTCCGGTGATCTCGATCCTCAAGTCCGCCCTCACGCAGGGCAGCGGCAACGTCGTGCTGATCTACGCGAACCGCGACGAGAAGTCCGTTATCTTCGGCGCCGAACTTCGCGAATTGGCAGCGCAACACCCCGGCCGCCTCACCGTTGTCCACTGGATCGAAACCGTGCAGGGACTCCCCGCCGTCTCACAGTTGGCGACACTGGCCAAGCCATTTGTCGCGTACGAGGCCTTCATGTGCGGTCCAGGCCCCTTCATGGACGCCGTCCACAAGGCACTGGCAGAGGCCGGCATGCCCCGCACGCAGGTTCACGCCGAGGTCTTCAATTCACTCGCGGGTGACCCGTTCCGTGACGTCGAGGTAGCCGAGGTCTCCGACGAGGAAGCAGCCGACGCCGCAACCGTCGAGGTCGAACTGGACGGTGAAACCCACACCCTCGTCTGGCCGCGCAAGCAGACGCTCGTCGACATCATGCTCGCCAAGGGCCTCGACGTGCCGTACTCCTGCCAGGAAGGCGAGTGCGGGTCGTGTGCCTGCACCGTCACCGAAGGCGAAGTTCAGATGGACAACTCCGAAATCCTCGACGCCGAGGACGTGGCGAACGGCTACATCCTCGGTTGCCAGGCGAAGCCGATCACCGATCACCTGAAGATCGAGTTCTGAACCCTGCTTCGATGCATGACGGCCCCTGATTCCCTGCGGAATCGGGGGCTTCGTCATGTTCGGAGTCTCCCGAGTCCCGCCGCGAAACCCACGCAGGCGCCGTTGTGGGCAACCGCCACAGGGCAAGAATCAGTACGAGGGTCACGATCAGGAAACCCTCACGAAGGACCAACCCGAACGGCAGCAGGAGCGGTGACGTCTCGATGAACTGCTGTCCCATACTCGGCCCGCAGTAGACGATGGCCAACCCCAGAGCGGCCGCACCGAACTGCAGCGGCGATCGAAGCCGAAAGAGAACCGTGACGGCAGCAGGCACGAGATACACCCAGTGGTGAATCCAGCTGATCGGCGAAAGAATCGGCGCGCTCAATCCGATCACCAACGCCGCATCGACCGCTCGCCCGACGCGATAGACATCTCGGGCGATCCATAGCGCTACCCCCGCGCACAGCACGGTCGACGGCATCGCCAGAGACGCTGTCCATGGGCCCAGCGCGGCAAGTCCGCCCTGCAGCGAACTGTTGCCGGCACTCGCGATCGCCTGCCCGCTCAAATCCACCCGGTCGCTGAGGTTCCAGACTACGTCCGACCAGAAGGTCCAGCTGACGGCCGGGTCCACCACTGCTGCGACGGCGGTCGCCGCGGCAAATCCGATCGAACTCCAGATCGCGAGTCGCCACTGCTTCGTGACGACGAAGTAGACGATGAAGAGAGCCGGAGTCAGCTTGATCGCGGCCGCGACGCCGATCAGCAGTCCTCGCGGAAACCACCGGCCGAATCTCGAATCCTCTCGGCGAGTCACATCGAGCAGTACGAGCGCCATCAGCACCAAGTTCACCTGGCCGAATGAGATGTGCGCACTGACGATGGGAGTCACCGACACGGCCAGGACCAATGCCGCCATGACGAGCGGCCGCTTGGGGACGCGAGCGGGAGTGAACCTCGCAACCGTCCACACCAACGCCGCGATGCACAATCCCGACCACAGCAGATAGGCAGTCCACCAGTCGAAGAGGACAGTCGGCCAGAGGAAGATCACCGCGAACGGGGTGTAGGTGAACGGCATACCCTCGTCGACGATCAACGGGCCGGACAGATTGCCCTCGTAGATGTTCGATCCCGCTGCGAACGCCTGGGCAGCGTAGCGGTAGACGAGAAAATCAACGGGTTCGACGGCTCGAACGGAGTACACGAGATAACACAGAGCTGCGACGCCGGCAGCGATCAGTGAACCGATCGTCACAATTCGAGACGCCTCGACACGGGTGGCGGGCATACCGAGAATCGTCCCACAACCTACCGAGCGGTACTTCGCTAGCGGGCCGCCCGGAAGTGCGCTCGCTCGTCTGCGGTCAGGTGTTCGCACGCGTAGCTCAGTGCCGTGCGTCCCATGTCTGCTGCATTCGTCGCGAGGAAACCGGTCAACAAATCCCGGTCCACCCGCTTGCCCACCTCGCGGAGCATCCAGCCCATCGCTTTCTGGGTCAGGTCTCGTCGATCACCCAGCACCCGCGCGGCAAGCTCGAGCGTGGTCGACCCGTCGCCGCGAGTGATGAATCCGTACGTCGTCAGCAGCGCCACCCGTCGTCGCCACAGGTCACCCGAATCGGAAAGCTCGAAGATCAGCCGGCGATCTCGGTCGTACAGCCAGCCGCCGAGGATCTGTCCGGCGGACGAATCCACGAGATCCCAATTGTTCACCCGCCCGTCCTCGACAGCGCTGAGATAGAAGTCGGCGATGCGGGAGCGACTCTCGTCGTCGAAAAATTTTGGGCGACTGACCTTTTCGAATCGAGCAACAAGGATCAACAGACCGGCCAAGCGATGCTCGTGGACGTCGCTGTCGAGAAGGAGGCGTACCTGAGGCAACTCGAGACCGACATGCTTCTTCACCACCGAACGCGTCTTCGGTACTCGCACGCCGATGAAGACGTCACCCTCTCCGTACTCCCCCGGCGCTGTCTTGAAGAACTTCTGTAGCTGGACGGCATCCGCGGGATCCGCGAGGTCGGCCAACTGTTCGATCACGTCCTGGGCACTCGATTGCGTCACCCCAGAACCTTCTCACGGGTCGTCTGTGCGGACTCTTCGATTCTCTCAGCGTCCTCACACCGTGTGCCCTGCTCGGCCACAGGTCGGCAGACGACACTCGAGGACAGTCAGTGAAAGGACCACCCATGATCACCGCCGCTATCGCATTCACCACTCTCACCCTCATGGCACTCTCGGGACATATCGCGGCCAGCGCTCCGCGCGGGCTCGTGGCAATCCGGACGAATAGTCACAAATCTTGATATTCGAGCCGCCACATCGCCTCTAACTGCAACGCGAATGCAATTGGCGGAGAGTTGATCTCGATCTGCCGCGGGCGTGTACTACAGGTGGACACACTCTCGTCTTTGGAGGTCTCGTCATGAAGTCGTGGAATCGAATGCAAGATGCCGTCGCGGTGGTTCTCGGCGTCTTTGCGGCTCTCTCGCCGATGTGGCTCGACACCACCGATCGGGCAATGTGGTCACTCGTCGTCCTGGGTGTCCTGGTTGCACTGTCGGGTCTGGCGCACATGGCACGTCCGGACATGGCCATGGCGGATTACGCGATGGGCGTTTTCGGCGTCTTGATGTTCATTTCACCCTGGGTCATGAGCTTCGACGCTCTACGCGGTGCGTCGTGGACGGCCTGGGTGGTCGGGGTCCTGACCGTTGTGGTCGCGGTGAGTGCGATGCCGGTGATGAGTGCGCGGATGCATCACGGGGGTCACGGCGGCGTAGCCGCACATTGACGGAGCGGCGTAGCCGCACATTGACGGAGCGGCGTAGCCGCCCATTGACAGAGCGGAGTAGCTGCCCGTTGATGAATGGCTGAATACAGGTTGGATCAGGCTTTGATCGCGCCCAACAACCGCCCGGCGTCGAAGGCTTCGGCGCTGGGCGGTAGCGCGCCCGGACGACCACTCACGAAAACCTCGACGGTTCCCGATCCTTCACCCGCGTCACCGAGCCCGTCGATCCGCCGCAGGGTCTGTCGTGCAACGGCTTCGGCACTGTCGAAGAGTGTGACGCCGGCGGGTAGCCGCGCTGCGATTTCGTCCGCGAGCAGTGGGTAGTGCGTGCAGCCGAGGACAACGCCGTTGACGTCGTCCGGCGTCCGGGCCACTGCGGATTCGATGGCTGCAAGTGCGGCTGCACGATCACCGAGGTCTATCGAATCGGCCAGGCCGTGGCACGGCACCCCGACGACTTTGGCGCCGTTGCCGAACTGTTCGATCAGATCGGCTTGGTACCGGCTGGCAGTCGTCGCGGCGGTAGCCCAGATCGCCACTGAATCGCACGCGGCGGCCGCGGGCTTGATCGCGGGCACCGTTCCGATGACCGGCACACCCGGTCCGACCAGTTCACGGACGTGTGGGAGAGCGGTGACGCTCGCGGTATTGCATGGAAGAACGATGACCTGAGCCCCACGATCGAGGCTCCGGCGCACCGCACCGAGTACCCGGTCGACGACCCACTCCTCGGGCTTGGGCCCCCAGGGGGCGCCGTCCGGATCGAGGGACAGCACAAGATCGAGATCCGGGCGCAGGCGTCTGAGCCACGCAGAGGTAGGGAGCAGGCCCAGTCCCGAGTCGATGAGTGCAACGATCACCGCACAAATCTATCGTCTCGGAACCGGTCCTGCCTCATCCGTTCAGGCCGGTGTGGACTCCAACACGTCCGAGATGGGCGTGCCGGCTGCGATCTTCGCGCGCATCTTCATCACAGCTCCCGCGCTACCGCCGCCGACGACAGCTGCCAGCACACCGTCGCGCTCGTAGTAGGCGACGAACTTTCGGCCGTCGTCCTTCACGATGTGAACGGTGTCCGTGGGTGCGACGGTCCCCAATGCCTGGATCTTGACGTCGTACTGATCGCTCCAGAAGTACGGAACCTGCGCCGGCGCATCCGGATCACCCGTTCCGGTGATCGCTCCCGCCAGGATCTTGGCCTGGTCCCCAGCATTGGTCCAGTGTTCGACACGCTTGCGTCGATCTCCGATCTGCCAGGACGCGACGTCGCCGACCGCCCAGACGTGTTCGGTGCTGGTGCGGCCGACGCCGTCGCAGAGCACTCCGTTGTCGAGTTCGATCCCCGAACCGTCGAGCCATTCCGTGACCGGCACCGAACCGACTCCGATCGCGACCACGTCGACCGGGATTTCCGAACCGTCACTCAAGGTCGCAGCGGCAACCGCTCCGTCGCCGGACAACGAGGTCAAGCCCGTACCGACTCGGACGTCGATGCCCTCGTTCCGATGCAGACGTTCGACGAGGGCGCCGACGGTGGGGCCGAGCACCGACGCCAGCGGCGTCGGCTGGGGTTCGAGCAACACGACGTCGACGCCGTGAGACTTCATGCTCGCGGCCAGTTCGCAGCCGATGAAGCCGGCCCCGACGATCAGCGCACGCTTACCGGGAGCAAGGTCGGCGCGGAGGGCCAACGCTTCCTCGATGGAGCGCAGAACGTGCACTCCGGACAACTCCGGAAGGCCGGCGATGCGACGCGGAGTCAGTCCGGTCGCGATGACCAACTCGTCGTAGTCCAGGGTGGATCCGTCGGCGAACGCCACCGACTTGGCGACCGTGTCCACCGAGGTTGCCGGCGAACCGAGCTTGAGATCGACCTTGTTCTCGACGTAGAACTCGGCCGGACGCAAGGTCGTCTCGTCCTTGTCGCCGCGGATCACTTCCTTCGACAACGGAGGCCTGTCGTAGGGCAGATGCGTTTCCCCACCCGCGAGCGTCAATTCACCTTCGAAACCCGCTCGTCGCAGTTCCTCGACGGTCCGCAGTCCCGACAAACCCGCACCCACGATCACTATCCGTGCCACCACGTACCACCCTGTCCGACCCACGTCACTTGCAGCGCTCACTATGAACGCCGTCACTATTTGCCTCCGACTCTGCCATACCAAATGCCGGAGTAGGTGTGGTGCATCCCGCATGGTCACCTACCAGTCACTACAGTTGGAGGTACTTCAGACGCACGCACTGACACATGAGCAGGGAGCCCCCATGACCAGCGATTCCAGTGAAAAGAACAGCGTCCGATTCGGCGCCGACGGTGGCGCGGAACTAGTCAGCACCCAGGGTAAGACGATCATCGCCGACGCCGTGGTCGCCAAGATCGCCGGTATCGCGACCCGCGAGATCAACGGCGTGTACGACGTCGGCGGGGGCACAGCGCGTGCGGTGGGGGCACTTCGCGACCGCATACCGGGCGCCCGCGTCAACCATGCCCAGGGCGTGGCGGTGGAGGTAGGCGAGAAACAAGCCGCCATCGACATCGGCATTGTCGCCGAGTACGGCGTCGCACTCCACGAACTGGCGGTAGGTATCCGCCGCAACGTCATTGCCGCAGTGGAAAGCATGACGGGTCTCGAGGTCACCGAGGTCAACATCACCGTCTTCGACGTCATGCTCTTCGAGGATGCAGAGAGCGGCGGCAGTACCGATCCGGAAGCCAAGCCGAGGGTTCAGTGAGTACCGCCGACGCCGGCCGCGAGATCGACGCGGCCGAGGTAGTCGCCGACGCGGTTCTTGCCATCCCGGAAGTGGCAGATCTGCACGGAGGACAGTTCGGCGAAGTGGGAACCTACCTCCCCGGACGCCGCATCACCGGCGTCGTCGTCGACGAAAACTCCTGTGCTGTACACATTTCCGTTCACTATCCGGCAGACGTTCGCAGCGTCGCCGAACGCGTACGAGCGGTGGTGGCGAGATTGGTCGACGTACCGGTGAACGTGACCGTCGGCGACCTGTCGACAGCGGGATATCTACCCGTTGATGCCGAAAATGCAGTCACCGAGCCTGCCACCGTCACAGACATTGCACCGAACATTCGAGAAGGGAACTGACATGAACAGCACCACCGTCGGACTGCTGGTCGGTCTGCTCCTCGCACTCGCCGGAATCATGGGTGGGTTCAGCGGTTTCGTCTTCGCAGTCCTGCTCGGCGCCGCCGGTATGGCGATCGGAGCACACCGCGACGGACATCTCGACCTCGGCGCGATCCTCCGAAGCCGTGGCCGTGGCTGAGCCGTCCGATCCCAGCGCAGCGGACGATCCTGGTCTACGCGGCTCCTTGGTCATCAAGGACCGTGCGATGGCCAAGATCGCCACGGCCGCAGCGGTGAACGTCCCGGGGGTGGTCCGCCAGTCCGGTGGCTTGACTCGCCTGACAGGACGCGACCTTCCGCGAGCCGACATCTCGATGGGTAGCGACGCCGTCGCCATCAATCTCTTCCTCGCCGTGTCCTGGCCGTGTTCGGTCACCGAGTTGACCGGCCGGGTGCGAACGGAAGTCGGACGCAGCGTCGAATCGCTGACCGGGCTTCCACTCCACGACATGAACGTGATGATCGCGGCAACCGAGGGTTCTGACGACTCCTGTGTTTCCGGCGTCGAGATCGCGGAGGGCCCGGCACAGCAGGCACTCTCGGATCCGATTCCGCCGCGTGTCCCCTCTGCGAACCCGGCGGCCGCAGTTTCGGCCGTCGTCATCGCGTGTGGTCTACTCGCACTCGCCTTCGTCGTCTCGCGCGAATGGTTCATCAACCGTGGAACTTTCGAATCGGCACCCTGGATCCGAAACTCCGTGGAGTGGACGTCTCGTCTGCACTGGCAACCGTGGCTACTTCCGGTGGCAATCGCTGCCGTTGTCGCGGGTGTTGTCCTGATAATGTCGGCGATCAAACGCCGTGCGAAAACCCATGTCCCACTCGGGAACCCGAGCGCATCGACGGTGTGGATGCGGCCGACTGACATTGCACGTCTGTGCAGTAGCCACGCAGCGGTCGTTCCCGGCGTCGGCTCGGCTCACACCAGCGTCGACCGTAAACACGTCAAGGTCCACATCGAATCGACCGGTGGCGATCGAGCTGAACTTGCCGCAGCCGTCGACGCGGCGGTTCGGCCTCATCTCGCGATACTGCAGCGGCCACTGCAACTTTCGGTTGTCGTGCGAGAAACTGTAGTACGACGAAAGGACGCCTCGTGAACCGTTGGATCTCCGTGGTCGATCGGATCATCGTCCTCATCGTCGGAATCGCACTCCTCGCGGCGGGCGCATACGCCATCGCGTGGGACGCGGGCGCGTCGCTGATTCGAACCTGGGTGTCACGCCTCGATCGGGAGGTCCTCTTCGGCCTTCCGGAGGAGCCGTGGTGGCACTGGGTACTGTCGGGCACCTTCGTCCTCTGTGTCTTCGCCGGTTTCGGGCTGTTGTACCTGAACCTTCGCCGGCGCCGTACAAGCGCAGTCACATTGCGGCACAACGAATCCGGTACCGACGTCAGCGTGGATCTCGGACCCGTCGCAGACGGCGTAGCGGCCGAGCTCGCTCAGCTGACCGGCGTGCGGAGCACCAAGAGCAAAGCGACGGTCGATCGCGGATTGCCGACGCTGTCGATTGTCGTCACTGCAGATCCGTCGATCGACGTCGCCGGATTCACCGCTTCGGCCGAACGTATCGCCGGCGCAACCAGGCGCAGCCTCGACGGCTCAACCGTCGCAGTACAGGTTCTGCTGCACCTCGACCGGGTGGAAGCCAACAAGTAAGCAAGAACCACGCAGGCACCCGATCACCGAACACTCGATCACAGGCCAACCGATGGAAGACACAGAAAAGGCGCTCACTCCCCGAAGGGAATGAGCGCCTTTTTCAGTGCTGTGAATCAGCTAGCGAGACAAGAGTCTCACTTGATGATCTTGGCAACCTTGCCGGCGCCGACCGTACGGCCGCCTTCGCGAATTGCGAAGCGCAGGCCCTCGTCCATGGCGACAGGCTGGATCAGCTTGACGGACATCTCGGTGTTGTCACCGGGCATGACCATCTCGGTGCCCTCAGGCAGCGTCACGACGCCCGTAACGTCCGTGGTACGGAAGTAGAACTGCGGGCGGTAGTTGTTGAAGAACGGGGTGTGGCGGCCGCCCTCGTCCTTCGACAGGATGTATGCCTGGCCCTCGAACTCCGTGTGGGGAGTCGTGGTGCCCGGCTTGACGACAACCTGTCCACGCTCGACATCTTCGCGCTTGATGCCACGAACGAGCAGTCCGACGTTGTCGCCGGCCTGGCCCGAGTCGAGCAGCTTGCGGAACATCTCGATACCCGTGACCGTGGTCTTGGTCGAGGTTTCCTTGATGCCGACGATCTCGACCTCTTCGTTGACGTTGACAACGCCACGCTCGATACGACCGGTGACAACGGTGCCACGGCCGGTGATCGTGAAGACGTCCTCGACGGGCATGAGGAAGGGCTTCTCGGTCTCACGAATCGGGTCCGGGATGGACTCGTCGACAGCAGCCATCAGGTCGAGAATGGACTGCGTCCACTTCGGGTCACCCTCGAGTGCCTTGAGTGCCGAGATCGGAATGACGGGGGCTTCCTCGTCGAATTCCTGAGCGGCCAGCAGTTCGCGGACCTCCATCTCGACGAGCTCGAGGATCTCGTCGTCGTCAACCATGTCGGCCTTGTTCAGGGCGACGAGGATGTAAGGAACGCCAACCTGGCGAGCGAGCAGGACATGCTCGCGCGTCTGGGGCATCGGGCCGTCGGTAGCTGCGACGACGAGGATAGCGCCGTCCATCTGAGCTGCGCCGGTGATCATGTTCTTGATGTAGTCGGCGTGACCCGGTGCATCGACGTGCGCGTAGTGGCGCTTTTCCGTCTGGTACTCAACATGCGAGATGTTGATCGTGATGCCACGAGCCTTTTCCTCGGGAGCCTTGTCGATCTGATCGAAGGCCGAAGCCTCGTTCAGGTCGGGGAATGCATCCGCGAGAACCTTGGTGATGGCCGCCGTCGTCGTGGTCTTGCCGTGGTCGACGTGACCAATGGTGCCGATGTTCACGTGCGGCTTCGTCCGCTCGAACTTCGCCTTCGCCACTTTGTGTCCTCCTGGACTGTTGTTGCTTGCCGTATGCAGCAGTGCGGTTGGTTGTTACTAGGTCGTGCTTCGTGCCGGAAGAAACCGAGGTTACTTGCCGGCGCGGGCTGGGGAGCTCGCTGTGCTTACTCGCCCGTCGCCTTGGCGATGATTTCCTTCGAGACGTTCGCGGGAACCTCTGCGTAGGAATCGAACACCATGGAGAAGTTCGCTCGGCCCTGGGTCTTCGACCGCAGGTCACCGATGTAACCGAACATCTCCGAGAGCGGAACCAGCGCCTTCACGACACGGGCACCACTGCGTTCCTCCATGGCCTGGATCTGGCCACGGCGGGAGTTGAGGTCGCCGATCACGTCGCCCATGTACTCCTCGGGCGTTGTGACCTCGACAGCCATGAGCGGCTCGAGAATGACGGGGCCGGCCTTGCGGGCGGCTTCCTTCAGTGCCTGCGAACCGGCAACCTTGAACGCCATTTCCGAGGAGTCGACGTCGTGGTAAGCACCATCGAGGAGCGACAGCTTCAGGTTCACGAGCGGGTAGCCGGCGAGAACACCGTACTGCATCGCGTCCTGCGCACCGGCATCCACGGAGGGGATGTACTCGCGCGGGATACGTCCGCCGGAGACCTTGTTCTCGAACTCGTAGGTAGCACCGTCTTCGCCCACGAAAGGCTCCAGAGCGATGATGACCTTTGCGAACTGGCCCGAGCCACCCGTCTGCTTCTTGTGGGTGTAGTCGTGCTTCTCGACCTTCTTGGTGATGGTCTCGCGGTACGCAACCTGCGGCTTACCGACGTTCGCCTCGACCTTGAACTCGCGACGCATGCGGTCGACGAGGATGTCGAGGTGGAGCTCGCCCATACCGCCGATGACGGTCTGACCGGTCTCTTCGTCGAGTTCGACCGAGAAGGTCGGGTCCTCTTCGGCGAGCTTCTGGATCGCGACGCCCAGCTTTTCCTGGTCGGACTTGGTCTTGGGCTCGATGGAGACCTGGATGACCGGCGCGGGGAACGACATCGACTCGAGGACGATGGGGCTCGCCTGATCGCACAAGGTGTCACCGGTGGTGGTGTCCTTGAGGCCGATCATTGCGTAGATGTGGCCGGCTACGGCCTCGTCTACCGGGTTCTCCTTGTTGGCGTGCATCTGGAAGAGCTTTCCGATGCGCTCCTTCTTGCCCTTGGTTGCGTTGAGCACCTGAGCACCCGGATCGATACGACCCGAGTACACGCGGACGAAGGTCAGCTTGCCGAAGAACGGGTGAGCAGCGATCTTGAAGGCGAGAGCCGAGAACGGCTCGTCCTTGCTCGGCTTGCGAGTGATCTCTACTTCTTCGTCACCGAGCTTGTGGCCGATGACCTCGCCGATGTCCAGCGGGTTCGGAAGGTAGTCGATGACAGCGTCGAGCATGGGCTGAACGCCCTTGTTCTTGAACGCGGAGCCACAGAGAACCGGGTACAGCTCGGAGGCGACCGTCATCTTGCGGATGGCGCCCTTGATCTCCTCGATGGTGAGCTCTTCGCCGCCGAAGTACTTCTCCATGAGAGCTTCGTCGGACTCTGCAACCGTCTCGAGCAGCTTCTCGCGGTACTCGGCAGCCTTCTCGACGAGATCCGCGGGGATCTCCTCGATGGTCGGAGCGGTTCCCGTCGGGACCACGCCGCGCCAGGTGATGGCCTTCATCTCGACCAGGTCGACGACGCCGTCGAAGTCGTCCTCAGCGCCGATGGGCAGCTGGAGAACGAGCGGCTTCGCGCCCAAGCGGTCGATGATGGTCTGGACTGTGAAGTAGAAGTCCGCGCCCATCTTGTCCATCTTGTTGACGAAGCAGATGCGCG
>NZ_JASHKY010000015.1:0-26579 GCF_030056935.1 Rhodococcus sp. IEGM 1302 | reverse complement strand
GTGAAGTAGAAGTCCGCGCCCATCTTGTCCATCTTGTTGACGAAGCAGATGCGCGGAACGTCGTACTTGGCAGCCTGACGCCAAACCTGCTCGGACTGCGGCTCGACACCCTCTTTACCGTCGAAGACAGCAACTGCGCCGTCGAGCACGCGCAGCGACCGCTCCACCTCGACCGTGAAGTCGACGTGGCCGGGGGTGTCGATGATGTTGATCTGGTTGTTGTTCCAGAAGCAAGTCACGGCGGCAGACGTGATCGTGATGCCGCGTTCCTTCTCCTGCTCCATCCAGTCCGTCGTCGACGCACCGTCGTGCGTCTCACCGATCTTGTAATTGACACCGGTGTAGAACAGGATGCGCTCGGTGGTGGTGGTCTTGCCGGCATCGATGTGCGCCATGATGCCGATGTTGCGGACCTTGTTCAGGTCAGTCAGCACTTCCTGTGCCACAGGTTTCTTCCCCGCTCGTTGCTTGGTTTTCGGGTGTCGGCCTTATCGGTGTGTTCCACCGTCAGGGCCATGGTCTTTCAATTATGTCTCTGCCGAGGCGAACCTGGCCACCTGCGTCCGGAATCCGTCGCGATGATCAGGCCGCCAACGGCGACAAGCGTCGGAGCCCCACCCGATGGCAGTTGCTCCGACGCTTTACATCACCAGCGGTAGTGGGCGAATGCCTTGTTGGCTTCGGCCATCTTGTGAGTGTCTTCGCGACGCTTCACAGCTGCACCGAGGCCATTGCTGGCATCGAGGAGCTCGTTGGCGAGACGCTCGACCATGGTCTTCTCACGACGTGCACGCGAGAAGGTGACCAGCCAGCGCAGTGCCAGCGTGGTGGAACGACCGGGGCGAACCTCGACCGGCACCTGGTAGGTAGCGCCACCGACGCGGCGGCTACGAACCTCGAGTGCAGGCTTGACGTTGTCCAGGGCGCGCTTGAGGGTGACGACCGGATCGGTGCCGGTCTTCTCGCGTGCCTGCTCGAGAGCCTGGTACACGATTCGCTCTGCGGTGGACTTCTTGCCGTCCAGCAGGATCTTGTTGACGAGCTGCGTCACCAACGGGGAACCGTAAACCGGGTCGTTGATGAGCGGGCGCTTCGGAGCGGGGCCCTTACGTGGCATTAGCTCTTCTCCTTCTTGGCGCCGTAGCGGCTGCGTGCCTGCTTGCGACCCTTGACACCCTGGGTGTCGAGGGAGCCGCGGATGATCTTGTAACGGACACCCGGGAGGTCCTTCACACGACCGCCACGGACGAGCACCATGGAGTGCTCCTGAAGGTTGTGACCTTCACCGGGGATGTACGCGGTGACCTCGACCGAAGTCGTGAGGCGAACACGTGCGACCTTACGGAGCGCGGAGTTCGGCTTCTTGGGGGTGGTGGTGTACACGCGAGTGCACACGCCACGACGCTGCGGGCTGCCCTTGAGGGCTGCCGTCTTGACCTTGGCGGTCTTGTCGCGGCGACCCTTGCGGACCAGCTGGTTGATGGTTGGCATTTACCGGCTTTCTTGTGACGAACAGACTGCTCGAGCGAACTCGGGCCGTTCGAAAACGTGGCTGTTCTGAAATTAGGGATCTAGCAGTTGGAGCAAGAGAGCTGCTGCTCCTCACCCACCTCAGAGTCTGTACTCAGCACTTTCATGCCGCGCATTGCCCCCGAGGTCGGGCGTGTCGCATACCCCCACACAGGCAGCCGGATGCTCGTTCATCAGCAGTTTCTGCTCGAACGCGCGCACGGCAATACCTAGCTAGGCACACAGATCGGCCCGGGCATGCCGGACACGACCCATAACGATACCTGTCGGCGCGCCACGAGGTCAAAGCGAGGCCACGGTGATAGTGACCTCACGCTCTGACCAGAGACTCTGGCTGCACACTCAGACCACGCAGCCGGACCGGTCGCGATCAGATGCTGCGGTTCAACGTCAACGCGCCGAGCTTTGCCGCAGCCTCGCACGGATCCGCGCCGCCTTGCGGCTCGGTGACCCACCAACCGAACACTCCCCCGGCCGGTGCGCTCGCGCTCACCCCGCAGCTCTGCGGATCGGCCGGCTGGCGAACCTGGTACCCGCCACTGCCGTTGATGTCGATTTTCGCCACCACGTATCCCAGGTGCTCGAATGCAGCGCGCTCGTGATCGAGGGTGCCCGTCTCGAACCAGTTGAAGGTGATCTTGATCGGACCCGCGGCTCCGATGCCGTCCCAACGGCAGATAGCGCCGAAGAACCCACGCCCGACGGCGTCGGCACCCACTGCGCCGGCGATCTGCTCGTCGGTGACGGCTTCGCATTCTTGGAGGACGTTCGCGAATTCCTGGCTGTCACTACCGCCGTAGCTGCCCTCCGCACGAGGAGTCCCGGTGACCACGGAGCCGCACCCCGTGAGTAGAACCAGCGACCCCGCCAAGGCGAGCCCGATCCTTACGCGCTTCACGGCGCCCTCGAACTTCACTGTGCCCTCGAAACTGTTTTTTCCATCAGATCCCGCGCCACCGTGCATGGATCCGCGGTCGGTGGCAGCAAACCGTAGGTGATCGACCAGTGCACGAAGTCTCCGCCGAACGCGATACCCAACTCGCACAACGAACCTGCCGTGGACGCGATGAAGCCCTGGTGTCCACCGATCGTGATGTCGTCGGCAGGACGTCCGAGCAGGTCGGACCCGGCCCGTTCGCGGCCGATCGGGCTACCGCGGTACCAGGAGAAACTGACGCTCGGGCCGTTCGAACCGGCGACTTCCCACTGGCAACCGACGCCGTTGCGCGTCGTCGTCGCAAAAGCGCCGAGATTGAAGGCGTTGACAACTTCCTCGTCGGTCACCGAGCCGCATTCGGCGAACATCGGGCCCGGATCCGTAGGTGCGAGTGCCTGCGAACCCGCACCGTCGCCCGGCTGATCGACGGACCCGTCGCCGGAGCTGCAGCCGACCACGGCCGAGAGCACGGCAGCCGAGACCAATACCGAAGTCCCGATCGAAGTGAGAGTGCGTGCGGCCATGGAGCCGACTGTACTTCTCGGTGGCCCCCGACACACGCCACGTGCGCGTCGAGAGCACCGGCGCCGGCCCCGCCGCTACCGATTCAGGGAGTTGCCACCGGTACCCGAACAAGCGTGGAATCCAATTGCGCCGCCCACTGTTTGACCACCTCGGTGCGTCGGCGCGAGTCGTCTGTCAAGACATCAGCCAGCCCCAGCCCGCGGGCCAGGTCCAGGGTCGCCTGTACCAAGCGGTGCGTCACCGGGTCGGAGTCGTCGACACCCAGACTCTCGACGGCCATGCGGTGCGCGATGCGCCCGAATCGTTCCTCGAGGGGCAGTACGCGGGCACGCAGGTCGGGGTCGGAGGCAGCGGCCGTCCACACCTGCAGCGCTGCTTTGAACAGAGTCCCGGTGTAGTACTCCACCAACCGCGAAATGATCGCCTCGGTTCGTCCGGCACCCACCGGAAGGTCGGTCGATTCCTTTCGTGCCTGATCCATCCGGGCGTCGAACATCACCTCGAGCGCCGCGGTGATGAGGTCCTCGCGGGTCGGGAAGTGATGCTGCATGGCGCCTCTGGACACCCCGGCACGCTGCGCGACGACGCTCATCGTCGTTGCGCTCCACCCGAGTTCGGCGAGACACTCCACAGTCACTTCGAGCAGGTGGGAGCGCGTGACTCGACTTCGGTCCTGCTTGGGCTCTCGAGTCATCGCGCCGCCATCCCTTCTACTTCTGTGTTCCAGCGCTTCTGTGTCCCAGCTGCGCAGTTTCTACTGCGCCCAGGCCGCTGGACGCTTCTGCAAGAAAGACATCATGCCCTCACGAGCCTCGTCAGAGGAAAACAGCCGAGCCGACTGCGCGATCATCTCCTCGCCGTCCCGGTCGAATCCAGCCAGGACCGAACGCGTCGTGATCCACTTCGATTCGGCAAGTCCCTGCGGTGAACATTGGCGCAAGGTGCCGAGCAGTTCGGTGATCGACTCCTCCGTGTCCTGCGACGCGGAGGTGACGAGTCCGATGGATTCGGCCTCGTGCTGGCCGAACTTCTCGCCGGTGAGCAGATAGCGGCTCGCAGATCGCTGGTCGAGCCTCGGTAGGACCGTGAGCGAGATGATGGACGCCGCCAAACCCAACCGTGATTCCGTCACCGCGAAGGTGCTCGCCGGTCCGGCGACGACGATGTCGCACGCCCCGACAAGACCCATGCCTCCGGCCCGGACGTGACCGTCGATCCGCCCGATCACCGGCTTGGGAAGCTCGAGAATGCTGCGCAAGAGTGTCAGCATCCCCCGTCCTCGCTCCTTGACGGCGTCCTCCGGTGATGCGGACGAACCGGAGGCCTCACTGAGATCGGCTCCCGCACAGAATGTTCCACCGGTGTGGGTGAGTACCACCGCTCGAACTGCCGGATCGGCGGCAGCCGACGTCAACCCAGCCTGCAACTCCGTGACCAACCGCGTCGAAATCGCGTTGCGGTTGTGGGGTGAGTCGAGAGTGATCGTGGCAGCACCGCCCGATACTTCGTACCGTACGTATGGCTTGTCCTGATCCGTCATGAGTCGCCTCTTCCTAGTAGGACCGTGGCAGACCGAGGGAATGCTGTGAGACGAAGTTGAGGATCATCTCGCGGCTCACCGGCGCGACGCGGGCGATACGAGCCGCACCGAGCATGGCGGCCAGTCCGTATTCCTTCGTCAGTCCTGCGCCGCCATGCGTCTGGATCGCCTGATCGAGCGCCTTGATGCTGGCTTCGGCGGCGGCGTACTTTGCCATGTTCGCGGCTTCGGCAGCACCGAAATCGTCACCGCTGTCGTAGAGCACCGCGGCCTTCTGCATCATCAGCTTGGCGAGCTCGAGTTCGATCTTCACCTGCGCGAGTGGATGCGAAATACCTTGGTGCGCACCGATCGGCGTCTTCCACACCGTGCGCTCGTTGGCGAACTTCACTGCGGCGTTCAGGGCGTAACGGCCCATGCCGATGGCCATCGACGCACCCAGGATGCGCTCGGGGTTGAGGCCGGCGAACAACTGCATCAAGGCGGCATCGGCTTCGCCGACCAGAGCGTCGGCCGGCAGACGGACGTCGTCGAGGAAGAGGATGAACTGGTGGTCCGGCTCGATGATGTCCATCTCCATCTGCGTCTTCACGAATCCGGGAGAATCCGTGGGGACGATGAACAGAGCAGGCTTGAGCTTGCCCGTCTTGGAGTCCTCGGTCCGCGCAACGACGAGGACCGCGTCAGCCTGATCGACACCCGAGATGTAGATCTTGTTGCCGCTCAGGATCCAGTCGTCGCCATCCCTGCGTGCCGTCGTGGTGATCTGATGAGAGTTGGAACCAGCGTCGGCCTCGGTGATTCCGAACGCCATGATCTTGGAGCCGTCGGCGAGGCTGGGTAGCCACTGCTGCTTCTGCTCCGCCGTGCCGTACTTGCCGATGATGGTGCCGCAGATGGCCGGGGATACGACAACCAGGAGCAGACCGGCACCCTGCGCCGCCAATTCCTCCTGCACCAGCGCGAGTTCGTAGATGCCTGCACCGCCGCCGCCGTATTCCTCCGGCAGGTTGACGCCCAGGAATCCGAGTTTGCCGGCCTCGTTCCACAATTCGGTGAGCGGCTCCCCCTTTCGCGCCTTGGGCAGCACGTAGTCGACGTAGTTGAAGCGCTCACCCAGTTTGGAAACGGATGCCCGCAGTTCCTTCTGCTCTTCGGTTTCGATGAAACTCATCATGCTTCCTCTTCTGTAGCGGGTTCTTCCACACGTGCGAGTACCGATCCGACCTCGACCTGCTGGCCGACGGCGACCGGAAGTTCCACCAGGACACCGGCAGTCGGCGCGGTGACGGTGTGTTCCATCTTCATGGCCTCCAGCCACAGAATCGGCTGGCCGGCGGTGACGGTGTCACCGAGTGCGGCACCGAGGCGGATGACCGATCCCGGCATCGGAGCGAGCAACGAACCGGCGGCGACTTCTGCCGACGGATCCACGAAGCGCGGTGCTGCCGTCAACGCGACGGGTCCGAGCGAGGAGTCGACAAAAATCTCACTCCCGTAGGCCGCAACGTCGAACGAGCGCTGTACTCCGCTCTGCTCGAGCACTACCCGGGTCGCAGTTGCCGATACCAGGCGCACGTCGTCGAAGCCTTCTGCACTCAGCACGCCGCTTCGGCTCAGGGAGTAGCGGACGTCGTAGTCGCCCGACGCAGTGGAATAGCTCTTGCTCTGCGGCTGCGACGGGAGGTTGCGCCACCCGCTGGGCAAGCGGCCGATGACGCGGGCCGACGCCCGGTTGTGCGCGGCATCGGCAAGTGCCGCCGCCAGCGCCGAGAGTCTTTCGGCGTCGGTATCGGCCAAGGGCGTAGACAGCTTCTCGAGGTCGTGAGTCTCGAAGAAGGCAGTGTCGGTGTCTCCGGCAATGAAGGCGGGGTGGGCCAGGACGTTGACGAGCAGGTCGCGGTTGGTGCGCAGCCCGTGAATCCTGGTGCGCGCCAGCGTCGATGCGAGCAGCCGGGCAGCTGCGGTCCGCGTCGGCGCGTACGAGATGACCTTGGCCAACATCGGGTCGTAGTGGACGCCGACAACACTGCCGTCGACGACGCCGGAGTCGAGGCGAACGCCCTGCTCACGCAGAACACTGAATTCTTGCGGGTCACCGGGCAACTCGATGTGGTGGACGGTTCCGCTCTGCGGCTGCCAGTTCTTGGCGGGGTCCTCGGCGTACAGGCGCACTTCGATCGAATGCCCACGGATCTCCGGCTGATCGTCCGGAAGTGCTTCACCTGAAGCGACCTGCAATTGCAGTTCCACCAGATCGAGTCCAGTGGTGCACTCGGTGACCGGATGCTCCACCTGCAAACGCGTGTTCATTTCCAGGAAGAAGAAGTCGCCTTTTTCGTCAGCCAGGAATTCAACGGTTCCTGCCCCCTCGTAACCGATGGCGTTGGCTGCGAGCCGCGAGGCGTCGAACAGCTTGTCGCGCATGGCGGGGATGCGTTGCACGAGCGGCGACGGGGCCTCTTCGACCACCTTCTGATGCCGACGCTGGATCGAGCACTCGCGCTCCCCCACCGCCCACACCGCACCGTGGCGGTCGGCCATGACCTGAACCTCGATGTGCCGACCGGTCTCGAGGTAACGCTCACAGAAGACTGTCGGGTCGCCGAAAGCGGACTGCGCCTCACGCCGCGCCGCTTCCAGTTCGCCGTCCAGCGCCGACAATTCACGAACGACACGCATTCCGCGTCCGCCGCCGCCCGCCGACGCCTTGATCAGCACCGGCAGATGAGCCTCGGTCACCGCGGCGGGATCGAGTTCGGAGAGCACCGGCACTCCGGCGGCGTCCATGATCTTCTTGGACTCGACCTTCGACCCCATGAGCTCGATGGATTCGACGGGCGGGCCGATCCACGTCAGTCCCGCGTCGATGACGCTGCGCGCGAACTCCGCGTTCTCGGAGAGGAATCCGTATCCGGGGTGAATCGCGTCGGCGCCCGAAGCCTTGGCGGCGGCGATGACGAGCTCACCCCGCAAGTAGGTCTCGGCAGGCGTGTTACCCGGCAGGCGAACCGAAGCATCGGCTTCGGCGACGTGCGGGCTGTCGGCATCTGCGTCGGAAAATACCGCGACCGTGCCGATTCCGTTCTTGCGGCAGGTTGCAAAGACACGGCGGGCGATTTCGCCACGATTGGCGACCAGTACTGAAGTGATTGTCACGGCGTGCCTCACATACGGAAGACGCCGAAGTTCTCGGTGCCTTCGATCGGGGCGGTGGCGATGGCCGACAGGCACATTCCCACCACGGTGCGGGTGTCTCGGGGGTCGATGACGCCGTCGTCGTACAGACGACCCGACAGGAACATCGGGAGTGACTCGGCCTCGATCTGGTTCTCGATCATCGCGCGCATGCCGGCGTCGGCCTGCTCGTCGAAGACCTGGCCGCGCGCCTCGGCAGCAGCGCGTCCCACGATGGAGATGACGCCGGCGAGCTGCGCACCGCCCATGACGGCGGACTTGGAACTGGGCCACGCAAAGAGGAACCGCGGATCGAACGCGCGTCCGCACATACCGTAGTGACCGGCGCCGTAGGACGCTCCGAGCAGGATCGAGATGTGCGGAACCTTGGAGTTGGCAACCGCATTGATCATCATCGATCCGTGCTTGATCATGCCGCCCTCCTCGTATTCCTTACCCACCATGTACCCGGTGGTGTTGTGCAGGAACAGCAACGGCGTGTTGGAACGATTGGCGAGCTGGATGAACTGCGTGGCCTTCTGTGATTCCTCACTGAAGAGCACTCCACGTGCGTTCGCCAGGATGCCGATCGGGTAGCCGTTGAGCTCGGCCCACCCGGTCACGAGGGAGGAACCGTAGAGCGGCTTGAACTCGTCGAAGTCGGAACCGTCGACGATACGGGCGATGACCTCACGCGGATCGAACGGGATCTTCAGGTCGGCCGGAACGACGCCGAGCAACTCTTCCGGATCCTCGAGCGGTTCGATGATCTCCGCGCGCGGCGCCGGCCCCTTCTTGGTCCAGTTGAGCCGCTTGACGATCGAGCGCCCGATGCGGATCGCGTCCTGCTCGTCGGCGGCGAAGTAGTCGGCCAACCCGGACTTGCGAGCGTGCATTTCGGCGCCGCCGAGTGCCTCGTCGTCGGATTCCTCACCGGTGGCCATCTTGACCAGCGGCGGGCCTGCGAGGAACACCTTGGAGCGTTCCTTGATCATCACGACGTGGTCGGACATGCCCGGGATGTACGCACCGCCGGCCGTCGAGTTACCGAAGACCAGTGCAATGGTGGGGATTCCGGCTGCGGACAGCTGAGTGAGGTCACGGAACATACGCCCGCCCGGGATGAACACCTCTTTCTGCGTCGGCAAGTCTGCGCCGCCGGACTCTACGAGGGAGATCACCGGGAGGCGGTTCTGCATGGCGATGTCGTTGGCCCGGAAACCCTTACGCAGCGTCCACGGATTGCTGGTGCCGCCGCGCACGGTGGGATCGTTGGCGACGATCAGGCATTCGACACCTTCGACGACGCCGATACCGACCACGGTGCTGGCTCCGACCGGGAAGTCACTCCCCCACGCAGCGAGGGGACACAGTTCGAGGAACGGTGAATCCTGATCGAGCAGGAGTTCGATCCGCTCGCGTGCCAGGAGCTTTCCCCGCTTGTGGTGCCGCTCGGTGTACTTCTCGCCGCCACCCGCCAACGCCTTGGCGTGCTCGACCTCGATCTCGGCGAGCTTGGTGTTCATGGTCGAAGTTGCGGTCTTGTACACCTCGGAATTGGTGTCCAGTGTTGACCGGATGACACTCATGACTGATACCCCAATCGCTTGGCCGCGAGGCCGGTGAGGATTTCGGTGGTTCCGCCACCGATTCCCAGAATTCGCATGTCCCGGTACTGCCTCTCCACTTCGCTTTCCTGCATGTATCCGAGGCCGCCGAACAGCTGAACAGCTTGGTTCGCAACCCATTCGCCCGTCTCGACTGCCGTGTTCTTCGCAAAGCACACCTCGGCGATCAGATCGCCGTCACCGGCCATGTACCGCTCGATCACCGAGTGCGTGTACACCTTGGCGACGTCGATCTTGCGGGCCATCTCGGTGACGGTGTTCTGGACGGCCTGCCGACTGATCAGGGGGCGACCGAAAGTCTCACGGGCGCGGCACCATTCGAGCGTCAGCTCCAGGCAACGTTCTGCACTGGCATACGCCTGCGCGGCGAGCGCTACCCGCTCGGAGACAAATGCCTGGGCGATCTGCGCGAAGCCGCTGTTCTCTGCACCGACCAGATTCTCCACCGGAACCCGGGCGTCGACAAAGGAGAGTTCCGCGGTATCGGATGCGCGCCAGCCCATCTTCTCGAGTTTGCGCGAGACGGTGAATCCCGGTGTGCCCTTCTCGATCACGAGCAGTGAGACACCACCCGCGCCGGGACCACCGGTGCGCACCGCTGTAACGACGAAGTCCGCTCGAACGCCGGAGGTGATGAACGTCTTGGCGCCGTTCACGACGTAATGATCGCCGTCGCGCTTGGCTGTAGTTGTCAGGTGCCCGACGTCGCTGCCTCCGCCGGGCTCGGTGATGGCGAGCGAGCCGATCTTGTCGCCGCGCAGGGTCGGCTTGACCCACTTCTCGATCTGCGCCTCGTCGCCGGCCGCGATCAGGTGCGGCACCGCGATGCCGCAGGTGAAGAGCGATGCGAACAGCCCGCCCGACGCACCTGCCTGATGCATCTCCTCACAGATCACGATGGAGTCGACGGCGTCGCCGCCCTCACCACCGGCCGATTCGGGTGCGCTGGCCCCGAGGAGTCCGAGAGCGCCTGCCTTGCGGTGCAATTCGCGCGGAATCTCGCCGTCTCGCTCCCACTGCGTCAGATGCGGCAGAATCTCCTGGTTCACGAATCCGCGTACGGTCTCGCGAAGCGCAAGCCTTTCCGGTGTGGTCCACACGGTCACCGTGAATCCTCTTTCTCGTCAGTTACGGGGAGTAGCGAAATCGGGATGTCGATGTGGCGCGAACGCAGCCATTCACCAATTCCCTTGGCCTGCGGATCGAACCGCGCCTGCGAGGCGACACCCTGACCGAGAATTCCCTCGATCACGAAGTTGACGGCACGAAGGTGCGGAAGCTGGTAGCGAGTGACGTTCAGGTCTGCTGCTTCCGGTAGCAGTTCCTTGAGCATCTCGACGGTCAGTGTGTGCGCCAACCACTTCCACTGATCGTCCGTGCGAACCCAGACGCCGACGTTGGCATTTCCGCCCTTGTCGCCGCTACGGGCACCGGCGATCGTGCCGAGTGGTACTGAAAGAGACGTCTGTGGCGGCAACGGCTCCGGACGCTCCGGTTCGCCGACGGGTTCGAGGTCCTGCGTCAACGTGGACGGAGCGATGTCCACGCGCGTGCCGTCCGGCAGTACGGCCACGTGCGGCACCGATCCCGCGTCGACGTAGCCGGGGGTGAACACTCCGTACGGTTGGCCGTTGCTCGGCGGAGCCGTCAGCGAGAAGCCGGGGTAGCTGGCAAGTGCCATTTCCACCGCAACCGCGGAGAAAGGGCGACCGATCACCTTGGGGTCGGAATCGCGAACCACGCAGCGCAGCAACGCACTCGCGGTTTCCTCGGTGTCGGAATCCGGATGATCCGTGCGAGCGAGAGTCCAGACCAGTTCGGCGGGCTTCTTCGTCAGCCAGGATTCGAGCTGAGTCTTCGCCAGATCGGCCTTGGCCTCGATGTCGAGACCCGTGAGGATGAAGGTGGCCTCGTTACGGAACCCGGCCAGCGTGTTCAGGGAGACCTTGTACTGCGGCGGCGGAGCCTCGCCCGTGACGCCGCTGATCAACACCCGGTCCGGGTCTTCCTGGGTGAGCACTGCGTTGTCGATGCGGGTCGTCACGTCCGGGCCTGCATAGCGTCCACCGGTGATCTCGTACAGCAGCTGCGCCGTCACCGTGCCGACGCTCACCTCGCCGTCCGTTCCGGCGTGCTTGGTGATGACCGAGGTTCCGTCCGCGTTGATCTCAGCGATCGGGAAGCCAGGCCGGCCCAGATTGGGAATCTCTGTGAAGAACGCGTAGTTGCCGCCGGTGGCCTGGGTTCCGCACTCGATGACGTGGCCCGCCGCGACAGCACCGGCAAGCTGATCGAAATCATCTCGCTTCCAACCGAAATGGTGAGCGGCCGGACCGACGATCACCGACGCATCGGTGACCCGTCCGGTGACCACGACATCGGCGTCGGCCGACAATGCTTCGACGATGCCCCAGGCGCCGAGGTACGCATTGGCCGTCAGTGGGGAGCCGAGTCCGAGTTCGTCTGCCCGAGAGATCAAATCGTCGCCCTCGACGTGGGCGATCTTCGCGTTCAACCCCAGCTTGGTGTTGACCTCGCGCAACGCGTCGGCCAGTCCGGCGGGATTGAGACCGCCTGCATTCGCGACGATCTTCACCCCCTTGTCGAGCGCAAGGCCGAGCGTGTCCTCCACCTGCCGCAGGAACGTCTTCGCGTAGCCGAGCGACGGGTCCTTCATCCGATCCCGCCCGAGGATCAACATCGTCAGTTCGGCCAGGTAGTCGCCGGTCAGGTAGTCGAGTTCGCCGCCCTCGAGCATCTCGCGCATCGCCGAGACGCGGTCGCCGTAGAACCCGGAGCAGTTACCGATCCGTACCGAACTCATTTGCCCACCTTCGATGCTCGTCCCTCACCGCTGGATCCGACGGCGGCTCGTCCCTCACCGCTGGGTCCGGCAAAGGCCTGCGCGAACCCGAGCCACTCGTCCGCATCGGCACCCACGGCGACCAGATCGAGATCGGCGCGATTGGCACGCTGGGTGACCAGCAAGCAGAAGTCCAACGCCGGCCCGGTGACCTTCTGCGGCGCATCTTCCGGCCCCCAGGTCCAGAGCGACCCGTCCGGCGCGGTCAACTCAACCCGGAAATCGTCGGCGGGCGGCGTCTTCTCGCTGACCGAGTACGCGAAGTTTCGCGTCCGCACACCCAGGTGAGCGATGTTCTTGATGCGCGCCGTCGGAGCGCGTTCGACGCCGAGTGCGTCGGCAACGTCCTGCCCGTGCGCCCACGTCTCCATCAGTCGCGCGGTAGCCATGGAGACACCGCCCATGGGCGGGCCGTACCAGGGGAACTTGGTTCCGGCCGGGGCGGCGGTGAGCGCCTCGACGAGAGCGGTGCGCCCCGCTCGCCAATCGGCGAGCAACTCCGCCGGCTGGCGGGCCGCCTGTTCGGCAGCACCGTCGTCGACAAACCCTGCCGGGTTCACGAACGCCGCCTTCAACTGCTCCGCGAACCCGTCCGGGTCGGTGATCGCCAGGATCGCTGCACTGTCCGTCCAGTGCAGGTGCCCGATCTGATGTGCGATGGTCCACCCTTCCGCAGGCGTCATTGTCGCCCACTTCTCCTCGGGCAGATCCGCAACCAGGGCGTCGAGGCTCTCGCCTTCGGCCCGCAAGTCATCGATGAACGTCTGAAGTTCGGCCATGCGACCAGCATCACACTCACATCCATAAAAATCAAGCACGAATGATTGTTATTGCGAAATCCTGTGGTGAGAGACTGAGCTCAACTGCCATCGACAACCAGGAGCACCCATGAGCGACGCCGTACTGATCTCGCGAACCGGCGATGTGGTCACGTGGACCCTCAATCGCCCGGACACCCGCAATGCGATCTCCGAGATCGACATGATCGAGGCCCTCGAAGACGCAGTCACCGCGGTCAACCGAGATCAGAGTGTGCGCACGGTCATTCTGACGGGGGCCGGATCGGCCTTCTCCTCCGGCGGCAACGTCAAGCACATGCGAGACAAGGAGGGCATGTTCGGTGGCGCACCCGGCGAGATCCGCCAGGGCTACCGGCACGGCATCCAACGCATCCCGCTCGCGCTGTACACGTGTGAGGTGCCGACCATCGCGGCGGTCAACGGCCCGGCCATCGGAGCGGGCTGCGACCTCTCACTCATGTGCGACCTCCGCATCGCCTCGACCGCCGCAGTCTTCGCCGAGAGTTTCGTCAAGGTAGGACTCATTCCCGGCGACGGCGGAGCGTGGCTGCTCCCCCGCGCGATCGGCAACGCCCGCGCGGCCGAGATGGCGTTCACCGGTGAACCGATCGATGCTGCGAAGGCACTCGACTGGGGTCTGGTCTCGCAGGTGACCGAGCCCGAAGAATTGCTTTCCGCTGCGCACGCTTTGGCAGCTCGAGTAGCCGCCAATCCCCCGCAGGTACTCCGCATGACCAAAAAGCTCCTCCGCGAGGGCCAGCACCAGAGCCTCGAGAGCTTGCTCGAACTCTCGGCCGCCATGCAGTCGATCGCCCACCACACCCGAGATCACCACGAAGCCGTCGCCGCGATGCTCGAGCGTCGAAGTCCCGAGTTCACCGGAGAATGAAGGCCGGCAGTCAACTACTGCCGATCGGAGCAGTCCTCACGTCGATACTGTCGCTCCAGTTCGGAGCGGCATTCGCGACGACACTGTTCTCGCAGATCGGGCCGGCCGGAGCCACGACGCTGCGGCTGACGATCGCCGCGATCATCCTCGGCGTCATCGTCCGCCCGCGATGGAGCAGATGGTCGAACCGGCAGCGCAAAGGCATCTTCGCGCTGGGCATCGCCCTCGCCGTGATGAACGGCGCCTTCTACCTCGCCCTCGACACGGTGCCCATCGGAACGGCCGTCACCATCGAGTTCCTCGGACCGCTCACCCTGGCCGCAGTTCTGTCTCGTCGGTGGGCCGACGGAGCATGGGTGCTGCTCGCCTTCGGCGGAGTGTTGCTGCTCGGGTTGGGCGATCACGGCGAATCCGGTTTGGACCCGATCGGGGTGATGTTCGCGTTGATCGCCGCTACTGCGTGGGCCGGATACATCGTGGCCGGTTCCCACCTGGCCGCGACGCTCCCGAGCGCCGACGGGTTGGCAGGCGCAAGCATCGTCGCGGCCGTATTGACGCTGCCCTTCGGCGTCGTCTCGGGCGGAAGTGAACTGCTGGATCCGACGATGCTCGCCGCAGGCGCAGCCGTCGCCGTCCTCTCGTCCGTCATCCCGTACAGCTTGGAAATGTGGGCGCTGCGCTCTCTAGCCAAGAAAGTCTTTGCCGTCCTCATCGCCCTCGAACCCGCAGCGGCCGCACTGGCCGGAGTCCTCGTGATCGGGCAAACGCTCGACGCGTTCGCACTCGTGGCCATCGCACTGGTGGTGGCCGCGGGCGTCGGCACAGTCGTCATGAATCGAAAACCCACAGCGAAGTAGTCCAGGTACCGTCAGAGCACGTCATTCCAACGCACAGGAGAACCATGACCAACCCGATAATCGCCACCGTTCTCGGTAACACCCCGCAGATCGACGAAAGTGCGTTCATCGCACCCAACGCCACCGTTGTCGGCGCGGTG
Organism: Rhodococcus sp. IEGM 1302; assembly: GCF_030056935.1. Classification (NCBI taxonomy): domain Bacteria; kingdom Bacillati; phylum Actinomycetota; class Actinomycetes; order Mycobacteriales; family Nocardiaceae; genus Rhodococcus; species Rhodococcus sp. IEGM 1302. Next base: position 11,693 of record NZ_JASHKY010000015.1, on the reverse strand, counting down.
ACCATCGCTGCGGGAGCCAGCATCTGGTACGGCGCGGTCATCCGCGGCGACGCAGAATCGATCTCCATCGGCGCTGACACCAACATTCAGGACAACTGCACCGTGCACGCCGACCCGACGTTCCCCGCAGTGCTGGGCGAACGAATCTCGGTCGGCCACAACGCAGTGCTGCACGGGTGCACCGTCGAAGACGACGTTCTCGTCGGCATGGGTGCCGTGGTGCTCAACGGCGCACACATCGGCTCGGGGTCACTGATTGCAGCCGGCGCCGTCGTGTCTCAGGGGATGCAAATCCCGCCTGGATCACTGGTCGCCGGCGTGCCCGCCAAGGTCAAACGTGAACTCTCCGAAGGCGAAAAGGCCGGTATCACCGCCAACGGCGCCGGCTACATCATGCTCGCGAAGGCTCACCAGGACATCGAACAAGCCTGATCGAAACGACGCTCGCGGCCGGTAGCAGCAAGAGCAACGACTAGCCTCGGGGCCGCAACGTGCTGTTCGGCAACTCGGGTGCCGGGAGCGCCGGACCGTCGTATCCCGGCACGACGCCGAAACGCCGGTCCGGGACGCTGCCGTCGAATCCGGAGGCAAGCTCGGCCTGCCACTTGCGTCGATACTCGACGATCTCTTCGTGTGTACGGCCCATGAAGTTCCACCACATGATGACCTGCTCGCCCAACGGTTTCCCGCCGAGAAGTAGCAGTCGAGCCGGTTCGGATCCCGGATTGCGCAAAGTCAGTTTTCCGAAACCCGGTGCTTGATAACCCAACTCGGCCCAGCCGACAGTGGTACCACGCAGAACAACCGATCCTTGATCGACGATCACGCCGTGCTCATGTGAACGATCGACATCGAGGGCGATCTCGGCCCCAGGATCGAGAATCACCTCGGCACCGAGTAATTCGGTGAAGGTAGACACCGGAGACGTTTCACCGGCGAGCGAACCGAGGAACACACTGAGCGTGACACCATCGGTGGTCACCGGCTCCGGTCGATAGTGAACGAACGCGGGTGCGGTATCGCGCGCCGCATCCGGCAGCGCCACCCACAACTGCATCCCGTGCAGAACCTTCGTATTCGGCGTCGACACCTCGGAGTGCGCGATCCCACTCCCGGCCGTCATCAGATTCAGTTCACCCGGCCGTACCATCGCATGGGAACCGATGCTGTCACGGTGCTCGATCTCTCCGGTGAACAGCCAACTCACCGTCTGCAAACCGGTATGCGGATGCGGCGGCACATGCATGCCCGGTCCTGAGCCGACGTCATCCGGACCGTAATGATCTGCAAAACACCATCCCCCGATCAGCGAACGCTCGCGTTGCGGGAGGGTGCGTCGCACTCGCATGGCCCGCGGGCCACCGAGCGGTACGTCGCGCGGGGTGAGGATCTGAATCTCGCTCTCCGCCGGATGGCCTTCGCATTCCTGCTCGACGGGCTGCGCTTCGAGGTTGCTCATATCGTCCATCCTGCCTCCAGTCATGACTGCGCGAGACGCAGACGCGTGCACAATTCGGCCAACAGTCGAAGTTCATCCGCGTCCAGGGCCGGTCCGACGTGGCGGCGAATGCTCGCCGCATGACGGCGACCCACTGATTTCTGCAGCGCTGCACCCGTTTCGGTGAGTTGCACGATCGTCCCGCGGCGATCCTGTGGATCAACACTTCTCGTTACCAGACCTTCGCCCTCCAACCGTTCCACCAGGCGACTGAGCGAAGGCTGGCTCAGCAATATCTCCCGATTCAGGTCATGCAGGCGAAGGGAACTACTCGGCGCAAGACTCAGCGTGAACAGCACGTCGTACTCGCGCATCGACACCTGATCCCAGACGTCGTCGGCAGAGAGCCGCCGCATCACCGACACCTGGGCGCGAAACAAGGCTTCCCAGGCGTCGGTGGCGAGTTCGGTGGTGCTGACCGGAACCTCAGGCGGTTGCTCGTCAGGCAGTGACACTGCTTGCCTCACGAGCCGCCTTCATCGACGCGTGAGTGGGCGGGTTGTCCGGCACATGTGCTGGCCGCCTGGCCGCGAACTCACGGCGCAGAACCGGAACAACTTCCTCACCGAGCAGATCGAGCTGCTCGAGCACCGTCTTCAGCGGCAGTCCGGCGTGATCCATCAGGAACAGCTGGCGCTGGTAGTCACCGAAGAAATCGGCAAACGCCAACGTCTTCTCGATGACCTGTTCAGGGGAACCGACGGTCAGCGGCGTCTGCTCGGTGAACTCTTCGAGTGAGGGCCCGTGGCCGTACACCGGAGCATTGTCGAAATACGGACGGAATTCCTTGACCGCGTCCTGACTGTTCTTGCGCATGAAGACCTGACCACCGAGACCGACGATCGCCTGATCCGCGGACCCGTGGCCGTAATGCTCGTAACGCCGGCGGTAAAGATTGATCAGCTCGATGTAGTGCTCTTTCGGCCAGAAGATGTTGTTCGCGAAGAATCCGTCGCCGTGATACGCCGCGATCTCCGCGATCTCGGGGCTGCGGATCGAGCCGTGCCACACGAACGGCGCGACGCCGTCCAGCGGGCGCGGGGTGGACGTGAATCCCTGGAGTGGAGTGCGGTACTCCCCTTGCCAGTTCACGACCTCCTCGTCCCAGAGCCGGCGAAGAAGTTGATAGTTCTCGAGCGCCAACGGGATACCGGCGCGAATGTCCTTGCCGAACCACGGGTACACAGGCGCGGTGTTTCCGCGTCCCATCATCAGGTCGACGCGCCCCTCGGCGAGGTGTTGAAGCATCGCGTAATCCTCGGCGATCTTCACCGGGTCGTTGGTGGTGATCAGCGTCGTGGACGTGGAGAGCGTGATCTTCTCGGTCTGGGCCGCGATGTATCCGAGCATCGTGGTCGGAGATGACGGCACGAACGGCTTGTTGTGATGCTCGCCGGTCGCGAAGACGTCGAGACCGACTTCCTCGGCGTGCTTGGCGATGGTCGTCATGGCCTTGATGCGCTCGTGCTCTGTCGGGGTCTTACCCGTCGTGGGATCAGTGGTGACGTCACCGACCGTGAAGATTCCGAACTGCATGGTTGCTCCTCCGCGAACTAGATCCATGCGTTTGCATGTAACTGATCAAACATTCAACCATCCAGCTGTATTCCACGGCAAAAAGGTGAGGGCGGCACACAAGATGTGTGCCGCCCTCACCTGGACGAACGATCTACCGAAAAGCGGTCAGTGCATAACGATCGGCGTTGCCGTCTCGCCCTCGGCCACCGGCCTGGTGGTCTTGCTCCGCGGCAGGAAGAACGCCGGGATGAGGGTCAGGACGATAAGCACAGTGGCAACGAGGAAGGTGTTACCGAAGGCATCCGACGCCGCACTGAGAATCGAATTCGCAGCAGACTCCTGCGGACTTCCCGGTTCGGTCGGAATGTGCGAGGCCGCACCGACCATCGTCGTGTCGAGGCCACGATCGAGAAGCTGGTTGGTCAAGACCACCGACATCACGGCGGTACCGATCGAACCTGCGGTCTGCTGAACGATGTTCATCAGGGTGGAGCCGCGAGCAATCTGCTCGTTGGAGAGCGTCACGATAGCTGCGGTCATCAGCGGCATCATGGTGCAACCCATACCGAGGCCCATGACGAACAAGGCGCCCATCAGCAGCCACGTCGGGGAATCCGAGGCAACCTGTGTGAACACACCCAAACCGATGAGAATCAGCGGCAAACCGGTCAGGACGATCTTGCCCGGGCCGATCTTGTCGACCAGTCGACCAGCGATCGGCATGGTGACCATAGCGCCCAGACCCTGCGGAGCCATCAACAATCCGGCCGCGAGCGTGGTGTGACCGCCGACCTGGATGAAGTAGCTCGGGAACAGCAACCCGGCGCCCATGAAGGCGACGATGAACAGCGACGTCGTGATGACGGCGGTGGTCAACTGACGGTTCTTGAACAGGTGCAGGTCGATCAGCGGGTGATCCTTGTTGAGCGCGTGGAACACGAAGGCGATGATCAGCGCCAGACCGATACCGGCCGACACCAGAACCCGAGCGGACGCGACGGTTCCCACCTCAGGGATGGACGACACACCGAACAGGAACAGCGCCAGGCCGGGCGACAGCAGGATCATGCCGAGGAAGTCGAACGACTCCGAAGGCTTCGCCTTGTCGGACGGCAGAATGATGAATGCTGCTGCCAACGCGATGATGCCGATCGGCAGGTTGATCAGGAAGATCCAGTGCCAGCTCGCGGCCTCGATCAGCCAACCACCGAGGATCGGGCCACCGATGGGGCCGAGCAGCATCGGGATACCGAGAACTGCCATGACGCGACCGACGCGGTCCGGACCGGCGGCCCGGGTCATGATCGTCATACCGAGCGGCATCAACATGCCGCCGCCGAGACCCTGGAGCACGCGGAAGCCGATGAGCGAGGTGATGTCCCACGCCATCGCACAAGCGACCGAACCGAGTACGAACAGCACCAGGGCCGTCATGTACAGGCGCTTGGTGCCGAAACGGTCGGCAGCCCAACCGGTAACCGGAATGACCGTCGCCAAAGCGAGGGTGTAGGCCGTCATCGTCCACGCGACGGTGGCGTACGAAGTTTCGAAGTCCTCGGCAAAGGTGGTGAGCGCGACGCTCACCACGGTTACGTCGAGAATCGACATGATGGCGCCGAGCACCACCACGGAAGCGATCTTGAGGACCGCCCCGTCAAGTTTGTCGGACGCCGGTGCCGGCGCGTTCGGCGATGTCATCGCGAAGTCTCCTGGTTAAGTGCTCGCAGATAGTCACCCGCGAGAATGGGCTTGAGAGCCTCGAACAAACGAATCCGCTCTGGCTCAGGAACACGCGACGCGAATTCGCGAAGCTGGCCGCGCTTGCACTCGATGTGGTTGGTCGTCACCTTACGACCGGCCTCCGACAAGGAAACCCGCTTGACGCGTCGGTCCCGCTCGTCTTCACGGCGATCGACCAGACCCATATTCACGAGCTGATCGATGTTCCGCCCCGTAGCTGCCACCGAGAGCCGAAGCTCGTCGGCAACCTCGTTGATCGGGATCGCCGCATCACGTTGTGCAAGTACGAACAGCACACGCACCTGAGAGAACGAGAGATCCAGTTCGATCAACGCATCGATCGACTCCGAATCACCGGCGCTCATCAGGCGAGTGAACAACTCGTCGAGTGCTCCATACAGGTCATCAGAATCGGAAGCGATCACCTGGCAAATGGTAGTGCGGTTGCAACTATTGCCCAAATGAAAACATGTTGCAACTTATTATTTGGTGACCACCATCACGTTGCGAAGAATCATTCCTGCAGCAAGATGGCCTTTCCGAGAACTTTGCCGCTTTCGAGATCAGCCAGGGCAACTGCTGCGTCGGCAAGCGGATACCGTGCCTTGACCAGCGGACGCAAGCCGTTTAGGACGTGTTCTACCAGCGATGCGTGTACCTCGGCTACCGCCTCGGGATTGGTACGCGTGAACTCACCCCATGCCGCGCCGACAATGCTGATATTGCGAAACAGCACCCGGTTCACCTTTACCTCGGGAATACCGCCGCCGGCGAATCCGATCACCACGAGTCGTCCTTCTGGTGCCAGAACCCGGACCGCGTCGTCGAACGCATCGCCGCCCACCGGATCCACCACGATCTGAGCGCCGACGCCGTCGGTCAGTTCCCGAATCCGCTCTCCCCATCCCGGAGCCAGCGCGACCACCTCGTCGGCACCGAGCTCACGCAAGAAGTCATCGACGCCCTCGCGTCGTACCACGGCGATCACCCGGGCACCGTGCGCCTTGGCCAGCTGGATGGTTGCCGTTCCGACTCCGCCTGCAGCGCCCAGCACGACGACAGTCTCCCCCGCGACGATCTTCGCGCGACGAGCGAGCGCGAACTCCATCGTCTGATAGTTGATGATCAGCGAGGCCGCCTCGTCGAAGGCGAGTCCGTCCGGAATTCGGAGTACCTGCGCCGGGTTGACGGCAATCCGCTCTGCATACCCACCCAGATACGCGGCCGCGAGAACACGATCGCCCGGAGCGAAACCCGACCCTTCCGGCGCGGAGACCACGACGCCCGAGATCTCCGCGCCGGGAATGAACGGCGGTTCCGGGCGGATCTGATACTTGCCGTAGGTGATGAGCAGGTCCGGAAAGCAGACGCCACTTGCCTTCACATCGATGAGAACAAGACCTTCGGCTGCGGGCTCGGGAACCTCCTGCGCGACAATTCCTTCGGGACCGGACAGTTCCGTAACCACCATGGCGCGCACAGAAAGCTCCTCTTCGGGACATCTGAAGTCTGGACCGGTAACCCGGTTTTCTCGACTTTAACCCGGTACTCACGTCAGATCATCGTTCGCTCCCGATGTGCAGACGTTCGAGTCCGTCGAGAATCAGATCGAGACCGAAAGCGAATTCGGCGGCGTAGCTGTATCCCGGAGCAAGGACGTGCTCGGTGGTCAACTCGGCCAGGTGCGGATACTGACCGCTCTCGAACGAGCCCATGATCGCCTTCGCCAGTTCCGTCGTTTCCTGCGCTGTTTCGAACGGCAAGCTCACTTCTTGCAGCACGAAGCCGTAGATGTACGCATCCATGATCGAAAAGGCATGCGCAGCAAGGGCGACGGGAAAGTCGGCGGCGCGTAGCGTTCCGATGACGGCATCGTGGTGGCGCAGGGTCGCGGGACCAGGCGTCGTTCGGGACTCCATCAACGGAGTTGCCCACGGGTGCCTCCCCAACACTTCCCTTGTCGATACCGCTCGCACGTGAAGTTCCGTGCGCCACGGGCGTCCCGGCGTCGGCAGATCGATCTCCGCGAAGACCGCATCGACCATTCCGTCGAGCAGATCCCCCTTGTCCGAAACATGGTTGTACAGAGACATCGCTTCGACGCCCAGTTCGGTGCCCAACTTCCGCATGGTCATCGAATCGATTCCGACGGAATCGGCATGCGCGACAGCAGCGTGTACGACGTCGTCTCGGGTCAATCTTGCGCGCTTCTCCACGTTGACAGAACTTACACCGTAAGTGCAATACTTACGCTGTAAGTATTCGACGAACGGAGACTCGCATGCCGAAGGAACTGATGACCGCCGTCGTACAGGATCGCTACGGCGAGGCCGACGTTCTCTACGTCGACCACATTCCGCGCCCCACTGTCGCCGACAACGAAGTGCTGATACGCGTCGAGGCCGCGTCCGTCGACCGCGGGGCATGGCATCTCATGGCCGGACTGCCATATCCGTTGCGCCTCGCGGGTTTCGGGCTGCGCAGACCTAGGAACCGAGTCCGCGGACTGGACGTGTCCGGCCGAGTCGAGGCCGTCGGCAGTTCGGTGACCCGCGTGGCAGTCGGCCAGGAGGTATACGGGATCGCGGTCGGTTCGTTCGCGGAGTACGCACGCGCACTCGAGACGAAGATTGCCGCAAAACCTGCCCGATTGTCGTTCGCACAAGCAGCAGCGGTACCGGTCTCCGCCCTCACAGCGTTGCAAGCCGTGCGCGACCACGGCCGCGTGCAGGCGGGCCAATCCGCCCTCGTACTCGGCGCATCCGGTGGCGTCGGGATCTACGCGGTGCAGGTGGCAAAAGCCATGGGCGCTCACGTCACCGGCGTGTGCAGCACCTCGAAAACCGATACCGTCCGCTCCATCGGTGCCGACGAGGTTCTCGACTACCGCGTCGACGACGCCACCGACGGATCGCATCGGTACGACGTCATCATCGACACCGGCGGCAACCGCCGACTGCGAGATCTTCGACGGGCGCTCACACGCACCGGAACGCTGGTGATCGTCGGCGGCGAGAACGGCGGACGGTGGCTCAGCGGAACCGATCGCCAAATACGCGCACAGTGCCTGTCTCCGTTCATATCTCAGAAAATGGGCACCTTCATCGCTTCGGAGAACGCCGACGATCTGGAGGTCCTGACGCAGATGATCGACGCAGGTGACATCACCCCGGTGATCGACTCCGTTCATCCCCTTGCCGACACCGCCGTCGCCGTGGCACGAATGGTCGACGGCTCCGGCTGCGGAAAGCAGATAATCGCCACTCGCTGAAAAGCCTGACAGAATCGGCTCACTCCAGCGAACAGGAATCTCACGTGAACCCAGATCTCACGCTCGCGCAACAGCCGGACCGAGGACCGATCTTCGTCAAGTCCCGCCCGGTCCGCACCGGCGACATCGACGTCGCCAAGCAGGTCAGGCTCGACGCCGTCGCCCGCTACCTGCAGGACATCGGCAACGACAACATCGAGGCCGCGGGAGCCATCGACACCCATCCGCTCTGGATAGTGCGTCGTACGGTCGTCGACGTCGTACGCCCGGCGATCTGGCCGGAAGAGTTGACGATGACTCGCTGGTGCTCCGGCTTCTCCACGAGATGGGCGAACATGCGTGTGCGCTTCGACGGCAGCAACGGCGCGCTGATGGAAACCGAAGGCTTCTGGATCAACATCAGCGCCGAGTCGGGCATGCCCACACGGATGAGTGACGACTTCATGCGGCCACTGGAGGAATCCACCGACGAGCATCGCCTGAAGTGGAAGCGTGTCCTCGCCGAGAACGCACCGGAGGCGGACGACGCCGGTGTTCTGGACACGCCGTTCGCTCTGCGCGCCACGGATATCGACCCGTTCGACCACGTCAACAACGCCGTCTACTGGCAGGCAGTCGAAGAGGTCCTCAGCGCTCGCACCGAACTACGGACAGTTCCGCATCGAGCACTGATCGAGTACCTCTCCCCCATCGTCTCCAGCGACGACGTCGTCCTGCGCAGCCGCGTCGACGACAAGACCGTCACGGTCTGGTTCCTGGTCGGCGAAGCGCTCCGCGCAGTTGCGCAGGTGAGCGCCCTCTAACGCAGTTTCTGGGTCGCGACAGCCGCGACACCGAACACCAACGCAAGAAGAATCGCGGCCCAGAAACCGAAGAGCCACCACACCACGCCGAACACGACCACTGCCGGGGCAACGGTGATGAAAGCGATGGTGGGGCTTTCTCGTACCACCTCGAGTGCAGTTCGGGCATTAGTTCGATCGAGCTTCTTACCGGCCATCGAAAACCTCCTTCAAGGTCCTGACCATCCAGAGTAACCGGACTGACGGGCACAAAGCGGATACCGTGAACGCATGGCCGACCACCGCACCCTCGTCCTCATGCGACACGGCAAGTCCAGCTACCCCGAGGGCATCCGTGATCACGAGCGTCCGCTCGCCGAACGGGGCCTGCGCGAGGCCCGCATCGGCGGCGAATGGATCCGTCAAAACGTCCTGCCCGTCGACGCCGTTCTGTGCTCCACCTCCCGGCGGACGGTCGAAACCCTTGCCTCGACGGGAATCGAAGCTCCCGCCGGGTTCGAGAAGTCCATCTACGGCGGCTCACCCGCAGACGTCATTGCAGCTGCGCGAACCACGTCCGACCACGTCAAGACGCTCCTGATCGTCGGACACGAACCCGGAATTCCCTGGACTGCACTCGATCTCGCATCGAACGAAAACTCCGAAGCGGCCCAACGTATCCGCGACAAGTTCCCGACTTCGGCGATCGCCGTCCTCTCCGTACCGGTGCCGTGGACCGAACTCGACGACTCCGTCGCCACTCTGCTCGAGTTTCACGTGCCTCGTTAGATCAACCACACTGCTAAACCACCTCACGCAGTAGGCGGTCCGAAAGTGCAAGCGCGTCACGGTCGTACGTCGACGTGGACGCCAGCAATTCGTCGGCACCGGTTCGCTCGGCCAGATCGTGAAGCTGCTGCTTCACCTCGACGGGCGTCCCGTGCAGCGCCGAAGCCGTGAACGACTCGATGCGCCTGGCGTTTCGATCACTGCGCGGGGCGCGCCTGATCTCGTCCGGCGACACGAGCGGCGGAAACTCCCCTGTCCGTGACGATTCTGCGAGCGCGTACGCCTCCGGGATCAGCAACTCACGGGCCGCCTCGGTGGTATCGGCAACCGCCACCTCGAGGGAAACCACCACATAGGGTTCGGGGTGTGTGTCGGTGGGCTGGAAAGCTCGGCGGTACTCGTCCAACGCATCCACCCGATCGGTGCTACCGATTCCCAGTATCGGCCCACCCACGACCACCGGAAGCCCCAGTTGCGCTGCCACTTTCAGACCTGTGCGCGTCGCCAGCACGAAGATCGGGACTCCAGTCTGCGACGCCGGCCGTGCCGTCACTGCGGCGGAACCGTCCAGATAACGCCTCACCTCGTCCAGGTCCGACACAAACGTGTCCGGAGCGTCCTTGCTGCGTCGTAGTGCCTGACGTACGGGCTCCGTGAATCCCAGCGATCGGCCGAGGCCGAGGTCGATTCGCCCCGGGTAGAGAGCCTCCAGCATCAGGAACTGCTCGGCGACGATCAGCGGTTGGTGATTCGGCAGCATGACCCCACCGCTGCCGAGTCTGATATCGCGCGTATGCGCGCCGATCGCGGCAAGCAGTACTGCCGGCGACCCGCTCCCGATCCCGGGCACCGCGTGATGCTCGGCGACCCAGAACCGGTGGTAGCCGAGAGCGTCGGCGTGCGCGGCACGTTCGACGGAATGCGTCAGAGCTGCGGAGTCGGGGTATCCGCTCCTGGTTCGGGATCGGTCGAGCAGTGAGAGAAGCACCCTCGGAGCAACAAGGAATTCGGAAAGTTTCATCCGGACGCCGAACGAGGACCGTTTCTGACCGCAATACCCGCAACACTGGACCTGTCGCCGGAATTCACCATCACATGAAGGGCACGTCATGGACATCAAGCTCGAACTGGTCGCCATTCCCGTCACCGACATCGACCGCGCCAAGGACTTCTACGTCCGCCTCGGATTCAATGCCGACCACGATCACACGGTCAGCGAAGACCTGCGATTCGTCCAGCTGACCCCTCCCGGTTCGGCCTGCTCGATCTGCATCGGCAAGGGAATCACCGACGCCGAGCCCGGCTCGGTCGTCGGCATGCAGGTAGTGGTCAAGGACATCGAAGAGGCCGAGCGCGAGTTCAAGAGCCGCGGCATCGACATCAGCCCGATCGACGACCAGGCCTGGGGGCGGTTCATCTACTTCGCCGACCCCGACGGGAACAAGTGGGCCGTCCAGGAGATCGTCATCCCGGACCTCAGCGGCAGCAACTCCTGAAAACGTCCCACTCCTGACATGAAAAATCCCCCCACCTCTTTCGAAGTGGGGGGATTTCTACGAACTAACGCTTAGCGGTAGTCGTTGCTGAAGCCGTAGTCGTCCAGCGGAACTGCAGCACCGGTGTTCTGGCCGAAGCCGTCCGGGCTGTAGTACTGGTCGTCGTACGACGGCACTGCGTAAGCAGCGGCGCGTGCCTCTTCGGTGGGCTGAACCTGGATGTTGCGGTAACGGTTGATACCGGTACCGGCAGGGATCAGCTTGCCGATGATGACATTTTCCTTCAGACCGATCAGCTTGTCCGAGCGGCAGTTGATAGCCGCGTCGGTCAAGACACGAGTGGTCTCCTGGAACGATGCCGCGGACAGCCACGAATCCGTCGCGAGCGACGCCTTCGTGATACCCATGAGCACCGGACGGCCGGCTGCGGGCTCGCCACCCTCGGCGACAACGCGGCGGTTTGCCGACTCGAACTCGGCGCGCTCGGTGAGCGAACCGGGCAGGAACTCGGTGGCACCCGAATCGATGATCGTCACGCGACGAAGCATCTGGCGCACGATGACCTCGATGTGCTTGTCGTGGATCGACACACCCTGGCT
>NZ_JASHKY010000048.1:0-17290 GCF_030056935.1 Rhodococcus sp. IEGM 1302 | reverse complement strand
TCCTTGCTACTGCCCTGAGCGGCGCCCTTGATGACGACGGGCTTGTTGGCCAGATCCTTTGCGCGCTCGGCAGAGACGATGACCAATGCCTGGCCACCGTCGGTTTCCTGGCAGCAGTCGAGCAGGTGCAGCGGCTCGGCGATCCAGCGCGAGTTCTGATGGTCCTCGAGCGTGATCGGACGCTCGTAGAACCAAGCAGCCGGGTTGTTGGCGGCATGCTTGCGCGCCACCACTGCAACTCGTCCGAAGTCCTCACTCGTCGCACCGTACTGGTGCATGTAGCGGCGGGCGAACATGGCGACCCACTGAGCGGGAGTCGACAATCCCTGCGGAGTCATCCACGCATATGCCGCGCGATCCGCGGTGCTGTCCATGGGGCGATCGTGCTGCCCTAGGCCGTAGCGCACACCGGAGCGCTCGTTGAAGGCGCGGTAACAAACCACGACGTCGGCAACACCCGTCGCAACTGCCATGGCCGCCTGCTGCACGGTGGCACACGCAGCGCCGCCACCGTAGTGAATGCGCGAGAAGAACTTCAGCTCGCCGAGACCACAGTTGCGAGCCACGATCGCTTCGCCGTTCGTCTCCGACGTGTAGGTGGACAGACCGTCGACCTCGGACGGATCGATACCGGCGTCAGCGAGTGCCGCGACGATGGCCTCACACGCCAACTGCAGTTCGGTGCGGCCGGAGTTCTTGGAGAACTCGGTGGATCCGATGCCGACGATGGCGGCGGCTCCCGAGAGTGGGCTGATCGCCATCAGGGCCTCTCCTCTTCCTTGAAAGCGACTGCGACGGTGCCGGATGCATGGTTGCCGAGGCTGTTTGCACCCTGCACCTTGACCACGACCACTCCGTCTTCCTTGGACACGACCTCACCGGTCATCGTCATGGTGTCACCCGGGTAGTTGGGCGCCCCGAGACGAATGGCGATGCGGCGCAGGGTCGATGCAGATCCGGCCCAGTCCGTGACGTATCGACCGACAAGACCGTTGCTCGTGAGGATGTTCATGAAGACATCCTTCGAGCCACGCTCCTGGGCCAGGCTCGGATCGTGGTGCACGTCCTGAAAATCGCGAGTGGCGATTGCCGTGGCGACGATCAACGTGCGGGTCAGCGGGATCGCCAACTCGGGCAATGCCTCTCCGACAACGACGTCTGCGTAACTGCGACCGGCAAGTACGGTCATGCGAGCACCTCCACACCGGATGCGAGCTGCGCACCCAGACGCGCCAGATCGGAGCTGGAACCACCGAGGGTGGCAGCAATCTGCTTGCCCCACAACAGGTGACGGTGAACCGGGTAGTCGGTGTCGACGCCCATGCCGCCGTGTACATGCGTGGTGCGATGCACGACGCGCTGTCCGCCGTCGGTAGCCCACCACTTGGCGACCAGTACCGAGGTGCCGAGATCCAGTCCCTCGGAGATGCGCCAGGCGGCCTGCCACAGTGTCACGCGCATCGCTTCGAGATCGATGTAGCAGTCAGCGAGTTGATGATTGACGGCCTGGAAGGTCGCCAGCGGACGGCCGAACTGCTTGCGGCCGTTCAGGTACGTGACGGCCTGCGCGACTGCACCCGACCCGACGCCCCATTGGATTGCGGCCAATGCCAGCTGAACGCGGTCGATCAGCCACGGAACCGTGGTGCCGTCAGCCGCACCGATCAGCTGCGCGGGGGCACCGGCAAAGGTGACGTTGGCACAGATCTCCCAACTGGTGGACTGCGTCTGTTCGAGCGTCACTCCCTCGGCACTCAGGTCGACCAGCAGCAGTGCCGTACCAGTGGAAGCGGTTGCCGAAACGAGAGCAAGGTTCGCGACGTGAGTCATCGGCACTACTGCCTTCTCACCCGTCAGAGTCCAATTGCCGTCGGCGTCCTGCTCAGCCGTGGTCAGTGGGTCGCCGCCAGTGTACGGACCGAACTCTTCGAGACCGACGGTCAGGAATCGACTGCCGTCGGCAACTCCCGGAAGGAGTTCGGCGCGAAGGGAATCAGAGCCGAATTCGTTGACAGCCAATGCTGCAAGGGTCGTTTCCCAGATCGGCACGGCCGCAACGTGACGTCCCTGCTGTTCGAGCAGTGCGTACAGCTCGGACAAGCCGAGGCCACCGCCGCCGAACTCCTCCGGCAGGGCGATACCGAGCAGGCCGGTGCTCGCGAGTTCGCGCCACAGTTCACGGTCGACGCGCTCGGCGGAGAGTTCGATCTCCTTGGTGCGCTCGATCGTTGCCTTGCTGGTGAAGACCTCGTCGGCCAGTGCGCGAATTGCTTCCTGCTCTTCGCTGAAATTGAAGTCCATCAGTGCTCCTCGCGTACGGCCGGCCGGAACGCGGGAAGCGTCAGATCCGGGTCGGCGTCGATCCAGTCAAGTTCCACGGGCATGTCGACCACGACATCTTCGGGCGCGATACCCGCCATGTTGGCGATCAATCGGGTTCCCTCTTCGAGTTCGATTACCGCAACGATCAGCGGGTAGTCGAACGCGTCGATCTTGGGGTGGTGATTGACCACGAAGCTGTACACCGTGCCACGACCCGACGCGTCGATCGTGTCCCACTCGAGTGACCGGCACTCCCCGCACATCGGGCCGGTGGGATGACGCAACGTCTTGCAGGACGTACAGCGCTGGATCACCAGACGGTGCTCCTTGGCTGCTTCGAACCAGAAAGCGTTGTCCGCGTTGAGAGCCGGACGCGGACGCAGTGCACGAGGAGCTTCGGGCGCAGCAGATTCCTGAGGTTTGAACCGCAGCGTCCGCCACCGCTGGGTGCCGACAACCTGATCGTCACCGTTGCGGTAGGTCTTGAGCGTCGTGACGAAGTGTCCGACACCGAGGCCGGTCTTCTTCTCCGGCGAAATCGACTCGATGACCTCGGTGTAGTTAACGCGATCGCCTGGGCGCAGTTCGGCGAAGAACTCCTGATCGGAATCGGTGGCCACGACAGAGCTGTAGCCGGCTGCGTCGAGGGTGGCGATCAGATCGGTCCACACCTGCGACGGGTCGTTGCCCGCCATCTTGTCGGTAAAGGTCCGCATGATCCAGACCTGAAGCATCTGAGCGGGAGCGACGACGCCGTCACGGCCGGTGGCGCGGGCAGCTTCGTCGTCGAGGTAGACGAGGTTGGTATCGCCCATGGTCTCGGCCCAATGCCGGATCATGGGGATGTTGACCTCGTCGGGTCCCCAGGTGGTGGGAACAAGCGTCTGGCCGACAAAAGCGTCGAGTTGCGCCGAAATGTCGCTCACTTGACCCTCTTTTCGCGAACGAGTCCCAAGCCGATGGTGCCGACCATGTCACGCAGAACCTCGTTGACGCCGCCACCGAAGGTGTTCACGACACCCTGACGCGAGATCTGCTCGATCTGACCGGCAAGCAAAGCGCCCGGAGACTCGGGACGGATGCGTCCGGCGGAGCCGAGAATTCCGAGCAGGGTGCGGTAGACGTCGACGTGAGTCTCGGTCCCGTACGTCTTGGTGGCACCGGCGTCGGCTCCGGAGAGCGTGTCCTGTGCGACGGCTGCCGTCATCTTCCAGTTCAGCAGTCGCATGGCCTCGAGCTTGGCGTGTGTGCGAGCGAAGTCCTGTTGCACCCACGGGATGTCGATGGCGCCGTTTTCCTTGGCCCAGTCCAGGACCAGGTTCCACAGACCGTACGTGCGACCACCGATGGCCGCCAGGCCGATTCGCTCGTGGTTGAGCTGAGCCGTGATGAGCTGCCAGCCGCCGTTGACCTCGCCCACAACGTCCTTCGACGGAACTCGAATGCCGGAGTAGTACGTGGACGTCACCATCAAGCCGCCGACGGTGTTGATCGGTGACCACTCGAAGCCTGCATCCTCGGTGGGGACGATCAGGATCGAGATTCCCTTGTGCTTGGGGGCATCCGCGTCGGTGCGGCAGGCCAGCCACACGTAGTCGGCAGTGTTGGCGCCACTGGTGAAGATCTTGTTGCCGTCGACGATCCACTCGTCACCGTCGAGAACCGCACGAGTCTTGAGTGACGCGAGGTCGGTGCCGGCCTCGGGCTCGGTGTACCCGATTGCGAAGACGATGTCGCCGGCCAGGATGCCGGGCAGGAAACGTTCCTTCTGTTCTTCGGTGCCGTACTTCATCAACGTCGGTCCGACGGTATTGACCGTCACGAAGGGAAACGGCAGACCTGCGCGCTGAACCTCGTCGAAGAACACGAACTGCTCTTCGATGGAGCGTCCCTGTCCACCGAATTCCTTGGGCCAGCCGATACCGAGCCAACCGTCCTTGCCCAGCAACTTCACGATCTCGCGGAAGTACTCGCCACCCACACCTTGCTCGCCGGCCGCGCGACGCTTCTCTTCCGGCAGCAGCGCCGCGAAGTACGCGCGCAACTCCTTGCGGAGCTCCTGCTGCTCGGGCGATTCCCTCAGATCCATCGCTGTTTCTCCTATGGCATTCATGGCTGGCAACTCTTGGCCTGGACGCTAACCAGATGCCCAGGTGGGCGCTGTGAGTGTCTCGATGAGCGGGAAGCCGAAACATGAGCGGCGTCACATAGGGTGAGATATGCGCATGGACTCCTCGGATCGCGTCGCTCTCACCGACTTGGCCGCCAGGTACGCACAGGCCGTCGACCGCCGAAACACCACTGCACTTGCGGCTCTCTTCACTGACGACGTGGCATTCGTCTTGCCGCCGGCACTGAACGGAACGGGTGCGCCGACGGAGATACGTGGGAACTCCGTCGTCAGCAGTTCGGTGGTCGACGCCGTCTCACATCTGCACTCGACCCGGCACATCGTCGAGCAGCAGATCCTCGACCTCGACGGCCCCACCACCGCACACGGTGAGGCTTACTGCTCCGCTCACCACATCTATCCGCGGGGCGAGGGCCACCGGGACAACCGGATCGAGATTCGTTACCAGGACAGCTTCGAAAAGATCGACGGCACCTGGCTGTTCTCGCGTCGCGAACTGGTAGTCGATTTTGCCGAGGACGTTCCGGTCATCCTGCTCGGACAATAGGTACATGAAAAAATCGCGGTGATTCTGTATCTCCTCACGGGAGGTTTACCGGGCTAGCGTTCAGCAACTGTCACGCCATCTCGGCGTGCGTTCGGCTATGTCTTGGAGATTCACATGTCACGCTCGCGCACCAGAAGATTCCTCGCTGCCTTCGCAGTGGCCGCCGTCGCAGTCGGAACCGTAGCCGCGTGCTCGAGCGACAACTCCTCCGACGAGAACGCACCTCTTCGCATCGTCGCTTCTTCGGTTCCGCACGCCGAGATCCTGAAGTTCGTCGAAGAAAAGGGCCTGCTCGGTGACACCAAGATCGAGGTCAGCGAGATCACCGGCGATCTCGACGCCAACGAGGTGCTCGAAGCCGGAGACACCGACGCCAACTTCTTCCAGCACGTGCCGTACCAGGAATCGTGGTCGAAGGAAAAGGGTGTCGACGACCTGGTCGCCGTGGCGAAGGTCCACGTCGAGCCCCTCGGTGCATATTCCAAGAAGGTCACCAACGTGGCCGACCTGCGCCAGGGCGCAACGGTCGCTTTGTCCAACAACGTGACGAACTTCGCCCGTGGGCTGTACCTGCTGCAGCAGGCCGGTTTGATCAAGCTCGATCAGCAGTTGGGCGCCCCCGGCACCGACATCACGCAGATCAGCGAGAAGAACATCATCGACAACCCCAAGGGACTCACGTTCACCCAGGTCGATCCCCCGCAGCTGCCGCGCACGCTCGACGACGGAAATGTCGATCTCGCAATCATCAACGGCAACTACGCAATCGAAGGTGGCCTCAACCCGGCCAAGGACGCCCTGGTGCTCGAGAAGGCCGAGGGCAACCCGTACGCCAATGTCCTGACCGTACGCACCTCGCTCGAAAACGATGCGCGAGTACAGAAGTTGGCCGAGGCATTGACGTCCGCCGACGTCGCGACGTTCATCGAGCAGACCTATCAGGGCTCGGTCATTCCGGCCAGCGCTACCTGATCGAGACCCGTCATGGTCTTCTCGATCGAATCGGTCTCCAAGGAATACCGCAGCGGCACACAAGTTCTGCATGCACTCGATTCCGTATCCCTGAAAATCGAAGACGGCGAAATCTTCGGCATCATCGGCAAGAGCGGCGCCGGCAAGTCGACTTTGCTGCGCTGCCTCAACCTGCTCGAACGCCCGACCAGTGGCCGGATTCTGTTGGGCGACACCGATCTGACCGCGTTGAGCCCAGCGCAACTGCGCGACACACGCAAGCGGATCGGTGTCGTGTTCCAGCATTTCAACCTGCTGCATTCCCGTTCGGTCGCCGCCAACATCGCCTTCCCTCTCGAAGTGGCGGGATACTCGCGGGCAGATCGACGTGCCCGCGTCGACGAGCTGATCGAGTTGGTGGGCTTGGAAGACCGACGTGACGCCTTCCCCTCGCAACTGTCCGGCGGCCAGAAACAACGCGTCGGCATCGCGAGAGCCTTGGCGGCTTCACCCGACGTCCTCCTGTGCGACGAGGCCACGAGCGCCCTCGACTCGGACACAACCGATTCGATCCTCGACCTGCTCGCCGATCTCAATCGACGACTCGGTGTGACCATTGTTCTGATCACCCACGAGCTCAACGTGGTTCGACGGATCTGCCATCGCGCTGCGCTGATCGATCAGGGCCGCATCGTCGACGAGGGAACGCTCACCGAACTGGTCGCAGACCCGGACTCACCCCTCGGAGAGGCGCTACTGCCGACCGGAACGGTACGAACGTCCA
The DNA here is from genome assembly GCF_030056935.1 of Rhodococcus sp. IEGM 1302. NCBI lineage: Bacteria > Bacillati > Actinomycetota > Actinomycetes > Mycobacteriales > Nocardiaceae > Rhodococcus > Rhodococcus sp. IEGM 1302. The sequence continues at coordinate 10,555 of NZ_JASHKY010000048.1, read as the reverse complement.
CGACCGGAATTCCGGCGCTCCTCACCTTTGTCGATTCACTGTCCACCTCACCCGTGATTTCCCAACTCTCACGAGATCTCGACGTCGACGTCACCGTGATCTCCGGCGGTATCGAGGACATCGGATCCCATCAGGTCGGTCGCCTTCGCGTGGAGTTCGCCTCACACACGGGACTCGTCAGCAACGAAGAGACAAGAAAGTCTGTCGAAGAACATCTTTCGCAGCGCGGAGTGAAGGTGACGTTCTCATGAACAAGACGTCCTGGCAGGATTCCCTGGGCGAAGCATGGGAAGCCCTACTCGACACGCTCTACATGGTCGGTGTCTCGTTCGTGCTCACCGTGATCATCGGTATCGCTCTCGGTGTTCTGTTGCACGCGAGCGCGCCCGACGGAATCCGTCCCAACCGCGTCCTCAATTCGGTTCTGGGCACCGTGGTGAACGTCGGCCGTTCGCTGCCGTTCGTCATCTTGTTGGTGCTCCTCATCCCGGCAACGAGGGCGATCGTCGGAACAGCGCTCGGCGCCACGGCAGCGATCGTCCCGCTGACCATCGGTTCGGTGCCCTTCTTTGCGCGCGTCGTCGAGAACGCCTTGCGTGAAGTCGATTCCGGACGCGTCGAGGCAGCGCGGTCCATGGGCGCCACCGACAAAGACATCATCACCAAGGTGCTACTGCCCGAATCCGTTCCGGGATTGGTAGCAGGAGCAACCCTGACGGCGGTGATGCTGATCGGCTTCTCGGCCATGGCAGGTGCCATCGGCGCCGGTGGACTCGGCGACTTCGCAATCAAGTACGGCTACCAACGATTCAACACACCGGTGCTGTTCGTCGCAGTCGTGATCTTGATCGTGCTGGTGCAGGCAATCCAGTCGACCGGCGATCTCGTGGTTCGTTCAATGGCGCACAAGCGGTAACTGATCAGCTCGAGACCATCGCGATCGCTGTTCGCAGTCCGCGCCGCTTACCCGTCTGCGGATCGACGCCGAACACTTCCTTGATTCCGCCTCGGATGCGGAACTTCAACTCCGAGTGCGTCTCCGGAGCGTCGTCCTGGGAAGCCGAGAGAAACCTGTTGGGCAGCGACAACTTCCAGATGGTGCGCAGAGTCAATCCGTACTGCTTCCACAGCGGCCCGGTCGTGTACGGGAGGTCGTACTTGTCACACAGGTCGCGCAGCGGCACCGCGATTTCCGAGTACCGATTGCTCGGCAGATCCGGGAAGCAGTGATGCTCGATCTGGTAGCAGAGGTTGCCGCTCATGAAGGCCATGACGGGACCGGCATGAAAGTTGGCAGAGCCCAGCATCTGTCGTAGGTACCACTGAGCGCGAGATTCGTTCTCGAATTCCTCGAGCGTGAACTTCTCGGCACCGTCGGGAAAGTGCCCGCAGAAGATGACGGCGTAACTCCAGTAGTTTCGGATGAGGTTCGCAACGACGTTCGCCGTCAACGTGGTCTTCCACGCGGGGCCGGTCAGGGCGGGGAACAGGATGTAATCCTTCGCCACCTGACGCGCGATCTTCTTACCGACGTCCTTGGCCATGTCCGATTTCTCGGACCACTTCACCTCACCCTTGCGGAGTTTGTCCGTTTCGAGGTGATGCAGTGCCACTCCCCACTCGAAGAGGGTCGCGAGCACAAAATTCGTGATCGGTTGAAAGAGATAGTCGGCGTGCCACTTTTGATCGCGCGTGACGCGCATGATTCCGTAGCCCACGTCGTTGTCCAGTCCGACAATGTTGGTGAACTTGTGATGGGTGAAGTTGTGCGAGTGCTTCCATCCCGAGGACGGGCAGGTGTTGTCCCACTCCCAGTTGCTCGAGTGAATCTCGGGATCGTTCATCCAGTCCCACTGGCCGTGGATGATGTTGTGGCCGAGTTCCATGTTCTCGATGATCTTGCCGACCCCCAGCAGCGCAGTCCCCAGAATCCAGGCAGGCTTCTTCTTGCTGGCGAACAAGACGATGCGGCCGGCCACCATCAGAGAGCGTTGAAACGCGATCGTCCGCTGGATGTATCGAGCGTCGTGCGCGCCGCGCTTCTCCTCGATGTCGAGCCGAATGGCGTCCAACTCGCGCCCGAGCGCTTCGACGTCTTCCTCGGTGAGATGGGCATATTCCTTGATGTCGGTGATCGCCACAGTGTTTCTCCGTATCGGTTTTCTCCGTGCCGCAGGACTGGTCCGTCGGGCGGTACCCCTGGGAGCCGGTGCGGAAACGTCAGCCCCGATATTCATGTGCGTCTTCACGCAATCTATGCCAAAGTCGATATACGTGAGCCCCGAAAACAAGATCACCATCCGCACCGCTACCGAGAGCGACTGGCCGGCTCTCCAACTACTCGACTCGGTGGGGTTCGGTTTTCACCCGTCTCCCGCGGTCAGCGAACTGACGAAGGCGCTCTACAAGCCCGAGGACATCATCCTCGCCGTCGACGGTGACCTACCCGTCGGCGTGGCCATCGAAATCGACATGGAATTCACCGTGCCCGGCGGACGCCAACTCCCCACGCGCGGAATCACCTGGGTATCCGTCGCCCCGACTCACCGTCGACGTGGTGTCCTACGCTCGATGTTCACTGCACTTCACGCCCACATCGAGTCGACCGGAGCACCACTTGCGGCCCTGACGGCCAGCGAGGCCGGCATCTACAACCGCTTCGGATACGGCCCGGCCACCTTCAGCGAAGGCATCACCCTCGATCGCCGCTTCGCACGATTCCGCCCCGAGGTGCCCGACAACGGTGGCGTGTCCATCGTCGACATCAAAGCTGCCTCGACGCTTCTTCCCGAGATCTACGACCGCTGGCGACTGCAGACTCCCGGCGCGCAGGTCCGTCCGCAACCACTCTGGGACCACATGTTCGCCGACCCGTCGGAGGATCGTGACGGCGCCTCCGGACTGTTCTTTCTGACACACGCGGACGGATACATCGCTTACCGGCACACGAGCGAGGGCCGCGACAGCATCGCCCGGATCGACGAGTTCGTGACGATCACCGAAGATGCGCACGCGGCGCTGTGGCGCACGATCTGCGGCCTCGACCTCGTCACCCGGATCGAGACACGCCAGCATCCTGCCGATCCACTCCGGCTGATGCTCACGGACTACCGCCTTGCCCGGACGACGACGCGCTCCGATCGACTGTGGCTGCGCATCATGGACGTTCCCGCGGCTCTCGAGGCTCGTGAATATGCTGCTGACCTGGACACAGTCATCAAGGTCGAAGATCCGTTCCTGAAGGCCGGCGGAACCTTCGCACTTCAGGTCAAGGACGGCAAGGCCACCTGTACGGCCACTGACGCGGTGCCTGCGATCACGATGCCCTCTGATGTCCTGAGCAGCTTGTACCTGGGCGAGCACCAGGCCAAGACCTTCGCGGCGGCGCACCGACTCCACGCGTCCGATCCGCAGGAGATCCTGAATTTCGACTTCGCTTTCAACGCGCAGAAGCCCGCAATTCTCGGGTACGGATTCTGATGATCTTGCCGACACGGGCATCGACGATTTGTGCCCTCGGTCGTATTCAGGGTTAGCCTCGAACAATGGCGTTTGTCGAAAAGATGGTCAATAGGCTTCCTGAGCGGGTTCTCGTGCGCGTCCTGCCGCACGCAGAAATGCTCAAGTTCCTGGTGGTCGGCGGCATCGCCTTCATCGTCACCACGGTGCTGTTCTTCGGCATCAAGTGGACGGTTCTGCCTCAGCACCCGGTGACGGCCAACATCCTTGCGGTCCTGATCGCGACGGTTCTGTCCTACGTCCTCAACCGCGAATGGTCGTTTGCGCAGCGCGGTGGTCGACAGCGCCATCACGAGGCCGCTCTGTTCTTCATCGTCGCGGGTATCGGTTTGGCCATCAACCAGGTACCACTCTGGACCTCCCGGTACGTGTTCCATCTGCGTCAACCCGAGGTGTCGGTGTTGATGGAAAACTTCGCGGACTTCATCAGCGGATCGATCATCGGGACCCTGCTGGCGACGGCCTTCCGCTGGTGGGCCATGCGTCGGTACGTCTTCCCCGAAGAAGCCACCGACAGCCAGGTCGTTCTCGACATCGAAGCGACTCCCGGCACCAAGACGCCGACAACCGACGCCACCGCCCTCGACTGACTCCCGGATCGACGCACCCGATCGCTCGCGCTTCGATCAGAGTTCGTCGATTGCGATCAACCCGTCCTGCAGCGCCCGCGCAAGCAGTGCCATCTTTGTCGGCGCGATGCTCCTGAACGGGCTGGCCCATCCCTGATCATCATCGGCGACAAGCACTCCAGCCTGCAGTTTTCCCGCTCTGCACAACACGGTCACGACACAGTGATCACTGGTGCGTAGCCTCCGATTTCCAATTGGATTCGGAGGACCCATGGCTACTTGCAAAACTCGAGTTCTTGCGCTGTCGGCGGCAGGACTCATGCTCGTACTCGGCGCATGCAGCAAGGCCGAGTCGGCGAAAACGCCGACCGACCTCGACGTGACATCAGCGTCCGCCGGACACTACTCACTGGTCTGGGAACACGGCGGCTCGGAAAAGGTGCGTGTATTCGCCGCCACCGACCCGAAAAACCCAGCCGCAGAAGGAAAGGAAATTGGCACGGTCGACGGCTTCTCCACTGAGGTCGACGGCCTCGACCCACTGTCACGCTGGTACTTCGAGGTCATAGACGAGGACGGCACTTCCACCATCGCGTCAACCCGCCACGTGACGCTGCAGGGCGCAGCCAACGTGCGTGATGTCGGCGGATACGAGACAGCCGACGGCCGATCAGTCAAGTGGGGCCTGGTTTTTCGTGGCGACCGCTTGAGCGATCTGACTGCTGACGATCAACAAACGATCGAGAACGCAGGCATCCGGACCGTTGTCGATTTCCGAGGTGACAGCGAGATCGCAAAGGACGGAGCAGACAAGGTTCCCGCGAACGTGAAAGTGGTCAACACGGCAGTCCTGGATGCCGGCACTCAGGCTCTTGCCACAGCGATTACGAGTGCCCTGAAATCTGGTGACCCTGCAATCGTGGAGCAGGTGCTCGGGGGCGGTGAAGCCGTCCGGATCAGCGACACCGGCGCCGTCGACCAACTGTCCAAGCCTGACGGAATGGCCGGGTATTCCCAAGCCCTACGGACCATCGCCGATTCCGAGTCCGCAGTCGCTTACCACTGCACGGCAGGCAAAGACCGCACTGGACTGATGACAGCTCTACTTCTCGGCATTCTGGGTGTTCCTGACAAGACCATCGTCGACGACTTCGTCCTGTCGAACACCTACAACAAAGCCAAGAACGAACAGACCTACACGTTTCTGTCTTCGAAAGGAATCGATGTCGATCTGTTGAAACCGTTGATGGAGCAGCGTCCCAGCCAGATTCAGCCAGTACTCGACAAGATTCGCGACCAGTTCGGTGGGTGGGAGAAGTTTTCGCAGGACGTGCTGAAACTTGACGCCGACACGATCGCAAAGCTCCGGAGCAAATTGCTGACCAAGCAATAACTGATCGACGTTCCGACAGCAATGACCGGCAGCCGCTCCGATGGCTGCCGGTCACGCCCGCACTCCTAGTTACTCAGCCCCAGCCGCTTCGAGCATTCGGCCATTTCGTCGATGATCAGTTCCAGCGACGTGCCACGACGACTCGCGGACAACACGATTCGATCGGCTCCCAACCCGCGTGCCCAGTCGAGTTTCGCTTCGTCGAGCCTGGGCAGTGTCGCACCGAGTACCAGCGATACGTCGGCAGGATCTCGATCTGCCTTCACCGCAGCCGCTTTCATCGCCGCTACAGCCTTGTCGAGATCTTCACCGGCCAGTCCCAGCGGCTGGAAACCGTCACCCAACCGGCCTGCTCGCCGAGCAGCAGCGAGACTGTGTCCACCGATGTAGAGCGGAACTCCGGATTCGCGGTGCGGCTTCGGCCAGCTGTACGCACCCTTGAACGAGAAGTAATCGCCGTCGAAATCGACTGCTTCCTTGCCCGCCCAGAGTGAACGCATCACCGCGATGGCCTCATCGGCTACCTTGCCGCGGCGCTCGAAGTCACCGCCGCACGCCTCGATCTCTTCCTTCATCCACCCCAGGCCGAGGCAGATGCGCAATCGCCCACTGGAAAGGCGATCGAGCGTCGCCAATCTTTTGGCGAGCACTACCGGATTGTGATTGGGCAGCACCAGAACTCCAGTGGACAAGCCCAAGGTGGTTGTGGCACCCGCCACGAACGAAAGCAGTTCGAGCGGATCCGGGATGTCGCAGTCATCGGGAAGATGCGATTTGCCGGTCGGAGAATAGGGGTACTCGCTCGCGGTGTCGGCGATGACCACCGAGTGCTCCACTGCCGAGATCTCGTCGAAACCCAGCGACTCGGCCGCACGGGCGAATTGCAGAATCCAATCAGGGTCTCCGCTTCGACCCAGTTCGACCGGAACGACCACGCCGAGCTTCATACCGTTTCCTCCAGTGTCGCCATCAATTTCGGACCATCCACGACGCGACCGAGGTACCGGTCCGCATCGGGATCTGTTGCAAGCCACACCGCCGCTGCAGCGGGTACGGATGCCGGTGTGGCCGCAAATCCGGCTTCCACGATTGCGTCCGCGCCACCACGGGCTTTCCCTGATTCCGTGATGACAAATCCCGGACTCAGGTTGAACGCTTTGATTCCGGCGTCTCGGTACTCGGAGTTGATCGCTCCGGCAATACGTCCGAACGACGCCTTCGACGCGGCGTACGACAGACCCCAACCACCCTCGCCGGGAGGCGCAGGCGGATCCATGGTCGCCGAGCCCGATGCCAGATTGACCACTACGCCGTTGCCGCTCTTGATCATCGACGGGAGTATCACCTGGACCAGAGCGAGTTGGTGCAGATAATTCCCGATCGCCATCGCCTGAGCGTCGTCGATCTCGATGTCGAGCACCCGGTCCATGTTTCCGACAGTCTGCGCATAGGCGTTGTTCACCAGCACGTCGACACGTCCCCACTCGGCCAGCACCCGTTCACCGGCGCCGCGGACGGATGCCAGATCGAGCAGGTTCATCGGAACGGCCAATGCGCGCACACCGAAGGACTTGATCTCGGCAACCGTCGTCTCCAGGCTGCCGGGCACCGGAATCACTTGCTCGCCTTGCCTCGTTCGCGGGGCTGCCCGTCCCTCTCCTTCACGAACGGTGCGAGCAGTGATTGCAACGTCGAATCCGGCGCGCGCGAATGCCAGCGCGCACTCTCGGCCGATCCCCCGGGAAGCGCCGGTCACCAGCGCAACTCCACTCACAGGAACCGCGTGCGGCCGTGCGTCTCGAACTCCTTCTCCAGGTTCACCACGTCAGCTTCGGTCATCAACGTGTATTCGGGAGTGCCTCGGCCCACCCAGTGGAACACTGGTTCGTCGGTCCGCCAGCGATCGGCTTGAAGTTCACGTTTGAGTACCTTGTTGGAGCCCGTGACGGGCAGGTCGGTCGAAACGCGAACAAATCGTGGCGCTGCCTTAGTACCCAGATCCGCCTGCGCGGCAAGGTAGTCGGCGAACTCGACCGGATCGAAATCGGCGAGATCGGCGACCTCGATCGCAGCCATGACCTGATCACCCGAACGCGGATCCGGCACCGCGAAGACACCCGTGGCGATCACCTTGGGGTGCCGACGCAGGATGTGCTCGATCATCAGGGCCGAGGTGTTCTCACCGTCGACCCGGATCCAGTCGCCCTTGCGTCCCGCGAAGTAGATGAAGCCGGCCTCGTCGACGTAGCCGAGATCGCCTGTCCAGTACCAACCGTGGCGAATCTTCTCGGCGATCGCGTCTTCGTTCTTGTAGTACCCCTCGAACTTCTTCGATCCGGCCTTGTCGACCATCTCGCCGATGGATTCGTCGGGGTTCAGCACGTGACCGTGCTCGTCGAGAATTGCGCGGGGTCGCTCTTCGCGCGTATCGGGATCGACGATGACGATGTTCTCGCTCGCGGGACGGCCCAGTGCTCCGGCAGGTTGGTTCGGATCGAGCACTACTGAACCGGCACCTTCACTCGAACCGTATCCCTCGAAAAGTTGTGCACCGAAACGACGGATGAACTCTGCCTTGTCCCCCGGCGACGCCTCGGTCCCGAAGCCGTGGGTGAGGGTGTTCTCGATGTCGTCGGGCAGTTCCGGCGTCGCCATGAGATACCCCAAGGCCTTACCGACGTAGGTGAAATATGTTGCGCCGTAGAACCGAACGTCCGGCATGAATCCCGAGGCCGTGAACTTACGAACGAGGCAGACCGTAGCTCCCTGCGAAAGGGCCGGCGCCCACAGAGCCATCAACGCGTTGCCGTGGAAGAGCGGCATGCAGCAGTAGCAGACGTCGTCGCGGTCGATGTCGTACTTGGCGCAGTTCGCGTAGGCCAACCGCGTCAGACGCCCCTGGCTGCACCGCACTGCCTTGGACATTCCGGTGGTGCCCGAGGTGAAGAGAAGCAAGAACAGCGTCGACGCGTCGACACCGAGGTCGATCTGAGGCGACTCGACGTGATGTGCTGCAATCTTGTCCGGGTACGACGCGTCGTCGACGAGGACGAAACGATCTTCGGTCAGCCCGAGGTCCAGGCCGGCAAGCTTCTCGTAGCCTGCTTTGTCGGTGACGATCAGCTGGCAGTCGACGTACCGGACCTCAGCCTCGAGTTCAGCTCCACGCCTGGTCGGATTGATGCCGACGATCGTGGCCCCGGTCAGGGCCGCGCCGCCGAGCCAGAACAGGAACTCCGGATCGTTCTCGAGAAGTACTCCGATGTGAAACGGTCCGGGCGCGCGAAGCGACTTCGCCAGCGAGCCGCGCGCTGCGCTCTCGCGCACCACCTCGTCCCAGCTCCAGTCCTGCGTCCGCGTCCGCAGGCCCAGGTGCTGATCACCGAGACGGTCGATCAACATCTGCGCGACGTCCTCGCGCTGAGGAGCTGCAAGAGCTGCATTCGAAGATGCTTCGGTGGCGGTGTTCGTCATCGTGTCCTGTGTCCTAGTCGATATCGGAATGTCGATTACTCCAACTGCGATACGACTCGAACGTATCGACGCCTCAGAGCCGGAACGGTCCCAGTCTCGCTCAGTGGTAACCGCCGCCACAGATATGATTTTCTCGTGAGATTTTGTGACGTGAAAAGCGCCACAATACGAAAGGCCATTCCATGACTGCCCCCGCAGATCCGCAGTTGCTTCTGGACCAGGCGGTCTCACGCCTCACCGGTCCAGGTGGGCCATTCGAGATCGTCGAAGAAGAGGTTCTCGGCACCGTCATGCCTGTGATGAAGAACCGCGGTCACGCCATCGGTGAACTGATCTCGGCATCTCGCGCCTGGGGCGACGGCGACTATCTCGTCACCAGCGATCGTCGAATCTCGTTCACCGAGCATGCCGATTCCGTTGCCGCGCTGGCAACTGCTCTGCGGGACAAGTACGGAGTCCGCAAGGGCGACCGTGTGGGCATCCTCGCTGCCAACACTCCCGAATGGGTCATGACGTTCTTCGCGACGCAGGCGCTCGGCGCGATCGCAGTCGGTCTCAACGGTTGGTGGGTTCCGCGCGAGGTCACCCACGGGATCGAGCTCTCACGTCCGAAGGTTCTGGTCGTGGACGCCAAGCGCGGCGCCGCCCTCCCCGAACTGCCGGCAGACATCACGGTCCTCACCATGGAAGAGGATCTGCCCGCGCTCATCGCGGAATATGCAGGCTCCGACGTGCCGAGCACCGACATCGACGAGGACGACCCCGCCGTCATCTTGTTCACCAGTGGTACCAGCGGCCGCCCCAAGGGCGCACTCCATTCGCACCGCAACGTGATGGCCGTCGTCGACTACCACAAGTACAGCGACGCGATCGGCGCGGCATTCACCGGCCGTGAGTACGACGCTTCCAAGCCGAGCCCACTGCGTTATCTACTCACCTCCCCGCTCTTCCACATCGCCAGCCTGCACAATCTGGTGGTCCCCCGTCTCGCGACGGGCAGTGCCGTCATCCTGACCGAGGGCGGCTTCGACGTCGACAAGGTGCTCGGGTTGGTCGAACGCGAGCGCGTCACCAACTGGGGTGCTGTCCCCACGATGGCATCGCGGCTACTCGAGCACGGCAACATCGCCAAGTACGACGTCTCTTCGTTGACTGCATTCTCACTGGCATCCGCGCCGTCGTCGCCCGCGTTCAAGGAACGCCTCAAGGAGCAGGTGCCGTTCGCACGCAATGCTCTGGTCGACAGCTACGGCCTCACCGAATGCAGCACCGCCATTGCGGTCGCCGTCGGCGCCGAACTCGAAGAGTTCCCAGGCACTCTCGGGCGTCCGATCATCACCGTCTCGATGGAGATTCGCGATCCCTTCGGCGAATGGCTGCCGGACGGCATCGAAGGTGAAGTGTGCGTACGCAGCCCCTTCGTCATGCTCGGATACTGGGAGAACGACGAGGCGACCGAGTCGGCAATTGCCCCCGGACGCTGGCTCCGCACCGGCGATTTCGGCGTCATCGAAAACGGGCGTCTCCGTCTCACCGGTCGCCGTTCCGACCTGATCCTGCGCGGCGGCGAGAACGTCTACCCCACCGAGATCGAGCAGAC
>NZ_JASHKY010000014.1:0-122243 GCF_030056935.1 Rhodococcus sp. IEGM 1302 | reverse complement strand
TCTGATGCCGATGCATCAGGCATACGTGGATGAAGGACTTCCCGCGCTGGAAGAAATGCAGAGTGCCGGAATGTTCGGTCAGGATGTCATGGACGCCTGGCGTGATGTAGCTTCCGGCGATTCGAATCGGATTGCACGTGGGAACGTAGCACTGCTCCAACGTGAGCAAGGGGTGATCATCCGCGACCAGTGGGATACCGTGCGCGCATACAAAGGTGATGTGGGAGAAGCGATCACCTACGCATCGACCGTTGCCGGCTCGCCCTCGGTCGCCGGCGTGGTCCCGCCTCGCTCGTTCCGGCCCCTCGAGTTCACGACGACACTTGCCGACGGACGCACCGCGACAGTGACACTGCCCCTCCCGGATTGGAACTGGTCGGTGTACGAGGAACGGTGGGACTACATCACCTCACAGCTCTTGCCGAAGTACCGAGCGATGGTCGAAGAAGATTGGCCACGGCTCGTAGCCACATTGAGTGTTCCCTACGAAATTCAATTGGAGAGTCACCGCCCGATGGTGACCCTCCCACAAACTCTCGAATCGGCCCTCTCCAGTTTGAAAGTGACGGTTCAGTGATGTCGTCGGCGACATTCCGAAGGTTGGCGCCGCTGGTAGCGCTGACCGTTGCGCTGGTCCTGCCAGCAACGGCTGGAGCTGAGGTGCCGGACAGTGATGCCCCGAAAGACGTGCAAACTCCTGTATCCGAGGAGTTTCGAACCGACACCCCAACTCTGGGAGAGGTGTTCAACGGGTTCACCGTCGGTGCTCTCAGTTCGGGGGAGTTCGCATCCGAAGAGGAGATCTTCACTGCACTCACGCCCGATGATCCGTTTTACGACGAGCCGGTGTTGACCGGCGCCGAGCGTCCCGGTGATCTCCTGAAGTCGAAGAAGGTGGATGTACTGTTCACGGGATACAAACCGGGACAGCTCGACGCCTACAAGATCATGTACGTCACAACCGGAATCGACGGTTCGACGCCGGTGGTGAGCACCGGGATCATGATGATCCCGATCGACGGAACACCGGCATCGGAGAAGAAGATCATCAGCTACCAGGAGGCCAACGACAGCGTTGGCGGCTACTGTCATCCGAGTTCGCACTGGACGGGCGGCGATCCGCTGGACGGCGCCTCCTGGTCGGCGCTGGGTCCGCTGGCACTGATGTTCGGAAAAGGCTATGCCGTAGTGATATCCGACGTCGGGAACAACGGAGACCGCCATCCTCACGGCGTCTTCGCGGGCAAGTTCGCGGGGCATGCGCAGTTGGATGCTGTGCGTGCAGCATTTCAGGTGCAGGATTCCGAGCTGAATCCTGAGGCGGAGATTGCGTTGTTCGGAATCGCTGGTGGTGGAGTCGGTTCTGCATTCGCCGCCGAATCTGGGCAGTCCTACGCACCGGAACTCGACATCGTCTCGACAGTCCTCGAGGGAATGGTGATCAAGCCCCGAACATTCATGGAGACAACAGATTCCTCGGTCGGGGCCGGCTTCGGATTTGCGACGCTCCTTGGCCTCGAACCCTGGTACCCCGAGATGAAGTTGAACGACAAGCTCAATCCCGTGGGCCGAGCGATTGCCGACGTGTACCGGGGTGAGTGCCAGATGCCGGCGTACTTCACGCTGCCGTTCGTGCCGTTGGCAAGCCTTTTCGAGCCGGGAATCGATCCGACCACAGAACCCAGCTTCCAGCGCGCGTACGACGACAACGTATTGGGTCACGGTGCTCCGGCGTCGAAGGTATTGATAACGTCGTGTGCAAAGGACGACTCCCCGATGTCACTTGTACCGGCAGCTGATGCGCGAGAACTGGCGGACACGTACAGGAGTGGAGGGACCGACGTGAGCTACCAGCCCACCGACTGCAGTATGGACCGCGCATTCACGGATCCATACGGTTGGGGAACTGATCTGTTCGGAATGCAGACGATCGACTGGATAGCCCACAATTTCGACAACTGAGTGAAACTATCCGGTGACAGCGAGACGCAAACTCTGATGGCGGCGTACGAACATGCTGGGGACCCAACGGGGTGGGGATTCGGAATCGATTGTGAAGTGCGCACTGTTTTCGAGAAGGACTGCGATCGCGATCTTTGCTTCCAGACGAGCCAGCGCGGCCCCGACACAGAAATGTGCTCCTTTACCGAAGGCGAAATGCGCTCGGGGATTGACCCTGTCGAGGTTCATCACCTGTGGTTCGGTGAATGACTCAGGATCGCGGTTCGCCGAGCCCCACAGCAGTATGAGGTGACTGCCGGCAGGTAGCGCCACGTCGCCGAGTGTTGTGTCCGCGTTGACATGTCGGTGATGTCCGCGAAAGGGTGACTCGAGCCTGAGCGTTTCTTCCAGGAACGCACCCACGAGTAGAGGGTCCTCGCGCAGCTGCGTCTGCATCTCAGGGCGCTCGGCGAGCAACCGTGCAGAGTTGGCGATCAGTCCGGCGGTCGATTCGCCACCCGCACCGACGAGTTGCACCAACATCAGCACGGCCACGTCTTCGCTGAGTTCGCCTGCGTCACAGCAACGGACGAGGTCTCCGAGTAGATCATCCACCGGGTGAGCCCGTGCCTCACGAAACTTGCTGTAGAGGTACCCGGTGAGTTCGGCCGCCGAGGTGACGACGCCTGTCAACCGTTCTGCGGTCACGATGCCGCTGAGAAGTTCGGTGCTGTCGTACGACCACGCCAGCAATTGGGGGACGTCGTGTGCCGGCAGGCCGATCAGCGTGGCAACCATCTGCAGCGGCAGCGTGTCCGCTACCGACGTGACCCATTCGATCCGTCGACCGTCGAAGCCGTTGTCCCACAACTGCTGCGTGTACTCGGTCATCACCGGCTCGAGTGCTCGTATACGTTTGGCGACCAGTGTCGGCAAGACAAGTTTGCGCTGGTGTTGATGGTCGGGCTCGTCGGCAGTCGCGAGAACGTGAACAGCTTGGCCGCCGCCGTTCATGTCGAAGGTCACGGCCGAACCGTCCGGTGTACGAACCAGCACGCCGGTGAGGTTGTTGGAGAAGTCGTCGGTACGGGAAACGGCTTCGGTGACCAATTCCCACGTGGACACCAGATAGAAGTCGGTATCAGGAATGCGGTACACGGGGTGCCGGCGCCGGAGTACGTCGTATAGCGGGTACGGGTCGTCGATGTTCGACGGCAGGAAAGGGTTGATGTCGAGCGTCGATAGTGTCACGAAGGGAAGATTTCACGGCCGTCGAGGAGAAGTCAACAGGTGGAAAATGCCTCTGAACTGGCATTTTGAGAAAATCTCACGCACTTCAACCCCCTCGTACTTCTCCCAGTTCAGAGGCTCGCGGCCTTCCGTAGCCTTGAGATTTCTGATTGAATCTGTCTCAGAGTGAGACGAGGTGACGGAGAGTGACCGGTGCAAACGAGCGCCGCGCCGCCGACTGGTTGGCCGGCGGTAACCGCCGTGAACTCGCAACCGAGCGCATCTTCGCGGCTGCGGCAGAGCTGATTCGAGAACAGGGATTCGATCGGTTCAACGCCGACGACGTCGCTGCCCGCGCAGGCTGTTCGAGGGCAACGCTCTACCGCTACGTAGGTGGCAAGTCCGCGATCCGCGAGGGGTTGTTGTCACGAGGCGCGGCATCCGTGGCGAGCAAGGTCGCGACTGCCGTCGAATCACTGCACGGCGACGAGCGCATCGTGGAGTCGATCCTCGTCGCCGTCGACGCGATCAGATCCGACGCTGCCATGAGCCACGGCCTTGCGGCAGCGCGGGCCAACGGAATCGACGAGTATCTCGTGTCCTCGCCGTTGCTCCCGCGTACTGCACTGGAACTTGCAGGATTGGATCCTGAAGGTCAAGAGTCGCAGTGGGTGGTTCGGATCGTGTTGATGCTGTTGGCGTGGCCTCTTGCAGACAGGGCCGCCGAACGAGGGATGGTCGAGTCGTTCATCTACTCCTGAGCGGGATTCCGTGTTCGTGAACGGTGCATCGGATCGTCGCTGCTGTAGACGGTTCGGTTCATTGCTTCATTCCTCGGCTCGGTACTCTGAGCTTGTCCGCTGCCGCGAAGGAGAGAGTCACGATGGTCGTACGCAGGCCCCGCGACCGTAAGCAGCAGATTCTTGCGGCTGCAGGTGAGCTTTTCCGTGAGCACGGTTATCACAACGTGTCTGTCGCTCAGGTGGCTGCTGCAGTTGGAATCACGGCACCTGCGCTCTATCGGCACTTCAAGAACAAGCCGGATCTCCTCTACGCCGCGGTCAACGCAGGCATCGAATCGCTCTACGATCGGGTCGCAGGTGCCGAGGATCTGAAAACACTGATCACCGAACTTGCGGCATCGGTGTCCAAACGTCGGGGTCTGTCGCTCCTGTGGCAGCGAGAGGCACGCTATCTGCCTGACGAGCAACGTGAGGAAATGCGTTCGACCCTCAAGAGTGCAGCTTCGCGCGATGCATCGCTGATCCGAATTGAGCGTCCCGACCTCGACGAAGAAGACAGCTATCTGCTCGCCTGGGCTGTCATCGCAGTCTTCAACAGTGTGTCTTCGCATCGAGTGTCCTTGCCGAGGCGTCAGATGGAACTGCTGCTTGTCGAGTTGGCAGACCGCGCTGCATACGCGGAACTGGGTCGCTCAGAAGTGAAAGTCGTGGCGGCAACGGGTCACCTGCCCGTTGTGATACCCAGACGTGAACTCTTGTTGACCGAAGCAATTCGGCTGTTCGACGAGCGTGGATATCAAGCAGTCAATACCGAGGACATCGGTGAGGCTGCAGGAACGACAGGCCCGAATGTGTACAACCACTTCGATGCCAAGATCGACCTGCTGATCTCCGCGGTCTCGAGGGGCGGCGAGCGTCGCCGGCTCGGCGTTGCACAGGCTCTCGGCGCCGCAACCGGCCCGGAGGACGCGCTGTCCGGATTGCTTGCCGCACATATCGATTTCGCGATCAACGAGCGTCATTTGATCGGGTTGTTGATCAGCGAACTCGACCAATTACCGGACAAGTTCCGCCGCACGTGTGAACAGAATCAACGTGAGTACGTCGCGCTATGGGTCAAGATGCTCGAAGAAGTCCGTCCGGGCCTCGAGTCCGCCACCGCCAGGATCACCGTCAATGCCACTTTGACAGTTGTGGAGAACGCCGTCCGAATCGGCCGGCTTCGCCGTCGCGACGACCTGTCGGACAGACTCTTCGAGATCGGCTGCGCCCTGCTGCTGGGCGCATGAAAAATTCGGGTAAGCGCCACGGGCGGCGGATCGACTCACGAAACTGATCGGAGACGTCATGCGTTTCGACGCAACAGAACTGACGATCGAGGAGCTTGCTCTTCAGGCTGACGTGCGGGAGTACCTCGACAAGCGACTCACCCCCGGTACCTACTCGCTCGGACTCGGGATGGCCGGGGCGGTGGATCCGGTGTTCTCGCGAGATCTGGGTCGACGTGGGTGGCTCGGCATGTCGCTGCCGAAGGAATACGGCGGGGGCGGACGGTCAGCAGTGGATCGATTGGTCGTCGTCGAAGAACTTCTCGCGCGGGGAGCGCCGGTCGGCTATCACTGGATCGGAGACAGACAGTCGGGTCCGAGCATCGCCGCCAACGGCACGGAAGAACAGAAGCGGTACTTCCTTCCCGGTATCGCGAGCGGTGAGTTCTCGTTCTCGATCGGGATGAGTGAGCCCGACTCGGGTTCGGACCTGGCATCGGTGCGCACTCGCGCCGAACGTGTCGATGGTGGCTGGAAAGTCAACGGCACCAAGATCTGGACCACCGGCGCCTTCCATGCCACACACATACTCGCCCTGCTTCGAACCTCGGCAGACAAGCACAACGGTCTCACTCAGCTGATCGTCGATCGCGACAGCGAGGGTCTGACCGTCTCACCCATTCCGTTCATCGACGGTAGTGAGGACTTCTGCGAGGTGTCGTTCCAGGATGTTTTCGTGCCGGATTCGCGTCGCCTCGGAGACGTCGGAGCGGGCTGGGGACAAAACACCGGTGAACTCGCACTCGAGCGAGGTGGCGTCGACCGTTGGATGTCGCTGATGCCGGTCCTCGAGAACTTCGCGGCCAACCAAGCAGCGCAATGCGGTCCAGCTGCCCTCGCCGATCTGGGCTCGATTACCGCACGCTGCTGGGCTTTTCGCGGGATGTCGCTGTCCATCGCACGGATGGTCGACGCCGGTCGCTCGCCGGTCACGGAGGCCGCGCTGATCAAGGAGATGGCAACACGCTTCGAACAGGACTGTGTTGCGACCGTCGCGCGGCACCTCGGCCGGGCTCCGGACCTTGCATCCGACGATCCGTACGAGTCGCTGCTCGCCCGGGCCGTGCTGGTGGCGCCGTCGTGGTCGATTCGCGGCGGTACCAACGAAATTCTCCGCACCGTGATCATGAAAGGGTTGGACCGATGAATTCGGGGTCACAGATCAACGCGTACACATTCGACGCCGACCTCGAATCGATGGTCGAGCAATTTTTCGCCGAGAAGTCCGGCACCGAGGTGGTAGCGCAGGCGGAGATCGGCGGTCTGCCCGCCGGATTATGGAGCGCGGCAGTCGAACTAGGGTTACCTCTGGTCGGTCTTCCCGAATCGGTTGGTGGTTCCGGTGGCTCGCTCCTCGACGCCGTGACTGTCCAGCGCGCGGCGGCGAGGCACGCTGCGCCGCTGCCGCTCGCCGAGACGTACCTCGCGGGCAGGCTGGCAACAGCGGGCGGGTTACCCGTGCCCTCCGGAATCGCAACGGTCGCCCCGGGTTCGCCGCGCGACGATGTGCGCCGGACCAACGACGGTGTTCTCTCGGGAACCTTTCACGACGTGCCGTGGGGTAGCGCTGCATCAGTGCTGGCAGCAGTTCTCGGTGATCGCGTCGTACTCCTTGACATCTCCGACGCCGAGATCGGTGGCGGGACGGATCTTGCGGGGCAACCGCGTGAGAGCCTGACGTTCTCCGAAGCGCGGACCATTGACGGCGACAACCCGGTCGATGCCCGGATTCTCAGCAAGCTCGGCGCGTTCTTGCGCTCGGTGCAGATGTCGGGAGCGATGGAGTCGGCGTCGACGTTGACCCGGCGCTATGTGTCCGACCGGGTGCAATTCGGTAGGCCCGTCGCGCAGTTTCAAGCAGTCCAGCAGCATATCGTGACGCTTGCTCAGATGGCTTCGATGTCCACGCTGGCCGTCGATCGCACTGCACATGCACTCATCAGAGGCGACGCCGACTTCGAAGTGAGCGCAACCAAATTGGTGGTTTCGCAGAATGCGCTCGTGAGCGTCCGCGCCGCCCACCAGGCACACGGTGCAATCGGCATGACCCGCGAATACCGATTGCAACAACTGACGCGTCGACTGCACGCCTGGCGATCGGAGTTCGGCGACGAAATCGCGAGTGCGACGCAACTAGGAGAGGCCGTAGCGGCGTCGCCGTCACTGCACCGCTTGATCACCGACCCAGAACCGACATTGAAGCTGTAATCCTGACCGTCGTAAAGGATTACGTTGCGTTGCAACGAAGATCGCGCTTCAGCACCTTGCCTGCTGCCGACAGCGGCAATGCATCGACGAATTGGAAAGTGCGCGGAGATTTGTATCCGGCTATCAGCGTTTTCACGTGAGCGCGCAGTTCGTCGGCGTCGGCGTCGAAACCATGCCGAAGGACGACCACGGCATGGACACGCTCGCCCCACTGGGCATCGGGCAGACCGATCACGGAACAGGCCGCGACGGATTCGTGTTGTGCCAGAGCGTTTTCGACCTCGGTGGAGTAGACGTTCTCGCCACCGGTGACGATCATGTCCTTGATGCGATCGACGATGAACAGGTAACCGCGGGCGTCGAGGTACCCCGCGTCGCCGGTATGCATCCACCCGCTGCGGAGCACTTCAGCGGTCTCCTTCGGTTTGTTCCAGTATCCGAGCATGACGTGGCTGCCGAACGTGACGATTTCGCCCACCTCGCCGGGTGGGAGTTCCGAGCCGGCCGGGTCGACGATTTTCAGTTCGCAGTGAGGGAGTGCGCGACCAGCGCTGCGGAGGAGGTCACCACCTTCGAGGTGATCGGCTGGACTCAGCATGCTGATGTGCGCGGTTTCAGTCATCCCGTAGCCCTGAGCGAAGGAACTGTTGGGGAACATTTGCATGACCTGTCCGAGAAGCGTCGGAGATATGGGCGAGGCGCCGTATCTCAGGATCCTGACGCTGGACAGATCGTAGGTGGTTGCGTCTTCGCCCGTTTCGTTTTTGTGGGCGACCAACATCTGGAGCATTGTCGGCACCAGACCCACGGTTGTCGGGCGATAGCGGTCCACGGCCTCGAGGAACGTCCGTGGGCTGAAGTTCGGTACGAAGACCTGAGTTCCACCCATCAGCGACTGAGCCAACCATCCGACTATCCCGGCAATGTGAAACAGAGGGTTCACCGCGAGGTTCGTTCCGTTGCTGATTGCCACGCCCCCTGCCGCGAGAGTGCCCAGCGCCGAGGTCATCAGCGCTTGATGGCTGATCATCACGCCCTTCGGCACTCCGGTGGTCCCGCCGGTGTAGAGGAGTAGTGCAAGCGTGTCGCCGCCGACGCGCAGATCGTCGACCGGAATCGCCTCCGCGATCACCTGTTCGTAGTCGAGCATTCCGTCCGGAACTCGGTCGTTGCCGCAGTAGACGACAGTGGTCAGGCCTGGACACGCCTCGCGAAGGGTAGATCCGACGGAAGCAAAATTCTCGTCCACGAGTAATACCGTCGACCCTGAATCTTCCAGGGCGTACCTGATTTCCGCCGTGCTCCAGCGAGAATTGACCGGACTGGCCACTGCTCCGAACCACCAGCAGGCCAGGAGCGCCTCGTGGTAGTAGTCGGAGTTCGATGCCAAGATCGCGACTCTGTCACCGGTGCGCAGGCCTAACGTCTGCAGCCCGCCCGCGAGCCTCTTGATCCGGTCGACCGATTCGCGAGACGTGCGCACTCGGCCATCGGAGATCGTCATCACCGCTTCGGGCGACGCTCGTAGGGATCGGTGAACGAATTGAGTCAGCTGCATGCGATTCCTCCTGCGAGTGTGCGGCGAGTGCTCTGACTCGGATCAGTTCCGGCACTGATGCTATTGGCCTGACAATTGCCCTCACCCACCGCCTGAAATCATGCCCCACTCCGGTGCAATCTAGACGATTGTCCAGTTAACTCTGACGATTCCATCCTGCCGTGGGGTGATTTCTGCGAGAGTGTCGAACATGCGAGCAATCCTGGTAGCCGGTATGAGTGCGTTCGTGGCGGTCGTCTCGGCGCCCTCTGCCGGCGCCGAAACGACTACGAACCAAGTGCGCTCGTTTTCCGAGACCACGTCAGTCGGGGTCCACAATTCCTACGAGAAGGCGACGTTTCCGTACTTCGCCGACGCTTTGGATTCCGGGGCGTCGTTGCTCGAGCTGGACCTGTGGACCAACGGGGGCGGTCCGGACTGGCGTGTGTCGCACATGAATCCGGTGGCGAGCGAGAGCAACTGCGTCGGCGCTCAGGACGCATCCGGGTTGCGAAGCGGTCTACGAGATCAGGGATTCCGTGGATGCCTGGCAGATATGCGGGCGTGGCACGAGGCCAATCCCGAGCACCCGCCGGTGATGATCAAGTTGGAAATCAAGGACGGGTTCACTGCCGGGTACGGACGTGGGCCCGCGGATCTCGACGCCCTGATTCTCGGGACACTCGGAGACGCGGTTTTCACGCCGGCCGATTTGATGGGGGAGTCCTACTCCACCCCGGATGCCGCCGTCACCGAGCGTGGATGGCCGAGCAATTCCGAAATGACCGGGAAATTTCTGTTCGAGCTGATACCGGGAACGATCGAGGAGGGAAACCCTCTCGATACGGAGTGGACGGACCGGCAGTATGCGACGCACCTGCGAGATCTGTCCTCCGCCGGGCTCGTCGAACTCGGCGCCGCCTTTCCCGCTGTTCACCGTGCATCACCGGGAGACCCACGTCTCGACCGCTATACCGACCCGGGGATCCGTCCGTGGTTCGTGATTTTCGACGGCGACGCTCTCGACTACACCGCCGGAGTCGTGGATCCGAGTTGGTACCACGATCGCGGCTACCTGCTCGTCATGACCGACGCGCACAAGGTCGCTCCGCAGATCGACGGAACCCATGCCACCGAAACCGAGGCGAGCGAGCGTCTCGACCTGTTGGCCGGGCAGCACGCAAGTTACATCACCGCGGACTGGTCGAGGTTGCCGAACGTACTGTCCACCGTGGTGCCGCGTCGGTGATTTTCGAATGGCCGGATCGTGAAGAGCGAGATCTGACGGGCGGCAATTCTCAGGAACAGGGTGCAGGATGGGTTCATGCGCACTGTCACGTGGAATCCCGAAGTCTACGGCCGCTATTCGGGTGAGCGGTCACGCCCGTTCGTGGACCTGGTGTCACGGGTGGCCACCGAAGACCCGACGCGGGTAGCCGACCTCGGCTGCGGATCAGGCACCCTGACCGCGATGCTCGGGGAAAGATGGCCGGACGCCTCGGTATCCGGATTCGACTCGTCTCCCGAAATGGTCGCGCAGGCCCCTACAGACCTACCGGGAAACGTCACCGTCGAGTTGGGGGACATCATGTCCTTCGACGCCACCGGTTACGACGTGGTCGTCAGTAACGCTGCATTGCAGTGGGTTCCGAGCCATCGCGAGCTGATCGACCAGTGGGCGGACACCCTGGAATCCGGATCGTGGCTGGCGTGGCAGGTGCCGGGTAACTTCGATGCTCCGTCCCATGCGCTCATGCGAGATCTCGCGGAATCAGCGGAATGGAGTGAGCGACTGGGTGGCGTCCTACGCGGCCCGGAAGGCGTCGACAGTCCAGTTCAGTACGCGCAGCGTCTCCAAGAACACGGATTCGACGTCGACGCCTGGGAGACGACGTACGTACACGTGCTGGCAGGTGCCGACCCGGTGCTCGGGTGGGTACGGGGGACGGGGTTACGACCCGTGCTCGACGTTCTCGGCGAAGCTGACGCTCCTGAGTTCGAGCGTCAGTATTCCGATCTGCTGAGGGAGGCCTACCCCGCAACAGCCGCCGGAACGCTCTTTCCGTTCCGGCGGGTGTTCTGCGTCGGACGCAAACGGTAACTACTCGGCTGGGTTGCGGTCAGCCGATCACTGCGCCGTGACAAAGCCTTCCGAGACCAGCCAGTCGCGGGCCACGTCCGCCGGCTCCTTGCCGTCGACGTCGACCTGCCGGTTGAGCTCGGTCATCACCTCGTTGGTCAGTCGCTCCGAGATCGGTGCCATGACTTCTGCTACCTGCGGATGTGCTTCCGCGAAGTCCTTTTTCATCACCAGTGCCGGATTGTATTTCGGGAAGAACTGGAGATCGTCGTCGAGCAGAACGAGATCGAGTGCGATGATGCGACCGTCGGTGGTGAACACCTCGCCGAACTTGCACTGATCGCCATCGGCTGTCGCCTGGTAGATGATGCCGGTCTGCAGGATCTGGCGTTGGGCACGAGAGGCGTCGAAACCGTATTTCGCTGCCAGGCCGGGATATCCGTCCTGGCGGACGTTGAACTCGGTCTCGACGCACGTCACCGCAGCTCCGGGATCGGATTCGACCAACTTCGCGTAGTCGGAAACGGTCTTGACACCGGTCTTCTCAGCGGTCTCCTTGCTCATCGCCAATGCATACGTATTGTTCATCGGCGCCGGATCGGTCCACACCATGTCGTTCGCAGCAAGGTCCGCATCGCGGACGGCCTCGAACTGCGCCTGCGAATCGGGAAGCGGTGTCTCGTTGCCGAGGTAGTTGATCCAGCCGGTTCCGGTGTATTCGTACGCAAGATCGATCTGGCCGTTCAACTGTGCGTCACGGGTGCTGTTCGAGCCCTGGATGTTCGTGAGATCTCGAACATCCGCGCCCGCAGCGGCCATCGCGAATTCGATGACGTACCCGAGCACGATCTGCTCGGTGAAGTCCTTGGAGCCGACGGTCATCTTCACACCCTCGAGCTCCGGAACCGGCTCGATGCTGCCGGGGCCGACGGCCAGGGGCAGTGCGCCACCGGACTCGAGACCACACGAAGCGACAAGTGTGAGGCCGATCGTGGCAACCGCGAGTTTCCAGCCCCACGTTCTGGTGATCGAAGTCTTGGTCATCGCAATCCCTTGGGCCCGAGATAAGTTTCGGCGAGCGCGCCGAGCCAGTCGATCAGCAAGGCCAGCGACACCGCCAGTACGGCACCGACAACGAGGGTGACGTTGTCGCGGAGCTTGTATCCGGTGTCGATCAGAATGCCGAGTCCGCCGGCACTGACCAGGAAGCACAGCGTCGCGGTACCGACGGCCAGAACGAGCGAAGTACGCAGTCCTGCAAGGATGTACGGGACGGCCATCGGGAACTCGAGTTGACGTAGGACCGTGAGCGAAGACATTCCCTGCCCGCGCCCCGCATCGATCAAGGTCTTGTCCACTTGCTGGTAGCCGAGGATGGTGTTGCGCAGCACCGGAAGCAACGAATAGAACGCGATGGGAAACACGCCGATCCAGAAGCCGGTCGTTCTTGTCGCGAGATAGAACAGCACGAGCAGGCCGATGGCAGGCGCTGCGGCTCCGATGTTGGCTATTCCCACGAAGAACGGTGCCAGGCGGGTGAATTTCGGCCTGGTC
Organism: Rhodococcus sp. IEGM 1302; assembly: GCF_030056935.1. Taxonomy (NCBI): domain Bacteria; kingdom Bacillati; phylum Actinomycetota; class Actinomycetes; order Mycobacteriales; family Nocardiaceae; genus Rhodococcus; species Rhodococcus sp. IEGM 1302. Next base: position 109,622 of record NZ_JASHKY010000014.1, on the reverse strand, counting down.
AGCAGGGTTCCGAGTGGAACCGCGATGGCGACGACGATGATGACCACGGCGGCGGTGATCAGTACGTGCTGCCAGGTCAGAGTGACGATGTTGTCGAGGTTGATGCTCGCCTTCTGCGTCGCGTTGAGATCTCGGCTGAATGCCCAGATCAACACGCCCGCAACCAGGATCAGGACGATGACCGGCTGCACATACAGTCGCATCCGTTCCGCACGGCGCGTGGCGGCGTTCTCGGCCGCACCCAGATCGGGGGCGTCCGGTTCCATCTCAGGCGCGGAGACGCGCTCCTCTGTCGTGGCAGTCATGTTCAACCCTCGACGTTCTCGGTGTCTGGCTCTTCGTCGTGGTCGTGCGCATGCTCCTCGCGCATTTCGGAGAGATGGCTGACCAGTGTGTCGATGGTGATGAGACCGACGTACTCGCCACGCCGTCCGGTGACCACGGTGGACGCATTGCTCTCTGCGAGAAGAGCTTCCAAAGCATCCTGCAGGGTGGACTGGATGGACACGGCTTCGCCGATCTCGTTACCGACACCTCGAAGAGTCGACGCATGGGCGAGGTGGCCGGGCGAGACCCAGCGAAGCGGCCGTCCGCGCTGATCGAGAATCAGGGCCCACTTCCACTTACGCGCTGCGAGTGCGGTTCTCAAATCATCGACCGAATCGGTTTCGCGGGCGGTGAGGCACTGCTTGAGTTTGATCTGGCGCACGCGTGTCAGGGTCAGCTGCTTGAGCGAGGCGTCCGCCCCGACAAATCCGGCGACCATGTCGTTTGCGGGATTGGCGAGAATCGCTTCCGGAGTGTCGTACTGCATGATGCTGGATTGATTGCCCAGCACGGCAATACGGTCACCGAGTTTGACTGCCTCGTTGAAATCGTGCGTGACGAAGACGATGGTCTTACCCAACTCCGACTGCAGACGCATCAGTTCGTCCTGGAGCAGGCCGCGGGTGATCGGATCGACGGCACCGAAAGGTTCGTCCATCAACAGCACCGGAGGATCGGCAGCCAGCGCCCGCGCCACGCCCACACGCTGTTGCTGCCCGCCGGACAATTGGCGAGGGTAGCGGTCGCGATAGGTATCGGGATCGAGGCCTACGAGGTCGAGCATCTCGTCGGTGCGCGCTGCGATACGTTTCTTGTCCCAACCGATCAGACCCGGGACGGTCGCGACGTTCTTCGCAATCGTGAAGTGCGGGAACAAGCCTGCCTGCTGGATCGAGTACCCGATGCCACGGCGGAGCTTGTCCGGGTCGATCGACAGCGCGTCCTTGCCGTCGATGGTGATCTTGCCGGAGGTAGGTTCGATCAGGCGGTTGATCATGCGCATCGTCGTTGTTTTGCCGCAACCCGAAGGTCCGACGAAGACCACGATCTCACCAGCCGGAACAGTCAGCGAAACATTGTCCACCGCTGCAGCTTTCTGGCCCGGGTACCGCTTGGTGACGGACTCCAGGACGATCTCGACCCCGGATACCTTCTGATCTGTGGATACGTCAGACGGAATGGTTTCAGTCATTGCAGCCCCTTCGAAGTAGTGAGACGACCGATGACGACGTAGATTCCGTCGAGAATCAGAGCGAGAATGACGATCAGTACGGTGCCGACCAGCGCTTGCGGAACAGCATTCGGGCTACCGACACGCGAGAGTCCGGAGAAGATCAGGTTTCCCAGACCAGGACCTTTGGCGTACGCCGCGATGGCGAGGATGCCCATGAGCATCTGTGTACTGACCCGCATGCCGGTGAGGATCGACGGCCACGCGATCGGTAGCTCGATTCGACTCAGTACGTGCATGCGATTCATTCCGACACCGCGGGCTGCGTCCGTGATCGCCGGGTTGACTGCATCCAGACCGATGATCGTGTTCCGAATGATCGGGAGCAGGGCATACAAGATCAACGCGGTGATCGTGGGAGCGACGCCGAGACCGAGAATCGGAATGAGCAGTCCGAGGAGGGCGAATGAAGGAACCGTCAGGATCGTGCTGGCCAACGCCGTAGCGATGGAGGATCCCGCCGGGCTCCGGTAGACGAGAATGCCGATGATCACGGCGGCAATCGTCGCGATGATCACGGACTGGATAACTGCTGAAACATGTAGGTACGAGTCGGTCATCAATTGTTGTCGTCGTGCAACGACAAAATCCCATAGGGCGCCCATATTTCCGAACCCACTTTCTTCGGACTTCTGCTCGCTCGAACGTCTTCCCTCGACACCGACCGGCGCACAAGGGCTTTCCCCGCAGCCTCCGTAGGCCGAGGGGTTTCCCTCGACTGTCGTCCAAAAACTGAGATACTGCAACTAATTCCGATTGCAGCGTGTCGGATGTTGTTCTGGACGTGAGATTTTGCGAGACGCGGGTATGTACCCACTGCGAGCAGAGTTGAAACGCGCTGGAGATGGCAATGCGGGAGAGTTCCGCAGAACTCTCCCGCATTGCTTGATTTGTCCGAATTGGCCTCAGGCCCAGCTGAGCGCATCCTCATCGGAGAGGCGCGGCAGACGATCGAACCAGGGGTTCTCACCGGGATGGCCGATGTTCACCACGAGGATCGTCTTGAAACGTCCGTCTGCGAAAAATTCGCCGTCGATGCCGTCGGCGTCGAACCCGGCCATCGGGCCGGCGACCAGACCCTGTGCGCGAATCGCGAGGATCACATAGCCGGCCTGAAGTGCGGCATTGAACCGACTCGTCGAACTGGCGGCAGCCTCGTCGGATTCGAAGTAGTCCTTCATCTCCGGGCGAATGGGGAACAGGTTGGGGATGTGCTTGTAGAACTCGGTGTCCACCGCCAGAACGGCAACTGCAGGAGCGGCCTCGGTCTTGGCTTTGTTGCCGTCTGCCATGTGCTCGACGAGGCGTGCTTTGCCTTCCTCGGTACGGACGAACAGCACACGTAGCGGATTGGTGTTGGCCGCGGTCGGTGCCCACTTCGCGAGCTCCCAGATCGCAGTCAGTTCGTCGTCGGTCACAGGTTCGTTCGAGAAGGAGTTGGCGGTGCGAGCCGCAGTGAAGAGGAGCTCGCGGCCGGCTTCGTCGAGTTGCTGGGCGGTGAATGGCGTGGCTGCGTCGAGAGACATCGGGGGTTTCCGTTCCGTGGTAGCTCGACCGAGCATCACCCGGTAAAGCTAGTTGCTAGTAAAAAAATAGTGCCTACGGATACGTTAGCACTGTGGCTAGGATGGTGGGGTGGCAAGCAAGAGCGAAGCGGGACACGAGCCCCGCGCATGTGACGGGGCTCTGGCCCGCGCGTTCGGCTTCCTGGGCAAACGGTGGAACGGCGTCATTCTCGGCACGCTGCTGAACGGGCCGGCGGGATTCTCCGAGCTCAAGCGCGCGGTGGGCGGGATCAGTGATTCGGTGCTCTCGGAACGCCTGACGGAGTTGGCAGGGGCAGGCCTGGTGACGAGGAGCGTCGATGCAGGTCCGCCCATCGCCGTGGAGTACGAACTCACAGCGTCGGGGCAGGCGCTGCTCCCCGCTCTCAGTGAACTGACAACGTGGGCCGCCGAAAATCTGCCACCCGAGAGTTGCTCGAACTGAGCGCTAGCTCGAACGGCAGTTCAGCGACTGCGCGGGTCCTGTTTCTGCCAGTTGTTATTTCCTTACCGTTTTCCCGGGCGATACTGGCCGAACATTTGTAGGTTCGGGGCTGCCTGGGGACGCCGGGTATGGCTCTTTTTTTGTTCTGCTGTTCGCATGGCTGAAGGAGAACGGCCTCCCGGTGTTCTCGACGACTCGACCTATCAATCGCCTGACGGACTTCGAAAATTCGGCCGGACGAAGTCGGAAGTGTGGTTCCGGAACAAGAAGGCATACAACGCCTCTCGGATTGACGACGCCGCGGTCGAGGCCGCAAACGGGTAGTTGGTGCGGGTGGCTGGGCAGATGTCGCCGCCACGGGTGGTGACGTGTCTGCGTTCGGAAGCGCAGACAGATTGGCCGGCATCTCAGGGTCTAGCGCCTGTGCCGCGAGATTCGGGCCGAGTCAGTGGAAATCTGCGCCGGCCGCGCAGGTACGACCGCAGGCTGTTGCGGGCCTTCTATCTGTCCGCGCAGCACAGTATCCGGCACAACGCTCAGTCGTAGGCTTTTTGTACCCGCAAACGGGCCGAGGGGCAGTGTCATACGCAGGCGGTTCTTGCGTTGGGAGGCGGAGACTGAACGTGTGGTGGGCGCTCCTCCGCGATAACGCGATCTATCAACTTGGACCGACTACCGCCGCGGCTGCGTGAGCGCCCTAGCGACTAACGCAGTGCGGTAGATGTATGTGCGCCGGGGGGAGTGTGGCTCGTAGCGCTGAGAATCCACGGTGTTGAGACATGTCCGAGCCCGCTATGGTTTCCGGTGATGGACCGGCCGTCGATGCTGCCTGCACCCGAGGCCACCGCCGGCTGAAGGAGACAATACTGTGCTGCATCTGCGTGTCATCTCGCCGAGTGAGCGGACCGGAGATGTGCTGAACATGTTGGCCGCCGAACCTGGGGCTACTCATGTGACACTCGCACTCAGAGCCGCTGTCGATCCGCCGGGAGATGTGATCGAGGCCGATGTAGCCCGCGCATGCGCGAACGACGTGCTTGCCGCGTTGACTGCTCTGGACCTGGTGAGGGCTGGCGGTATTTCGTTCGAGCCGGCGGGAACCATGCTGTCCTTCTCCGCAGAACGGGCGGACACTGCGGCCCCGAGAAGACCCGACGAGACAGTGGTGTGGGAGCAGTTGCTCGGTCAGGTGCGCGAAGGTGCCCGACTGACTCCGGCGTTCCTGGCCTTCCTGGTGATCGCGTTTTTGCTCTCGGCAGTCGGTGTTGCCACGGCGTCGCCGCTGACCCTGGTCGGTGCAATGGTGGTGGGGCCGGAGTTCCGGCCGCTGGCAGCGCTTTCAGTGGGTCTGGTACGTCGAGACAAAGATCTCGTGCGAAATTCGATTCGTACCCTCGCGATCTCGTTTCCGGCCGCGATGGCCCTCACCGGCCTGGCTACCATGCTGTGGATTCGTCTGGGCTGGGTCGGAATCGGCGATGTCGAGAACGCCCGCGCATTCGACTTCATCTACGAGGTGGGGCCGTTCTCACTGGTGGTAGCACTGCTGGCGGGAGCGGCTGGCATGCTGGCAACGGTCACCTCTACCTCTACGGTCCTGGTGGGGGTGTTCATCTCGGTGACGACGGTGCCAGCTGCGGGATTGGCGGTCGTTGCGGTCTTCGCAGGTAAGTGGAATGTCGTGCTGAGTTCGCTGGCTCAGCTCGGTGTCAATCTGATCGGTATCGTGCTCGCTGGAGTAGTTGTGCTGCTGCTGTTCTCATTGCCCCGATCCGGTCGCCAATGGAAATCAGTCACGCGCCGGGACGCCAGGCCTGGCACATCGCCGTAGGCGCCTGACCCACTGCCGGAACTGGACTTTCGAGGCTTCAGGCTGACAGCTGTCTTGCGGATCGGTGGGAATGTCTGCGCCGACAAACGTCGCGACAAACAGATCCGGCATGCGAACTGTCGGATCTGGGTACCGCTGTCTGTACCGATCATGGCTTCCAGGCTGGTTGCAGCGACTGGAAAAGGGGGATCAATCGAGCCGCAACCGATTGGCAGCGTGACTTCACTCAGACCCTTCGGACCTGCAGCGCCGACGGCTCTGCCGGAGGAAACGGCCTGCCGCAGTGCTTGACAAGACCTGTCGAGATTCTCCTTGGTAGCGACGAAACATCTACGCAACGTAGATGCAACGTAACCAAAACTAGTGTTCTGGATCACACAGTGTTCGTGTGGTCGAGAGGCCTTTGGTCACGAATCTGTGGGCAGAACGGGTCCTGGTTCGCTACCGGTGGTGGATGAGGACAAGGTTCCGCGGGTTGAGCACACAGCTCGCGGAACCGCCCCACCACACGCCCCGACGAGGGCACCGGCCGACAGGAGTTCAGGTGTCCGTAGTTGCGGAAGTCTCGGCGATCGATTTCGCGGAGACCGAATTCGATTGGGCGCAGCGATCGACGCTGATTCGTGAAGTCGACCCACTCGTTCCGGGGCCACCATCCTTGGCGATGTGTCTGAGCGAGCCGACGCGCGGACTGGTCGACATCGCTTCACTGCTTCTCGCGGCTCCGTGGTTGCTTCGATCGCCGCGTGGGGACGGGCATCCGGTCCTCGTTCTCCCCGGATTGCTGACTTCGGACGTTTCGACTCTCGCCTTGAGGACATACTTGAGCTTTCTCGGCTACCGGGTTCACGGTTGGAATCTGGGTCTGAACACCGGTCCGACGGCGACGGTGGTCGACGGACTGCCTGCCGCATTGGCCGAGGTAGCAGATCGATACGAGCAGAAGGTGTCGGTGATCGGCTGGAGTCTGGGCGGTATCTACGCTCGAAAGCTGGCGAGGGACCTGCCGGATTCGGTGCGTCAAGTAGTGACACTCGGAAGTCCTTTCGGTCTCACCAGTCTGGAGCAGACGAGAGTCGGATCTCTCTACGCTCGTTTGTCCGGCAATCACGCGATACTGCCTCCGGTAGACGGCATCGAATCCGAACAGGGATCGCCTATTTCTGTTCCCGCCACGTCGGTCTACTCCAGGCACGACGGTATCGTTCCATGGCAAGCGTGCTGTGAAACCTCGGCAGGCCTGTCGGAAAGCATTGCGGTGCAAGGCAGTCACATGGGGTTGACCCACAACCCGTCGGCGTTGTGGACCGTTGCCGATCGTCTGGCGCAGGACGTCGACAACTGGCAACCTTTTGCGGCTCCGAAACGGCTTCGACGCATGTTTCCCTGCTGAGGTGCGAGGCTGAGGTCCGAGGCCGGGGTGTGGGGGAGAACCCTGAGTCCGACGCGGGGACGGACTCGTACCTGAGGACACACCGCGTCGGAAAAGATGGGTCCATGGCCTGATGCGCACAGGTGGATCGGCAGCGGATAGTGGAGGTCGACGCGGATGAACCGCGAGTTCCGTTGAAAGGAAACAACACATGACCTCCCCGATGAATACCCGCAAGCTCACCCGCGCCCGCTCGGGAGCAATGTTCGGTGGGGTGTGCGCCGGAATCGCTCGGTACTTCGGTTGGAAGTCGTCGACTGTCCGCTTGCTGTTCGTACTCTCGTGTCTGCTGCCCGGCCCGCAGTTTCTGATCTACATCGTGATGTGGATTTTCATTCCTCGTGAGCAGATCTGACCGAACCGCTCAACGGCGGCGGTCTTTCAGACATTGCTTGGCCTCGTGCAATTCCTCCGAACTCAGTGGAGGAAGGGGCAGTGCGTCACGGTGCAAGCCCTCCGTGCGTAGGCCGTCGAGCATTACCGAGAGGTATCGACGCCACACGGTCGGGTTGACGGGCTGAGCAAATTCGGTGACTGCGCCCACCATGAAGATGAGGCCGAACAGGTCCGTCGGTACGGCGTCGGGGCGCAGCATCCCGGCCTCCTGGGCCCGGTAGAAGATCCTCTCGACCGACGGCTCGATGATGGATCGTTGGCATGCGACTTGCTCGCATCCCTCGTCGGTTCCGTTCAGGACGTCTTTGAGTCCGCGGTTGACCGACATACGGCTGCAGGCGAATTCGGCAAAGGTGACAAGTCCGTCCCACGGATCCGGATTGGCAAGTGACGCGTCAGCGGCCGCTGCCATGTCGGCGAAGTTCTGCTGGAAGACTCCGTCGATCAGTTCTTCCTTGCTGGCGAACCGCCGATAGACCGTTCCGACGCCGACCCCCGCGCGCCGGGCGACGTCGTCGAGTGTGACGTCGATCCCTTCTTCGGCGAACAATTCACGTGCGGCGTCGATGATCAACTGCCGATTACGTGCAGCATCGGCGCGAAGGGGGCGCTCCATTGCGGTACTCATGTCCCCACTCTACCCGCCAAGTGGAGACAGCCTCTCCGTTTTCGTGTAGCGTTTTTGCTAACCGGAGAAGCCATCTCCGCATAGGTTGGGCGAGGGACTATGTCAGACATTGCTGAACGGACTGAATTCGAGCAGTCCTCAGCGCCTTCAGGGGACAACCACGCAAAGCGGTGGCTGGTTCTCGCGGTTCTGGGAATTGCGCAGCTGATGGTGGTCTTGGATGCCACCATCGTCAACATCGCGCTGCCTGCTGCGCAGCGCTCACTGGAGTTCGGTGATTCGGACCGCCAGTGGATCATCACGGCATACGCATTGGCGTTCGGCAGTTTGCTGCTACTCGGCGGTCGATTGAGCGACTTGTTCGGGCGCAGACGAACTTTCATCGTCGGCCTGATCGGCTTCGCAGTCGCTTCCGCCATCGGTGGCGCAGCCGTCAACTTCGAAATGCTTGTTGCCGCTCGTGCCGGCCAAGGCGTATTCGGTGCGCTCCTTGCCCCGGCAGCCCTGTCGCTGCTGTCCGTGACATTCACGGATCCAGGTGAGCGTGCCAAGGCGTTCGGTATCTTCGGTGCCGTTGCCGGCGGTGGTGGCGCCATCGGACTGCTGCTCGGCGGCGCACTCACCGAGTGGGTCGACTGGCGCTGGTGCCTCTTCGTGAATCTCTTCTTCGCGGCGATCGCCCTGGTCGGTGCAGTCCTGTTGCTCGCGCCGCACACCAGTGACTCGCGACCCAAGCTCGACATCCCCGGAACGATCCTGGTGTCGATCAGCTTGTTCAGCATCGTCTTCGGATTCTCGAAGGCCGAGTCGGACGGGTGGAGTGCAACTCCCACTATCTCGTGGCTCGTTGCCGGCGTCGTGTTCATGGCGGCGTTCATCTACTGGCAGACCAAGTCCGAGCACCCACTTCTTCCGCTGCGGGTGGTCCTCGACCGAATCCGGGCTGGCTCGTACCTGGCGATCTTCCTTTCCGGCGCAGGCATGTTCGCAGTCTTCCTGTTCCTGACGTACTACATGCAGCTGATCCTCGGGTACAGCCCGATCATGACCGGCCTCGCATTCATGCCGATGGTGTTCGGAATCGTGACAGCGGCAACGCTTTCGACAGCGGTTTTGCTGCCGCGCGTCGGTCCGCGAGTGCTGATCGTGAGCGGAATGGTCATCGCGGCGATCGGAATGACTCTGCTGGCCCAGATCTCGGTGGACAGCACCTATGCAGTCCACATTCTGCCGGGGCTCGTCGTCACCGGACTCGGCATGGGCAGCATTTTCGCCCCGTCGATGCAGGGAGCAACTTCAGGCGTGCATCACGAAGATGCCGGCGTCGCATCTGCCACGGTCAACACGATGCAGCAGGTGGGCGGCTCGATCGGAACTGCACTGCTCAGCACGATTGCCGCCTCGGCTTCCACCAACTACCTGGTGGGCCGCGAGATGAATCCGCTGACTCAGGCGCAGGCCGCCGTCGAGAGTTACACCACGACGTTCTATTGGGCCGCAGGCATATTCGCGGTCGGTGCGGTCTTGACCGGACTGGTTCTTCGGAGTGGACTGCTTCCGGATTCGCCGGAAGGTGAACCGGTAATCGCCCACTGACAGCAAATTTCGGGGTCGACGCCGCAATGGCGTCGACCCCGAAATCGACTCAGCAGTTCTTCCCGGGCGTTGCCTGAAACCGATGAAGGACGTGATCGAGTTGCTCGGAGGACAGCGCCGGCACGGGCAGTTCCCGATGGTCGGTGCGCGACGCGCAGAGTCCGTCGATCATGAACCCGAGTGCGCGGCGGTAAGCCTGAGGGGCCTCGTCGCCACCGAACTTCTGGGCCATCTTGACGACCTGCATGAGAAGTGGAATGTCGTTGACTTCGAAGTCGCTGCGCAGGGTGCCCTGTTCCTTGGCGCGATTGACAAGTACCGCAGTGTGTCGAGCGATCCCGGCGCGCGCGCGAGCGAAGGTGTCGGACGTGAAGCGTCCGTCCATCAGGAGATCGCCGAATCCGCGGTTGTCTGCCATGCGCAGAGAGATCACGTCGAGAAAGTAGACAAGACCTTCCCAGGCGTCGGGCATCTCTCGGGCGGTGGCGGCGATCGTTTCGATCTCGGAACACCGCGTGTCGAACAGTGCCTGGATCAGTTCGTCCTTGCTGGCGAAGCGGCGATAGACGGTGCCGACGCCGACGCCGGCGTGCTTCGCGACGTCTGCCAGCGTGGCGTCGAGTCCTTGGGCAGCGAACACCTCGCGAGCGGAGTTGAGGATGCGCTCGAGGTTGGCCTTGGCGTCGGACCGAAGGCGCGGCTGTGAGCAGTCGGCCGAGGTCCCCGCATGAGAAGCGTCGGGGTGTGTTGTCGGCATCCTCACAGTCTACGGCACTAAGCGGAATGATCGATTCCGTTAGTGCTATATTACTAAGCGGAACGTGTGGTTCCGATTGTCCGTATGAGAGAAGCCGATATGAGCACGTCTGACATCTGGGTCGGGAGCAATCCGATCTCGATGGTGGGTACGCGGAGTGCAGGTTTCGCGGCAACGAGGCTTCGCGCCCTTGCCGGCGACGGCGCCTTTGCTCAGCTCGTTCGTTTTGCCCTCGTCGGCGGAGCCAGCAACATCTTGTACTTTGCCGCTTTTCTGGCGCTGCGCGGTGACGGAGCGCTGGTCGCCAACGCAGTTGGTGCGGTCTTGAGCACCATTCTGGCCAATGAGCTGCATCGCCGGCTCACCTTCCATGCCGCGGATCGCGTCAACTGGTTCACCGCGCAGTGGGAAGGTGGTGGACTCGCACTGGTCGGGTTGATCGCCAGTTCTGCCGCCATCAGTGCGCTCGGCTTCCTTCTCCCGGGCGCCGACGGGCTTCTTCAAGCCGGGCTTGTGATCGCCGTGAGCGGAATTGTCGGTGGCCTGCGATTCGTCGCCCTTCGCGGTTGGGTGTTCTGAGCGGTTCTCGAATTCGGATCGGACTCGGCTCGTAGGGAACACTGAGACCCATGAGCCTTTCGATAGCCGACTCCGGCATCCGTCTGGCTGTGCTCTGCATCGTCATGGCACTTGTCGCCACGCTCGTCTACCGATTCACCTATCTCGGTAGCGTTCGGGTGGTCCCCGGTGCCCTCGCTCGTGGCACTCTTCAGTTGGCTGCGATTTCGTTGATCCTTGCCGCCGCCTTGGCCCACATCTGGTCGGCGCTCCTCGTGCTCGTCGGCATGTTCGTTGCAGCGTCTTTCACCGCGGCACGACGCTCGAACGCGGGGACGTCCGGAGTTTGGCTGACCATCGCGTTGGCGTCGGGAATCGGTGTGGTTCTGCCACTGATGCTGCTGTCCGGAGTGGTTCCGCTGCAAGGCGTCGCTCTGGTGCCGATCGGCGGCATTGTTCTGGGTGGCGCGATGACTGCAACATCGATGGCAGCCAAACGCGGACTCGACGCCGTCGACGACCGGTACGGGGAAGTGGAAGCAGCACTGAGCCTTGGATTTTCCCAACGCGATGCGCGGTGGGAGGTAGCCCGCACCGCTGCCTCCGATGCTCTGCTGCCTGGAGTCGACCAGACGCGCACCGTCGGCCTCGTGACATTGCCCGGAGCCTTTGTCGGTGTGTTGCTCGCGACGGGATCGGCCGTTCAGGCCGGTGCTGTGCAAATTCTTGTATTGGCAGGGTTGTTGTTGGCACAAACCTGCTCGGTGGCCGTGGCGTTGGAACTCGTCGCCCGCGGTTTCGTCTTTCGAGGTCAAGCTGTCAGGCCTGGCGCGAGTTCGTTGATCTTGTCGCTGCGAAGGACGCGCTCGGGAAGATTGTTTGCCGCGAGGGTGATCATTGCCCTACCGATGCTTCACTGGTCACGTCGCTGGGCCATACCCTGCGCAAGAGTGGGTAAAGAGGCACGGAGATTTGATACGACCGTGTCGATTCGTGAATCGTCCATGTATTCGACCAGCACTCTGTTGCCGACCATCACAATGGAACGGACTGGAGATCATCCGGCCGGAATGGCCAACTGAACGCTTGACCTGCAATTATGAGTCCATTTTGATCCGACTCGCGACTAAAGTCCCTACAAACCGGCTGGACGGTTGGCTGAAAATAGTTTTATGGACGAAGGAGTTGATGAAATACACGTTCTCGGATCGGAGTCCGCCGGTCGAATGGTAGAGGCGTCGGCGATCATCGTTCTCGGTGCGCTCTGTGCAGTAGTCGCAGGTTCGGGTGTGTTCTTTGTCGTCGGATCGATTGGTGGCTTCGCCCGATTGCTCTACCTGGTTGTTCGTGGTCCGCTCAACTCTTGCTCGGTACCGGTGTCGAATGTCGAGCTGGCGCCTTCGAGAACGTCATGTGGTCGTTGATGCTCCCGAACGTCGAGTGAAGACGATCAAGGATGTAGTTCTGACGCATGTTCCACGGTGACTTCGATCCCTGCTTCGGGAACTGTTCCACAGCACGCATGACGTACCCCGACGCCAGGTCCAGGATCGGCCGCTGGTCCATCTCTTCGCTCGCGTGCGGCACGCACTTCGAATAGCCGCGCTTGTCCATCTCCGTCAGCAGTCGGCAGACGTACATCGACGTGAGATCTGCTCGCAGAGTCCACGAGGCGTTGGTGTAGCCGACGCACATCGCGAAGTTCGGTACGTCGCTGATCATCATGCCCTTGTAGACGTAACGATCACCGAGGGTGACGGGTTCGCCGTCCACTTCGATCGACATCCCGCCGCACGCTTCCATCTTCAATCCTGTTGCAGTGACGATGATGTCAGCTTCGAGTTCGCGACCTGACGCGAGACGAATTCCGGTCTCGGTGAAAGTGTCGATGCGATCGGTCTCGATCGAGGCCTTGCCGGATCGGAGGGCTTTGAACAAATCGCCGTCCGGTACGACGCACAAGCGTTGATCCCAGGGATCGTAGGTGGGTGTGAAGTGACGATCGAGTGGGATCTCTTCCGGGAGTTGGCGACTGATCGCGAGGTTCAGCAACCGCTTTGCACGCGCTGGACTGCGCCGGCACAGTTGATAGAAACTCAGGTTCACTACGATGCTCTTCCATCGAGCGATGCTGTGCGCGAGTTGATTCGGCAATACTGCGCGGATGGTGTCCGATACCTTGTCGCTGGACGGCAGAGCCAGAATGTATGTCGGTGATCGCTGGAGCATCGTGACTTGGCTTGCGTCCCGTGACATCGTGGGGACCAATGTGACTGCGGTGGCGCCGCTTCCGATCACAACGACCTTCTTGTCGGAGTAATCGAGTTCTTCGGGCCAGAACTGCGGGTGCACAACCTCGCCGGCAAACGATTCACGTCCGGGGAAGTCGGGGGTGTATCCGCCCTCGTAGCTGTAGTAACCGCTGCAGAGATAGAGGAAATTGCAGGTCAATGTTTCGTCTTCGTCGCCGGTCGTGACCGTGACTGACCACGTCGAGTCCGCCGACGACCATGATGCGGCCGTCACCTTCCGGTTGTACCGAATCTTCTTGTCGATCCCGTTCTCTCGCGCGGTGTCGCGCACGTACCGGAGGATCGAATCACCGTCGGCGATTGCTTTGGCATCTGTCCACGGCCGAAACGGGTAGCCGAGCGTGAACATGTCGGAATCCGACCGGATGCCAGGGTATTTGAAGAGGTCCCAGGTTCCGCCACTGTTCGCGCGGGCCTCGAGGATTGCGTACGACTTGCCGGGAAGCTCGGTCTGGAGTCGATACGCAGCACCGATGCCGGACAAGCCGGCGCCGACGATCAGGACATCGAGGTGTTCGGTGCTCATCAGTTCGGACTCCGTATCGATCGTGTGGGGCCACCGGGCAGGCTAAGTGTTCGATCTCCACACTACTGAACGATGCTCAGTAAGGCGAGGATGACCATGTGATCGTCGGCGGTCGGATAGCCGCACACAGTGGTTTACTGGCGGCGTCGGTGAGGCCGAGGTCTCCGTGGAGCATGCCGGAAGCGTCGGCCTCCTCGGCGATGTGCTCGGGGATCGCGTCGAGCATCAGCTTTGCGCGCCGAAACATCTCGAACGTCTGGTCATCGGATACCGTCACCCAGGACAGGTAGATGAAGCGTCCGCGAGGTGGACCCTGGATGTATGGACCGAGTAAGTCCCAGGCACCGGACTTTCGCTCCAGACTCGCTGTCAGTTCCCATCGCACTGTCTCGGTATCTCCCGGTACGAGGTCGAGGATTTCGTGTGGCTTGCCTCGGCGCTGAACGCCGACGTGGATGTTGCTGCGCTCTTCGAAGGTTGCGGTTTCGGAACACTCACGTCCGGGCAGGCTGTGACCGGTGATGATGATCTGCATATCGACATCATGCTCTGCATAGGTCGGGAGGGGTTGGCGTGGTGAGTCGTTCGGGTAGAACCTTTGTTGCGGCCGTGGTGGCGAGCATTCTGTTGTCAGGTCTCGGGTGGGGATCAGGTGTTGCAGTGGCGACGGCGGACGAACCGGAAGTAGCGGGTGCGCTGGAGTCCTATGGCGAACTCTCGGCCGCAGTGTTTCCAGTCGGCGCCGGTGAGACGCAGCGGGTCGTGTATCGAACTCTGCGTACCGCTGACAGATGGGGAGAATCGTCAGGGTCCGTGTTTCTGCCGGAAGGCGCCCCACCGGCGGGCGGTTGGCCCGTCATCTCCTATGCCCACGGAACTTTGGGCAGTGCGGATCAGTGTGCACCCTCGTCGACCGGATTCGGTCCGGGCGAGATCGAACCGATCGAACGCTGGTTGGAGCAGGGGTACGCGGTGGTCGCTACCGACTACTCGGGAGTTGGTACCGACGGGGTGCTGGCCTATCTCGACGGACATGCCGCCGGCGCGAATGCCGTCGACATCGTGCGGGCCGCGCACGAGTTGTACGGCAATGTGCTGAGTCCGCGGTGGATGGTCGCGGGTTTGTCCGAAGGTGGTCATGCGGCGTACTTCGCGGGACACGATGCCACCACTCGTGCGGCGGAATTGGATTTCCGTGGCTCGGTTGTCGTCGCAGGCCCCACACACATGGAAGGGCTGTTTCCGTTGGGCGGCCCGCTGTTTCCCGACATCGGTATCACCGGGCTGGTGGGATATGCGCTCTACGTCCTGGCTGGGATCGACGATCAACGACCCGAAGAGAACATTCGCGAGGTTCTTTCGCCGCAGGGGATCGAGTGGATGGAAAAGGCTCGGACACTGTGCGCCGGAGATCTCGGCCGACACATTCGAGCCGAACGAATCCAGTTGAGCTCGTTGTTTTCTCGGTCGGTATGGACGCCGCGCATGTACGACCTGTTCCGCGAGATGATGCAGGTGCCGGTCGACGGCTACGACCGTCCACTGCGCGTGGTGCAGAGCGTGTCGGACACAACGGTTCCTGTCGCCCTTACCTGGGCGCAACTGGTCGACATGCGTTCGCGGGGAACGCAGTTCGAGTATCAAGAACTCGCCGGAATCAGCCACGGTCAAACGACGGTCGCTTCGATGGACCAGACCATGGAGTTCGTCGATCGATTGATGAGGTGATGTCCTGGTGGTGTGGTTGTCCAGGGTGGCTGTTCAGCGCATACGCCGCGGACCGTAATCGTGGCCACCGTTGGCGAACCACACGATTGCCGCAATCGCGTACAGGATGCAGACCAGGAGTAGTAGGCCGCCTGCGATCCACAGCGAGATCTGACCGAGCCGTTTCACTCGATCGGACGCATACCGCGACCCGGCCACATCGCCGTCAGCCCACAGCGGATACACGTTGAAGGCGTGCGTGAAAGCGGAGAAGGAAAGCGGCCAGAAGAACAGCAGCGAGACCACTGCCCAGCCCGCATTGACGGGTGGTCGAATCGGGTGCTGAGGAACGGATTGCTGGACAGTGGGTTGATCCGGGGTGGTCATGGGGGGCTCCTGACATGAGGTGGCCCTTTCGACGCTACTGCGATGGAGCTGAAGAATCACTGAAAAACGGTGTTCGGTGATGCGATGTGGATCAGCGGCGTAAGTGTGCTGGATCAGCCGCATTGCCAGTCGTGACCGCTGGTGGTGGTTCCGGGTCATTGTTGTGCAGACGAGGGGCGTTCACGTCAGCGCAACTCGATGCCGCTCCGCGAGCATCCTGGCTACCGGCAGGACGTCCTTTGCTGCCATCTCGATACGTTCGAATACCTCAGGGTTGAGGATAGTCGTTCCGTCGAAATCACCTGAGCTGAGATAGATCCCGACCGGAGCGGTCAGCGCTTGGAAGAAAGCGAACAGTGGCCGCAGGGCATGGTCCAACACGAGAGCATGGCGGTCGCTGCCACCTGTGGCGGCAAGAATCACCGGAGTGTTGGCAAGCGCGTACTGGTCGACGAGATCGAAAAAATGCTTGAACATTCCCGTGTACGAGCCGCGGAACACCGGTGACGCCGCGATGACGATATCGGCGGACTCGACTGCTGCCAGCGCTTCGGCGGTCACTGAGTCGACGTGATCGCGATCCAGAGCAGATGCAAGACCTGGAATCAGATCCACGATCTCGAAAACTCGTGTGTCGATCTGCTCGAAGTCTCCCAAGGTTTCGACGATCAGGTCGACGAGGGCACGAGTCTTGGAGGGTTTTTGAAGGTTGCCGACAACGGCAACAATTTTGAGCGGTGTGCTCATCGAAACTCCTATTTTTGGGACGACTTCAGTGATTCGATTTCCTTACGCACAACGGGGGCTACTTCGGTGCCGAGGATCTCGATCGCACGCAGCATGTCCTTCTGTGGCACGTTGCCGAACCCCATCTGGATCATGATGCGGTCATGATGGAACAGTTCGTACTGCGCCATCGTCTTGTCGATGATTTCCTGCGGGCCGCCGAGGAAGAACGCACCCGCGGTGGTTGCCTGCGCCTCGTATGCCCTGCGCGGCATGGGAACTCCGTTTCCCCGCTGATGATGATTCTGCATCCACCCGGCCTGGAAGTACGGGTACGACGTGTCGAGTGCTGTTTGCTTCGAGGTATCGACAAATCCTGGCGAAGCAATCGAGACAGCGAGCTTCTTCGGATCGTGTCCGAACTCCGCTGCAGCCCTGCGGTACAGATCGACGAACGGTTCGAACTGTTGGTAGCTTCCACCGATGATGGCCAGTGAGAGGGGCAGGCCCAGTTTCGCGGCACGGACGACAGAGGCCGGAGTACCTCCGACTGCGATCCACACCGGAATCTGACGGTCCGGGCGGGGCGTCACGTCACCGTCGATCAGTGGTGCGCGAAGTTGTCCTTCCCAGTTGATCGGGTTCTCGTCGCGCAGTTTCAGTAGTAGATCGAGCTTTTCGGCGAAGAGTTCGTTGTACTGGGACAGGTCGTACCCGAAAAGCGGAAATGACTCCGTGTACGAACCTCGGCCGGCAATGATCTCGGCACGGCCTTCGGAAAGCAGGTCGACTGTCGCGAACTGTTGGAACACACGGACGGGATCGTCGGAACTGAGTACGGTTACGGCGCTGGACAGCTTGATGTTGTCGGTAGCCTGAGCCATTGCCGCGAGCACAACTGCCGGGGCTGAGACTGCGAAGTCGGTGCGATGGTGCTCGCCGACGCCGAAGACATCGAGTCCAACCTGATCGGCAACGGTTGCCTGCTCCACCAAATGGCGAAGGTGGACACCGGGATTCATCATCGCGCCGGTAGTGGGATCTGGGGTGAGTTCACCGAAATGGTAGACGCCCAATTCGAAAGCCATGTTGTTTCTCGCTATCTGTTTGTGGGGGTGATGGAGAGTTGTTCTACGTGCGCATCGCATGCGCCGCCTTGATTCGTGTGATGTGTGGCAAGTCGGGAGAAGAAGCGTTCGAGTACCGGAAGCTCCTCGGTTTCAATGAGATCGGAGAAGTATTCGGCGATCCCTCGCGTGTGTATGGCGGACGCTTTTCGAAGCGTCTTCTTGCCCGCAGGCGTCATCGATACCGTCACGACGCGTCGATCGTTGTCCGGTCTAACACGCTCCACTAATCCGGCCTCGACCAATCGATCGACGACGCGCGTCACGCCACTGGTGGTGACCAGGACCAGTTCGGCCAGATCGCCCATTCGGATCGTGTTTCCCGGAACTTCGTGCAGTCGGAGCAGAACGTCGTACTGGCCAAGGGTGAGTCCGGTGGTGGTTCGAAGGTCCGCCTCCATCTTGCCGAGGATGACGCTGTGGGAGACGACGAGGTCGCGCCACACACGACCACGTACGTGTTCATCAGTTGTCATCGGTGACGCCCTCCATTTATTTGCGACCGCAAGTATTGCTTACTCAAATAATACGCGTGCGACGGTCGAACTATTCCCTGCTCTCATTTGCGCTGGTAGCAAGGGGTTGACTCGAACGCGTGTTCGAGTATTGTTTGGGGAGGGGATCGGGGGATTCAATGAGTGTCTTGTTGTCGGATGTGGTGTCTGGTTCTGCGGTGGGGTTGCGCGGACGCCTGTGGCGGTTGACTGCTGCTGAGTTGCGTGAGGCTGCTGTCGAGGCGAGTGTGGAGATTCTGCGCCTGGAAGCCGTTCGAGTGGCGGTGGTCGACGAACTCTCGTTGCGCCCGGATGATCAGGTGATTGCCAGTCGCGGGGTGGGGTCCTGGTTGGCGGGCAACACGATGTTGCAGGTTCGGGACGGGAAGAAGATCGCCGCGTTGGGTGCGGCTTTGCGGCCGTTTCCGGCGGTGGCGGCAGGCTTCGATGGCGGGGATTGCTCGTTCGAGCATGCCGTGTTGATCGTGGCGTTCTGTGAGTCACCGCCGAAGGGGATGCCGGAGGAGGCGCTACCGAAGTGCATCGATTTGTTGTTGGCGGCTGCGTCGGGTGTGGAGGCGACGACGACGAAGGTGCGGAACGTGATCGCGACGTTGGAGCGGTTGTTCGAGTCGGATGAGATCCCGCCCGCCGAGGATGTCGATCTCAATGAGTTGCGGATCGCGTCGACGTTGAACGGTCGGGTGGTGGTGCGTGGGGATTTCGATGCCCTCACCGGTGAAATGTTGTTGTCGGCGTTGTCGAATTTGACGATGCCGACCCCGGCACCGGATGGAACCCCGGATTCTCGGTCGGCAGCGAAACGAACTGCCGACGGGTTCACCGAACTGATCCGCCGCTATCTCGATTGCGCCAAGACCGGCAAAGACGGTGGGCAGCGGCCGCACGTGAACGTGCACATCAATGCTCGGGATCTGGTCGAGCATCGGGATTGTTCCGCACAGTCTTCGGATTCGGGTGATGACGGCTCACTGGACCTGGCCGATCTTGATGTCGGGCACATGCCGTGGCTGGGGCCACTGTCCGTCTCGCAGACCAGACTCCTCGGCTGCGACTGCTTCCTCTCCACCGTCCTGCTCGACAGTCACGGCGCACCCTTGGATGCGAAACCCGGAAAACGATTGGTCACCCCCGAACAACGGGTCGCGCTGATCGCCCGCGACAAAGGCTGCGCGTTCCCCGGCTGCACATGTGTGCCTGCCTGGACGGATGCGCACCATATCCGGCACTGGGCCAACGGTGGCCCGACGGTGATGAACAACCTGGTCCTGCTGTGCCGTTCACATCACCGACTGATGCACCGCAAATCCGGATTCGTCGGCAAATGGGAAATCCGAATAGGCGCCGACAACAAACCCTGGTTCATCCCGCCACCCTCGATCGACCCGCAGCAGCACCCGAGGCCGGCGAACACCACCTTCAAAACCTGAGAGGTCAAACCTCTTTGGCGACAACAGAACACGGCCCGGGCACCGTATCGAAGGAGACCTCGATGCGGTGCCAACAGGCCGTGGGGGAGGCTAATCAGCGCTTCGAGCGCTTGTGGCGGTACATCTCGGCGTCGGCCGTATCCCAAGTCTCGGAAAGGCTTTGGGTCATGGAAAAGTCGGCTCGACCGATCGAACAACAGACGTCGGCATTCCGGAACGCCTTCTCCAAACACTCGAGCAGGTAGTCGACGGCGCGCGGCTGTGTATCGGGCAGAGCGATTCCGAACTCGTCTCCGCCCAACCGTGAAACCACCGCACCAGGGTGCGCGCACGCTGCCAAGATCTTGCCAGCCTTTTGAACGTATTCGTCGCCCGCGGCGTGGCCGAGTTCGTCGTTGATGGTCTTCATGCCGTCCAGATCGACGATGATGATAGCTCCCGGATCGGCGAATTGGCGGTACCGAGTTTGCTCGGCCTCGAGGATGCGATTCCACCCGCGCCGATTGAGAAGACCTGTCAACGGGTCGGTCTCGGCATCGAGTTGCGCAGTTTCGGCCAGTCGGACTGACTGCGCGCGCTGATAGTCGACATCGAGAATGGTTCCGAGAAGTCGGCACAGGAGATTGAGGAGGGCCAGGTTGTCCTCGAGTGCGGAGTCGCCCGCACTCGGGTCGGCGCCACACAGAGTGCCGAAGAGACTGCCGTCGTTGTGGAGGATTGGGATGCTGACGTATGCGCCAATGCCTTCCCACCTGCCATCACGGGACAGTGCGCGCACGAGCGCGCGATTCGATGAGACTGGCGGCGCATTTCCGAGTACCACCTCGCTGCACATGGTGTTTGGCCAAGCCCGGGTCTCGCCGACTTCGATGTGAAGTGGGTTGGGTGAGACGGTGAGAAAGATTTGATTGGACCCGTCGAACCGCGTGATCGACCACAGTGCCAGCGGAAGATATTCGTCGAGGTAGGACACGACCGAGCGACTTGCGTCGTCGAAATTCGTCAGAGGTGGCAAGAGTGGCAACATCGGGATGGTGCGCGTCTGGCCGTGCGGCATTTTGACCTCCTGATCGACCCTAGGATTCTGTCGATGTTCAGGCTCTTGGTCCCGCGTGCGACAAATCTTCCACGAACAGTCTGCCTCGAGAATCCTCGCGATTGCTGAAAGTGTGCTGTGATTCTTCCGACCGCGGGGCCGTTGATTCTTTGGTGGCCAGCTAATCTTCCGGTATGGAGCTGGCGCGTGGAGCGAACACAGTCGTTGAGGGAACTTCGCTGAAGGTGGCGGTGAACGGTAGCGCCCCGGGCACGGTAGACCTGATGGTGTTCCAGCTCGACGAACGGAACAAAGTACGGGACGACGCAGATTTTGTCTTCTTCAATCAGCCGGTCTCACCCGAAGGCGCGGTGCGCTTGGAGTCCGGCGGCGTCATCGAAATCGACATTGCGAGGTTGCCCGCTGACATCCATCAGCTGAGTGTTGCCGTGGCACTTGATGCGGCGGCAAACGGAACCCTGTCTGCTGTCGGGGGCCTTGGTGTCGTGGTGGAGCAGGTTGGTTCCACCGCCATCGTGGCTCAGGCTTTGGGGTTGACGAGTGAGAGGGCAGCGGTTCTCGTCGAGATCTATCGCCGCGGCGCGGGCTGGAAGCTGCGAAACGTGTCAGCTGGCTGGGACAGCGGATTGGCGGACCTGGTAACAGCATTCGGAGTGTCGGTCGACGAGGAACCGCCGGCTCGACCCGCCGGCTCTGCTGAAACGACAGACGGCATTCGGACCGTGCCCGACGAAGCCAAACTCTCCATGGTGAAGCGGGAGAAGCTGGACCTCCGAAAGCGCGAAGTGGCCAAGGTCCTGCTGACGAAGGGTGGCAACGGAATTCGGGCACGGGTGGTCCTGGTGATCGACAAAACCGGAAGTATGGCCAAGCAGTACCGCACCAGAGTGGTGCATCGTGTTGTCGAACGCATGATTCCCGTTGCGATCCAACTCGATGACGACGGCAAGCTGGAGCCGTACTTGTATGCAGTCAGCTTCGTCAAACTCCCCGAGATCTCTGTCCATGACGCGGAAGAGTGGTCGGATACCTACCTGCACTTGCGCGGCTCGCACGGCGGATTCAACTACGACAAGATCGGCGCCGCAAATCGTGAAGTGCCGATCATGACTGAGATTCTTTCCGGCCTGACACGTGGTTCGGCGCCGACGCTCGTCCTGTTCTTCACCGACGGTGGCTTCAGCGAGCGCAAGGAAATCACGAAATTGATGCGCGAAGCGTCTGGGCTCCCGGCCTTTTGGCAGTTCGTCGGAATCGGCAAGGCCAACTACGGAGTGCTGGAGAAGCTCGACGACCTCGACGGCAGGGTGGTCGACAATGCCGGATTCTTCGCGCTGGACGACATCGACACCGTCGACGACGCCCAGTTGTACACCCGTTTGCTGAGTGAATTCCCGGATTGGCACAAGGCAGCTGTAGCCGCGGGCATCACAACGCCGTGATTTAGCTGGTCGAAACCAACTGCGGTGCATTCTCTTTCAAGAATTCGTCGATGTGCGCCCAGGTGGAGTCTCTCGCGGTGGGGCCGGCAACGAGCCCGAGGTGACTTCCCGGCGCCTTCTCGAACCGGACCGACGGCGCTCCGGTGAGGACCGACGTGATCGCTTCCACCGAAGCGATGGGTGCAATCACGTCAGTGGTGCCGCCGACCGCGAGAACGGGAACGCTCAGAGCTGACAGTTTGATCTCGCGTCCGGCAAGCGTGACGGCGTCGTTGTAGAGATTGTTGCCGAGCATGAGTTGTTCGCAGATCTGCTGAAAAGCCTTGCCCGGGTATCCAGGCATGGCTGCCATGAACTTGTCTATCGATTCCATGCGAGCCAGTGTCTCGGTGTTGTGGAGGTTGCGCATGATGAACCATGGCTTGAGAACTTCGCGCTGCAACGCCGTCACCTTGTAACTCGCCTGAACGAGTGGAGCAGGTAGTCCGCCGACAAGATTGGTCGCTGACGTGAGTGGGGTGTCGCCCGTGTATTTGCCGATCAGCCTCAAGGGGCTGATAGCGGGAATCTTCGTGTAATCGATTGGCGTTCCGATTGCCGTGATCGATGCGATCGGCAGGTCGGAGTGAGCGGAGCCCGTGAGCAGAGACATGGTCCCGCCGAGGCTCCACCCGATCAGCGAAACCGGTGCGCCGTCATGTAGGTCCGAGATCGTACGGATCGCTTCCGGGATGATGTCGTCGACCCAGGCCTCGAAACCCATCCCGCGGTCGGAGTACCGCATGGTCCCGTAGTCGAGGAGGTAGGGCGTGTTCGCCCCATCCAGTAGGTGCGCGGCGAGGCTTTGGCCCGCACGAAGGTCGTAACAGTCGGCTGAAACCGCGAGGGGCGGTACGAGGAGAACCGGATTACCTCTTGGCCTCCACAATGCGCCGAAGCGATACAGATCGCGGTGTGGACCTTCGCTGATCAGTACGGACGGGGTGCGTTCGGTCTTCTCGACACCGTCGCCGAACGAGAGTCCCCATGCATTGCGTGCTGCGGTGTCCAGCGTCGGACGCCACGTCGCGATCAAACCACTGATATCGAGCACTGGTTCCCCTCGGAGTCGAATCGGCGGACGGCCGAGTCAGCCGCGCTCGGTGTATGTTACCTGCCTTCACATACATCGATCTCGGGGGTGTAAAAACCCAGCTCGGCAACGGAGCCACCGTGCCGAGCTGGGCTGATCGGGGTGATATGGCAGTGATCGGGTGGGGACGATCAGGCGGGGACGATCAAGCCGGTCGAGGCTGTGGCCGTCGCGTATCGCTGTGCAACGTCTTCCCAGTTGATGACGTTCCAGTAGGCCTTCACGTAGTCGGCCTTGACGTTCTTGTACTGCAGGTAGAAAGCGTGCTCCCACATGTCGAGCATGAGCAACGGAACGATACCGATGCTGATGTTGCCTTGCTGGTCGGTGAGCTGCTCGATGACCAGGCGCTGCCCGACCGTGTCGTAGGCCAGTACCGCCCAGCCGGACCCCTGCAAAGTGGTTGCTACAGCGGAGAAGTGGTTGACGAATGCGTCGAAGGTGCCGAAGTGCTCGTCGATTGCGGCTGCCAACTCGCCCTCTGGCCGCTCACCGCCGTTGGGGGAGAGGTTCTTCCAGAAGATGGAGTGATTGGTGTGGCCGCCGAGGTGGAAGGCGAGGTTCTTGCTGAGCAGCGGCGCCTTCGCGGTGATCGTGCCGTCTTCGCGCGCAGCAGCCAACTGCTCGATTGCGCTGTTGGCGCCCGCCACGTACGTGGCGTGGTGCTTGCTGTGGTGCAGTTCCATGATCTCGCCGGAGATGTGCGGTTCGAGAGCGGCGTAGTCGTAATCCAGTTCGGGGAGAACGTATTCAGTCATGTGACATGCCTTCCTTTGAGGAAATGTTGTGAGTCGAGAGATTTCGATAGGTTCGATTGTGATAGACGAGCGGCGCTGACATGTGCTGCGGATCGATGACGTCGACGACGCGTGCAGTGACGATCACTGCGGCGCCACATGTAGTGGCATTCAAGGGAACCGCACGCAGGGCGTGGCCTGTCCCATGTAGGAACGGTTCACCCGTCGAGAGAAACGACCAGGGCATATCGTCTCCGAAGCGCACAGCGCCGCGGGTTGCGAACGTGGAAGCCAGTCGTTCGTTCGCCGAATTTGCCAGGTGAACAACAAAACTGCGGGCGGAAGCGATGACGCTCGCAGAGCCTCGCAACGACTGCAGTGAAAACGCCAGAACTGCAGGATCGGCGCTGATCGAGATCACCGACGATGACGTGATGCCGGCCGGGCCGTCATCGCCCGTTGCGGTGATGATCGAGACGCCGGCGGGATGGTTCCGGAACGCCTCGACGAAGGAGTTTCGGATGGACGGCTCCGCATCAACAGAGTCGTCCGAAACAGATTGGGTGCCAACCAGTTTTGTGGTCACTCCTCGCCCCTCTTCTGTCTCGGGTTTTGCTGCCGTTGCACTGTCTTGTGCAATACCGACGTTAAAACCTCGAGTGCAGTTGAGGTCAAGATGCTGTGGCGGACCTCACCGTCCGAGCTTGGCTGCCAGGCGTTCCATGTATCCGACAACCTCGTCGGGGCTCTTGTCCGGAGTGCCGAACATTGCTTCGGTGACACCGATGTCTTCCCAGTGGGCGAGCTTCTCCGAATCGGGTTTGCCTGCCAGGACGGTTATTTCAGGCTCGCCGACTCTACCTGCCTCGGCCCAGATCTTTCGGAGCAGTTCCACGTTTCCGTCGATCTCCTGCTCGATGGGTGTGGTGATCCACCCGTCGGCAGACTTTGCGATCCACTTGAAAGTCTTCTCGTTGCCGCCGCCGCCCAAGAGGATGGGAGGACGGGGCTTCTGAACTGGTTTGGGCCACGCCCAGCTGGGTCCGTACTTCACGAATTGGCCGTCGTACGAAGCTTCTTCCTTCGACCACAGTTCACCCATGGCTTCGAGATACTCCCGGAGTGCGGTCCGGCGTTTGTTGGGCGGTACGCCGTGGTCGGCGAGTTCCTCTGCATTCCAGCCGAATCCGACGCCGAAGACCACGCGTCCGCCGGAAAGATGGTCCAGCGATGCGATGGTTTTCGCGAGAGTGATCGGATCGTGTTCGAGGGGGAGAGCCACGGAGGTGCCCAATCGGATGGTATTCGTGACCGACGCGGCGGTGCCGAGGGCAACCCAGGGGTCGAGTGTGCGCATGTAACGGTCGTCGGGCAATTCGGCCGACTGGGTTCCGGGGTGATCGGAATCCCTCGAGACAGGGATGTGAGTGTGCTCCGGAACGTAAAAGGCGTCGAATCCATTCGCCTCCGCAGCCTTTGCTGCATCGGCAGGGCGGATGCCGCGATCACTGGTGAACAGGCTGAGTCCGTAGCGCACTGGTTCTCCTTCGATGGTCCGTCGAAAAACTGTAACCTGTTGCATCTTCGTTCGGATAGGTTTCCAGCCCAGTAAATCGATTGCCGACGTGACCTGGGACGTGGTGAACTCGGGCGGACTTGTTGTGGGTCGAGAAGTGGATGCAGTAGAGGTGGATGCAGTAGTGATGGATGCAGCGGAGATGAATCGGTTGTCGTGGAATGCGGCGACCGTCGCTCACAACAGTCACAAAGGAGACCAGGCACAGTTCTTTCGCAACGGCGGGTCGACCTTGTATCCGGAAGAACTGGCGCTGCTCGGCGAGATCGACGGCTCCTCGATTCTTCATCTGCAGTGCAATTCCGGTCAGGATTCGTTGAGTTTGGCCGCTCTCGGTGCCGCGGTGACCGGCGTCGACATCGCGGATTCCGCGATCGACTTCGCCCGAACCTTGTCCGCGGAATCCGGAATTGCCGCCGATTTCGAGCGTGCCGATGTATCTGCGTGGCTCCGCGCTGCTGCCGCTGGCCAGAGAAAGTTCGACCGAGTCTTTTCTTCGTACGGAACGGTGATCTGGTTACCCGATCTCGACGAGTGGGCCGAGGGGATTGCCGGTGTTCTCGCGCCGAACGGTCGATTCGTTCTGGTGGAGTTTCATCCGTTTGCCATGTGTTTCGACGAGAGGTGGTCGCTGACATACCCGTACGGAGGCGGGACTCCCGTGACCGAACCCCGTGGCGTGGGCGACTACGTGGCAGATTCGGCCGATCTCGTCTTGCCAGGCGCTGAGGGAAAAGGAGTCGAGAACTTTGAAAATCCTTTCCCCTCATGTGAATTCAACTGGTCCATTTCCGAGGTGCTAGGAACTTTGCGGCGCGCCGGATTGACGCTCGAGTCTTTCGACGAGTACCCGTACGCCAACGGTTGGCAAGGATTCGAGGAGATGGCTGAACTCGGCGGCAAGCGTTGGGGAGTCCCGGCCGGACGACCCGAGATCCCGCTCATGTATTCGCTGTCGGTTCGCTTGGCCGACTGACGCCTATTTCCCCCGCATTTGCGGGTAATTGCAGACACAGGTAGTAATTACCCCCATGCCCTCGACGCCACTGACACGACGCATCGCCGTCGACCTGTGCCGTCTTGGTGCCAACTGCTGTTGCTGTTGATTCCTTCCGACTCTCCTGAGTGAGAATGGCGCCGCTCTGTGCGCCTTCGCCCCTGCATATGCGCCCGTTGCTGCATGTGTGCCGGAATTTTCCGTACGTCGAGGAAGAACAGCGATGTCGACTCCTGTCGAAGCAATAGAACCAACATCAGTCACGGAACCGAACCGTGAGCCGCGTCGGCCGTGGACTTCGAGTGCGACCACTGTCGGACTGCCGGTGCTTTCCGTGATCGCATTCTTGGCCCTGTGGCAGGTCGCTGCCGCGAGCGGCACCTGGAGTGAGACCTTCGTGCCGTTCCCGAGCACGGTCTGGCATGCCTTCGTCAACACGATGACCACGCACGACGGAGTGCGCGGCTACCAGGGCTACCTGCTCTGGGAGCACCTCTACATGACGCTGCGACGGGTGCTGGTCGGTGTGATCATCGGCGTCGGATTGGGCGTGATCCTCGGTTTGGCCATGGGATCGGTGACATGGCTGCGGAGCCTGCTCGAACCGTGGTTGACGTTCCTGCGCGCACTGCCGCCCCTGGCGTATTTCTTCCTGCTGGTGATCTGGCTGGGAATCGACGAGGCGCCGAAGATTACATTGCTGGCGCTCGCTGCTCTTCCGCCGGCAGCGGTGGCCACCACAGCTGCTGTGGTCGCGGCGCCGGTCGGACTTGTCGAAGCGGCCAGGGCCCTGGGAGCCTCACGGGCGCAAGTGATCCGGGACGTCGTCGTCCCGTCGGCCTTACCGGAAACTTTCACGGGCATTCGGCTGTCGGTAGGTATGGCGTACTCGTCGGTGGTCGCGGCCGAACTGTTCAACGGCATCCCCGGAATTGGCGGAATGGTCAAGGATGCAAGCAATTACAACAACACACCGGTCGTGCTGGTGGGGATCTTTGCCATCGGATTCTCCGGCCTGATCATCGACGGACTGCTGCGGGCTGCAGAGCGCCGCGCCGTTCCCTGGAGGGGAAAAGTATGACTGACAATCAGAAACACGCCAGCAGCAATCTGAAGCGCAGCAGTAATTCGACGCCCAATGAAGGAAGGGCTGCCCGGACGGCGTTCACGGTGCTGATCGGCGTCCTTGCCCTTGTTCTCGGTGCGTGCTCGGTGGATCATTCGGGCCAGGATTCGTCCAAGGAAACGATCCGTATCGCTTACCAGTCGTTCCCGAGCGGCGACTTGATAGTCAAGAACAATCGCTGGCTCGAAGACGCACTGCCCGAGTACAACGTGAAGTGGACGAAGTTCGATTCGGGAGCCGACATCAACACCGCCTTCATCGCCGGTGAAATCGATTTCGGCGCAATCGGTTCGAGTCCGGTTGCTCGTGGACTCTCGGCACCGCTGAACATTCCGTATCAGGTCGCGTTTGTTCTGGACGTGGCCGGCGACAACGAAGCCCTGGTGGCGCGCAACGCAACCGGAATCAAGACCGTCGCAGATCTGCGCGGCAAGAAAGTGGCCACGGCATTCGCCTCGACCGCGCACTACAGTCTGCTGGCAGCGCTGAACCAGGCCGGACTCAGTGCCGACGACGTCCAATTGGTGGATCTCCAGCCGCAAGCATCCCTCGCAGCCTGGCAGCGCGGTGACATCGATGCCGTCTACACCTGGCTGCCCACGCTAGACGAACTCCGTAAGGACGGAACACAGTTGATCGCCAGCCGTGAGCTCGCGACAGCAGGAAAGCCGACACTCGATCTTGGTGTGGTGTCGACTGCGTTTGCCAAGAATCACCCCGAGATCGTCGACACCTGGCGCCAGGTTCAGGCCCGCGCGCTCACGACGATCGCCACTGATCCGAACGCGGCAGCGGAAGCTGTTGCCGCACAATTAGGCGCCTCGAAGGAAGACGCGGCAGCGCAGTTGAAACAGGGTGTGTTCCTCACTCCGGAGCAGATCTCTTCGCCGGAATGGTTGGGCACCGAGGGCGCTCCCGGGAATCTGGCAGTGAACCTGCAGAGTGCAGCGCAATTCCTGGCCGAGCAGAAGCAGATCGACAGTGTGCCTGATCTGGCGGTCTTTCAGAATGCTCTCTATGTGAAGGGGCTTCCCGATGTCCTTGACCAGTAGCGTGACCGCACAGCAGGCCTCGGGTGGATTCGCCCCCGACCGCCCGGGCGCGATCCGAATCGACACCGTCTCACACAGGTACGGCCACGGTCGAGAGTCCGTCACGGCACTCGGGCCCGTATCGATCGACGTCACACCTGGTGAGTTTCTGGTTCTCGTCGGAGCGTCGGGTTGCGGCAAGAGCACATTGCTGCGGCTGATCGCGGGTTTCGAAAGTCCTTCCAGTGGAACGGTTCAGGTCTCCGGATCCGACCCGATTCCCGGGTCGAGTGCGGGAGTGGTGTTTCAGCAGCCACGGCTCTTTCCGTGGAAATCGGTGGGCGGCAACATCGATCTGGCACTCAAATACGCCGGCGTTGCAAAGAGCGAGCGCGGGCGAAGGCGCGACGAGCTTCTCGACCGCGTCGGTCTGGTCGGCACTGCGGACCGGCGTATCTGGGAAATCTCCGGCGGGCAGCAGCAGCGGGTGGCAATTGCTCGTGCCTTGGCGGCCGAAACTTCGTTGCTCCTGTTGGACGAACCCTTTGCCGCGCTGGACGCCCTCACTCGCGAGCGTCTGCAGGAGGACCTGCGCAGTGTCAGTGCCGAATCGGGGCGAACAAGTGTCTTCGTCACTCACAGTGCCGACGAGGCGGCCTTTCTCGGCTCCCGCGTCGTAGTTCTGACAAGCCGACCGGGCAAGGTCGCGCTCGACCTGAAAATCGATCTGCCACGAACCGGCGTCGATCCCGACGATCTCCGAGGCTCACCCGAATACGCGGCATTCCGAGCCGAAGTCGGCCATGCGGTCAAGGTTGCAGCTGCAGCGTAGGTACCCTGCGCGTCGACTACCAGGTGGCCGCGTCGATAATGGGAAGGAGAACGTGCAGGACACGACGAACAAGGAGTGGTCATGGCAACTGAGGTGGAGTCCGGTGACCTCGTGCAGGCAGCCGGCCATGCGGGTCCGTGGACGGTAGTCGAAGTTCGCCAGGGGATGGCGCTGCTCGAACACAGTGACGGGCACAGGTTGTCGCGTCGAACGACGACGTTGACCGTCGTCCGCAAGGGTTCGGGCAAGAAGGCAACGGCCGTCGAAGACGGGAAGGACGAAAACGGATCGCCAACTCTGTTCGACTGAAACCGCAGCTCGACTGAAACCGCAGCTCGACTGATCTTCCGTCAGTTCGAGACGGCGTCAGCTGGAGAAAATGTCGTCTACGCGTTTGTCGAAGTATTCGGCGATTCGGAACGCCAGTGAGAGACGCGGGTCGAAGTGTCCCTTCTCGATCGAGATGACGGTCTGGCGTGTGATGCCGAGCGCGTCGGCGCACGCTTGCTGTGACAATCCGGCTGCCGTACGAAGTTCTTGAAGGTTGTTGCGCATCAGATCTCGTCAGATCTCGAATGTGGGGTGCGGTCCCTCGACACTGCCCAGTACCGGATTCCGAAGTCGGCCAGACCGAGGGCTGTAAACATTACGAGCGGCAGTTCGGGAGCGCCGAAGACATTGTGCGCGATCAGCGCGATCCCCATGGCAGTGATCAAGTCGGTGAACGCGCCGAAGCCGGCCTTGCGACTCCATTCTGTTTCGACGGTGTCCTCGGGGTAGGCGGGGGCCTTGTCGTTATCCGATGGAAAAAGGGCCCACGCCGACCCGATACAAGCCGGTGCCATGACGATTGCGAAGACGATGAAGGCCAACGTCTTCCGATCATTGGCGGTCAATGCTGCGAAAAAGCTGAAGGCTAGCGTTGCTGCGACGCCGATACCGATGATCAGGCTCCACCGTGCCGTGGTGCTCATGAAGCCTCCCAGGTGTAAGAGTTCTTTGACATGCCTGAGCGTAGGTCTACGTGCGCTGGATGTCAAAGAACTCTTACATCGCGCTGAGGGTCAAGCGACCCCGAAAGGCGCTGCGTATGAAAACTTCCCCGTCTGATCGGGGCGGTGCGTGGTGAGGGTCCTGATCTGAAAGTGCTCGCCCCACTCGGCTTCCGGAGAATCGATCCCGGCGTCCGTGCTGGTGACGAACCCGAACTGCGGGTAGTACTCGGTGCTGCCCAGGAGGGCGAGCAGTGGCACGTCCAGAGCGTCGGACGCACCGATCACCGCGTGCATCAGCGCCGAACCGACGCCGCTGCGTTGGTTGTCCGGTGTGACTGCCAACGGGCCGAGGCCAACCGCCTCAACGGGACCGACCCATCCGCGTGTTCCGATCACGAAACCAACGATCTCATCACCGGCGACGGCGACAAGGGACAACTTCGGTAAGTAGTCGTTCGAGGCGAAGAGCTGACGTGTCAGTTCGATCTCGTAGGGAGACTCGCCGGGCGGCGCTTGGTCGGCAAACGCCGCCCCGAGCAGTGAATAGATTGCGTCACGGTCGGAAGAAGTTTCGCGGCGGATGTACATGGCCACGAAACTACCCGCTTCATCTCCGATCGTGCTCCTCGTTTTCGGCCTGACGTGCCACTCGCTTTTCGTAATCCGCACGCCCGTTCGGATCTACCGATGTCAGCGCGCGGCGATCGTCGATCACCCGGCGTCCGATGTTGATCATCCATTCGGGTACTACAGCGTCGATGAGGTCCCAGCCCGCAAGGTAACGCGGAACAGTAGTTTCGGCTCGCCGGTGCGCGACCGTGTCGACGACAGCTTTGGCCACGACCTCGGGTTCAACCGTCGGCATGCCCTTTCCGAGTGGCACACCGGAGGAGAGCCCGGTGCGCACCGCGCTGGGCAGGATGGCGCTGACGCTGACGCCGGAATCTGCGAATTCGACACGAGCAGAGGCGGAAAGGCCCACCGCACCGAACTTGCTTGCGTTGTACACGGCCATTCCTGGCACCGGTAGCTTGCCTGCCATGGATGCGATGTTGACGACGTGGCCGCGTCGCCGATCCACCATGCCGGGCAGCACGGTGCGCATCCCGTGAATCGGGCCCCAGACATTGACGTCGAGGGTTACTCGACTGGTGGCGTCGGACTCGTCGAGGAAGCTGCCGAGCGGCATCACGCCCGCATTGTTGACCAGAATGTCGATGTGACCGAATTCGCCGATCACTGTGGAGACGAACACATCCCAGGATTCGCGTGAGGTGACGTCCAGAGCGTACCCGCGGGCCCGTGCGCCGATGGATGCGGCGGTGTCGACGGCCGTCTCCTCGTCGAGGTCGCCGACGCAGACGAGTGCGCCGCGAGCTGCGAACAACTCCGCTGTGGCCCGGCCGATTCCGCGGCCACCTCCGGAGATGACGACGACTGCTCCGTCGAGATCGATCGGCGGGTAGGTGGTGCCGAAAAGGCTCATGTGGTGTACTCCGGTTCGGGGGTGGTGGTGGGCTCAGCGGGGGTGTCGTCTGACGCAGGGTTGTCGGACAGCGTGTGGTTGTAGGCGTATGGATCGAAGGCCCGTAGCCGTCGACGCATGGCTCCTGACGACCACGGCCAGTTGAAGCTGTTGCGGCCGTTGACGTCGAAGAAATAGCTTTCGCAACCACCGGCGTTGTAGACCGTGGTACCCAATGCCTCCTGAACTTGAGAGTTGAAGGCTGCCTGTACTTCCGGGCGCACGTCGATGGTTTTCCAGCCGTGCCGACGAGCGTGGCCGATCGCCTGTGCCACATAGTTCAGTTGGGCTTCCAGAATCATGAAGGCCGACGTGTGTCCGGTGCCGAGGCTCGGGCCCAGCAGAATGAACGCGTTGGGGAATCCGCTGACGGCGGAACCGAAGTACGCCCGCGGGCTTCCCTGCCAATGATCGTCGAGTGATCGACCTTCTCCGTCGAATACCTTTGATGCAATGGGCATGTCGAGGATGTGGAAGCCCGTTCCGAAGATGATCGCGTCCACTTCCGATTCCACTCCGTCGGCTCCGATCACGGTGTTGCCGTGGATCTCTTCGACTGCGTTGGCATGGACGGTCACGTTGGGTCTGCCGAGGGCCGGGTAGTACGAGTTCGACATGAGTAGTCGCTTGCAACCGAGGGTGTAGTCGGGAGTCAGCGCCTTGCGTAGCTTCGGATCGCGCACCTGCAAGCGCAATTGGGCCGACCCGAGTTTCTGCACGATACGCAGGATCCACGGATTGCGGAACCCCAATCCAAGCGCTTCCATGATTCCGTATTCGATGCTGCGTAGAGCCTTGTGCGCTCCCGGTACGAATCGCATGACGGACCTTTCGATCCGCGGTACGTAGTGATCGGGTTTGGGAAGGACCCATTGAGCGGTGCGTTGGTAAAGGTGAAGGGCGGACACGTCGGAGACGATGCGCGGCACGAATTGGACTGCGGAAGCGCCGGTACCTACGACGGCGACGCGCTTTCCGGTCAAGTCGTAGTCGTGATTCCACTGCGAGGAATGAAACACCTCGCCCTCGAACGTTTCCAGCCCGGGGATCGCCGGCGTCAAGGGTTCGTTCCACGGGCCGGCGGCGGCTATCACGAAACGAGCAGTGAGTTCACCGCTGGAAGTTGTTATCTTCCAAACTGATTGCGATGCGTCCCACTGTGCGGAGAGCATTTCGACCCCGAAGCGAACGTGCTTGTCGACCCCGTGGCGGACGGCCGTGTCCTCGATGTACTCGCGGATCTCCGGCTGCTCCGCGAACAGTCGGGTCCAATCCGGATTGGCGGCAAAGGAATACGAGTACAGGCCGGACGGGACGTCGCAGGCACAACCGGGATAGGTGTTGGCGCGCCAGGTGCCGCCGAGGGAGTCCGCTTTCTCGAGCAGGACAAAATTGTCGATCCCGAGGCGCTGCAGGTGAATTGCTGCACCGATCCCGGAGATCCCCCCACCGATGATCACGACCTCGAAGTGGTCAGTTCTGTTGTTCACTGAGTCTGCGCTTTCACTGGTGGGGCGGGGTGGAGTGGAACGGGCGCGCATCGAGTTCGCGTTTCACGCTCGCACGTGTTGTACGTAGGGATGATTCGAAGGTGGCGAGCCGCCGTCGGCCGTCCATGAAGTTGGCGCCCATGACGGCGAGATCGTCGTCGGTGGCGTCTATGCGCAAGACCCTGGTTCCCGCAGCGCGCACCAGTTCGATTTCCCGGTCGAGGCCCTTGGACATGGAGTTCCGCAGGGCGCCGCGTTCGATACGGGCGGCGCCGCGCGCCGGCTTCAATGTTCGAGATGCCATGGGCGCCAGTACAACCAGCTCGTCGAGTTCGAGGGGGAGCAGGAGGTCTACCGATGCCGTGGACGCCGCGCCGCCGTCGATGTACCTGACGCCGTCGATGGTGACAGGTGGGAACCAGCCGGGAATCGCCCAAGACGCTCGAAGCGCTTCACCGACTGTCGCTTTCGGAGCCCCCTGTGCCCCGAACGCGACCCGTCGCCCGGTTCTGTAGTCCATGGATACCATGTACGCGCGCGGATGTGGGAGCCACGAATCGCCAGGGGCAAGAGATTCGGCGAGCGTGGTGAGCCAGGACGGGTCGCCGCCACCACGCGGTGCGATACCGCTCATCCGGCTCAGAACGGGAAGATCTCGACGCGTCACCAGTCGTGGATTGCCGATCCCCAAACTCGGAAGTGGCGGGATTCTTCCGGGCGCCGATGCTGTGTGGGCGAGGAGTTCGGGACGTGCGGCGGGCTCTCCGA
Organism: Rhodococcus sp. IEGM 1302; assembly: GCF_030056935.1. Classification (NCBI taxonomy): domain Bacteria; kingdom Bacillati; phylum Actinomycetota; class Actinomycetes; order Mycobacteriales; family Nocardiaceae; genus Rhodococcus; species Rhodococcus sp. IEGM 1302. The sequence goes on along the minus strand of NZ_JASHKY010000014.1, from coordinate 75,439 downwards.
GTTGCATGGCTACCAACTCGTCGACGCCGACTCCGCTGCCGAGCATTGTCACGAACTCGGCTCCGGCGGACGTGCCGATGATGGCGGTGGCTTCGCGGGGATCCCAGTCGAGGGCGTCCCGAACCGAGGCGAGGGCAGCAACGGTCCAGGCGAAGCCGAGGGTGCCGCCGCATCCGATTGCCAATCCCCGTCTAGGCGCGCTGTGTCGTCCGGACCCGGGCGCGGTGGTGCCGGTCACTTCTGAAGTCATATTTCGGAGACTATCAGTATCTGAATAACGTGGGTACCCCAAATTTGGGTTTCGGGAGTGCGCCTGCGGTGCGCTTCCGGTATTCGGCTACCGTTGGAATCTCGATACTCAGAACCGCGAGGAGGTTCCGATGGCGCGATTGACCAGGCAGGAAGCGCAGGCGATGACCCGCGAGACCTTGTTGGCGACGGCCGTCGAACATTTCCTCGATCGCGGGTACGCCGCCGCGTCGCTCGATCAGATCGCTGAGGATGCCGGTTATTCCAAAGGTGCGGTGTACTCGAACTTCAAGAACAAGGACGAGTTGTGCGCCGAGGTGCTCGGCCGAATCAGGTTGACCAAGGTCGGCGAGATCACCTCACAGCTCGGAGCCAATTCGACGCTCGACGACGCGGTGGCCGAGTTCGCGCGATGGGCCGAGCGAACCATCGGGGACAAGAGATGGACGTTGCTCGAAGTCGAGTTCTCGGTGCGATCGCGGCACAGCGAAGAGATCCGCGAAAAGATCGCGACGGGTGCCGATCAGGTGCGCGGATTGATTGCCGGAGTGGTGCAACATCTTGCCGAGTCCAACGGCGTGACGCCGGCACTGGACCCGAACGCCGCGGCACTGCGCATACTCAGCGTCGGAATCGGTTTGGGGCTACAGCGTGCGATCAGCCCTGAGCTGCCGGTTGATCCGCTGGTGGATACGTTGCGGGAGATTTTGCTGGGTGGGTGAGTAGAACGCGGAGCATTCCGCCGATCTCGGCGACGGCGGTGCGCGAACCGACGCTCGGTCCAAGAACGTTGACGAAGCCGTGGATGAACCCGCGATAGCGTCGATCGGTCACGTGAACACCGTTGTCGCGCAATCGAGCTGCGTAGGCTTCGCCTTCGTCCCGGAGTGGATCGAATCCCGCCGTGATCACGATGGCCGGCGGCAGTCCGGTCGCGTCGGGGGCGCGTAGCGGCGACACCATCGGATCGAGTCGATCGGCATTGCTGCCGAGGAAGCTGGACTCGTAGAAGTTCATGTTGGCCTCGGTCAGGAAGAAACCTTCACCGAACGTCGTTCGCGAGGGGGCCTTCTCGTGAAAGTCGGTCGCGGGGTAGATCAACAGCTGCGCCGCCGGTGGGGTCTTGCCGTCGTCGCGGGCACGCAGCGCGACCGTTGCGGAAAGATGCCCGCCCGCGCTGTCGCCCCCGACAGCGATGCGCGTCGGGTCTGCGCAGAACTCGTCGGCGCGGTCGACGATATCGAGGTAGGCGGCGTAGGCATCGTGTACCGGTGTGGGGAAAGCGAATTCGGGTGAGAGCCGGTAGTCGACCGAGATGACCCGTGCGCCGGAGGTTTCGGCCAACAGGCGGCACGGGGCATCGTGGGATTCGATGCTGCCCTGTACCCACCCGCCGCCGTGGAAGTAGACGAGCAGAGCGCCGGTGTCGGCTGTCGGGACGTAGAGCCGGGCGCGAAGCGGGCCGTCGGCACCCGAAACGGAGATCTCCTCGGTGTGGACGGGCGTGGGCCTGCCGCCCATCATGATCGCGGTTCGGGTGAGATTGGCGCGAGCAGCGGCGAGTGACTGGGGATCGGTTGAATGCGAGGGGAGTGGCCGCGTCTTCGCGAGCGTGAGCAGAAGGTGTGCGTCGGCGTCGAGCGTGTTGCCCTCGATGACGACGGGTGGTCCGGTGATTCGACGTTTCACCGCGCTGGGCAGTGCGAATGCGGCTGCCACCAAGGATGCTTCGGCGCGATCTCGAATGCTGCGGCTGCTGGCCTGCTTCACGGATTCCGACACGTGGCGCAGACTACCAAGCATGACTACTGCGGCACTGTCGATCACGCAGATCGAGAACACACATCTGGTTCGGTGCGGTCACGCCAATTGGGTCCTGGTCGAAGAGGGGTCCGATCTGACCTTGATCGACGGCGGATATCCGGCCAACGGCACCGACGTCGAACGCTCGATCGAACAGATCGGTCACCAGCTCGGGGATGTTCGGGCAATTCTCGTCACTCACGCGCACATCGATCACATCGGTGGGATCGCGGACATCGTGACTCGGCTCGAGGTTCCGGTCCTGATGGATCCGTTGGAAGTGCCGCATGCGAAGAGGGCGTATCTGCAACAGTTGTCGCCGGCCGGAGTTCCGTTGCTGTTGTGGCGGCGAGGTGCTCCGAAATGGCTTCGCGACGTGATCGGAGTCGGCGCGTTGAAAGGTGCGGAACTGCCTCGGGCACAGTCCTTTGCGTCCGGTGGTGCGCTGGACGTTCCCGGTCGGATCGTGCCGATTCCCACTCATGGGCATACCGACGGCCACAGCGCTTACCTTGTTCCCGACGCAGGAGTGATCGCGTCGGGTGACGCTCTGGTGACCGGACACGCGACGTCGAGCGTCGCCGGACCACAGTTTCTGGTGTGCCCCTTCAATCATGATCGTGAAGCGACCGACCAGGCGTTGGACAATATCGCCGCTGCACCTGCCGGCGTGCTGTTTCCCGGACACGGTCCGGTTTACGAGGGCAGCATGACTGCCGCGGTCGAACAGGCCCGAGCAGGTCGGACAAGGATGCGTCCATGACTACTGTCGAAACGGTCGACGAAGGTGCGGTGCACGGTTTCCTTCATCGACCTGCTTCTGTGTCCTTCGCGTCGCCCGTCGCCACGCTTGCACTGACTCACGGCGCAGGAAGTAACTGCGACACCGTGCTGTTGCGTGCTGTTGCCGACGGCTTTGCTGCTGCAGGAGTGCAAGTTCTGCGCTTCGATCTCGCGTTTCGGGTGCGTCGAGCTTCGGGGCCTCCGCATCCGTCGCGTGCTGCAGAGGATCGCGCGGGCATTGCCGAGGTGATTGCTGCTCTTCGCAAGGACTACTCGGTGCCCGGACCCGTTCTGCTCGGCGGACATTCGTACGGCGGTCGGCAGGCGTCGATGCTTGCGGCGGAGAACCCGGGACTTGTCGACGGCCTGGTCCTTCTCTCCTATCCACTGCATCCACCGAAGAAGCCCGAGAAGCTCAGAACCGAACACCTGCCCGACCTGAACACACCGACCGTTGTCGTCCACGGTTCGAAGGACGAGTTCGCGACAACGGAGGAGATGCGGGCAGCACTCGCCTTGATTCCCGCCGCGGCGCGTCTGGTGGAGTTCGAAGGAGCTCGACACGACTTGTCCGTGGTGAAATTTCCGGTGGTGGAGGAGACAGTCGCGGCCGCATCGGCGGTGTTTGCGTTCTGAACGCCCAGCGGGCGGTTGCCCGTGTCGGTGGTTCCTGGTGAGATCGAACCATGAGTGCTCAGCCGTATCAGCCCAGTGCCCTGTCCGACGTCACGGTGAGCGTCGACGGTGACGACACAGTCGTCAGCTTTCCTCGGGTTCTGCCGTATTCCGTCGAGAAGGTGTGGGAGGCGATCACCGACCCTGAGATGTTGGCGCAATGGACGCCGTACACCGCCGATCGGAACCTGAGCCGTACCGGTGACGCGGTGATCACCATGCTCACCGAGGACGGCGCCCCCGAAATGTCGCTGCCGGTCACCGTTCACGTCGTGGAGACCACTCGGCGGCTCGAACACGAGTGGGGCCCGGACGAATTGGTGTGGGACCTGACCCCGATCGAAGGCGGTACCCGCGTCGTGCTGACGCAGAGGTCGCGCGCCGAGGGGATGGCGTCGGCGCTCGCTGCGGGGTGGCATCTGTGCTTCGACGTACTCGATGCCCTTCTGGCAGGCGAGCCCTTCGGGCCGATCGTGGGTGAACGGGCGCGCGAGTACGGCTGGGACGCACTCAACTCCGGTTACGCGCGACAGTTGGGCATCGACGAATCTCAGGTCTGGTAGCTGCTCAGAGTTTGCGACTGGCAGGCTTTCTGGTGGAGGCTCGCGCGATCAGTTCGACGGGAAGCTTCACGGATTCGACGCTCTTGCCGGAGATCAGTGCCAGTAGGTGCTCGAGCCCGGTCGCACCGATCTTTCGAGCGGGGGACCTGACCGTCGTCAGGGGCACCGGGAGTTGGGAGACAACCGGAATGTCGTTGTAGCCGACCAACGCAAGATCGTCGGGAATGCTCAACCCGAGATCACGGGCCACACCGAGTACGCCGATCGCGATGGTGTCGCTCACCGTGAAAACGGCGTCAGGGCGCGTGTTCCCGCTGAGCAGTGTGGCCGCCGCATCGACACCCCCTTGAACTTCGAACTCGGACGCCACTATTCGGTTCGGCGGCAGTTCCAGACCGGCTTCGGCCAGGGCATCGCGGAAACCCGCGACGCGTTCCCGCGACGTGCTGGCGTGATCCGGCCCCGCGATCACTCCGAGATCGCGATAGCCGCAGTCCAGTAGATGCTTCCCCGCGAGGTAGCCGCCGAGGCGGTCGTCGCCGCTGACAAAGGGAAGGCTTCGGTTGACGGATGACGTCGCCGAGTCGATGTGCCGGTTCAGCAGCAGGATCGGCAGTGAGCGCAGGGGGAGCGAGTCGACGAAATCGGTACCCGGCAGGTGAATGCTGCTCAGCATGAGACCGTCGACCTGTCGGCTCACCAGGAACTCGACCGCTTTGCGTTGCGCTTCCAGATCGTCGGGCGGGCTGGAGAGCAAGACGGAGTACCCGGCTGCGGTGGCGGCTTCCTCGATGCCTTGGAACATGGTGGCCACTACAACGTCTGTCAGTCTCGGCATCACGACGCCGATGGTGGTGGTCTTGCGGGTACGAAGGCTGGCTGCCCACAGATTCGGTTGGTAACCGAGTTCCTCGGCAACCTGACGAACTCGGAGTGCGGAGTCGGACCAACCGTCGGCGGGCTCGGGCTGACGGAGGACCCGCGACGCCGTCGAGATGTGGACCCCGGCCTGGTCGGCGATTTCGCGCAACGTCGGCGGACGGCCGTTGCTGCGGTTCGACGGATCGGGCGTCATCTGCGTCGTGGCTCCTGGTGTGCGTCGGTCCTGAGTTGATTCGGTGTCGGTCGGCAGTTCGGGGATTGACGGGTGCGCAACCGGGCTCTACTCTAGGCGATGCAAACGATTGCGCAATCGTTCTCGCAAAGGATTGCGCCCGAGAACACTGGAGGCCCCGTGACCACGCCGCAGTCCCTGTCCGAGCTTTTTGCCATCGACACCCTGCTGGACGCCGAGGAGATCGCGATCCGCGACACGGTCCGCAAGATGGTCGACGATCGCATTCGCCCGCACGTAGGTGAATGGTTCGAAGCGGCAGCACTGCCGGCTCGTGAGCTGGCCAAGGAACTGGGCGCGCTCGGCGTACTGGGCATGCACCTCGAGGGCTACGGCTGTGCCGGGATGAGCGCCACGGCGTACGGGTTGGCCTGCCAGGAACTCGAAGCTGTCGATTCGGGCATTCGCAGCCTCGTCTCGGTCCAGGGCTCGCTCGCCATGTTCGCGATCCACCACAACGGAAGTGAAGAGCAGAAGGAAGAATGGCTCCCGCGAATGGCGGCGGGTGAAGCCATCGGCTGCTTCGGTCTCACGGAACCCGATTTCGGATCCAACCCCGGCGGTATGCGAACCAACGCCAAGCGCGACGGCGACGACTGGATCCTCAACGGCACCAAGATGTGGATCACCAACGGCTCCATCGCGGACGTCGCCGTGGTCTGGGCTCGAACCGACGACGGCGTGCGCGGATTTGTCGTTCCCACCGACACTCCGGGATTCTCCGCCCCCGAGATCAAGAACAAGATGTCGCTCCGGGCGTCGGTCACCTCGGAACTGGTGCTCGAGGACGTGCGTCTGCCTGCCTCGGCGATGCTGCCCAAGGCTCGCGGACTGTCCGGCCCGCTCGGCTGCCTCAACGAGGCACGCTTCGGCATCATCTTCGGGGCAATGGGTGCAGCACGTGACTGCCTCGAGACTGCGATCTCATATGCACGTGATCGCAAGGTCTTCGACAAGTCGCTCGCCGCGTATCAGATCACCCAGGCCAAGATCGCCGACATGGCAGTCGAATTGGGCAAGGGGCAGTTGCTCGCCATCCACCTCGGGCGCCTCAAGGACGCCGGGACGGTTCGCCCCGAGCAGGTCAGCACCGGCAAGCTCAACAATGTCCGCGAGGCCATCAAGATCGCCCGTGAATGCCGAACCATTCTGGGCGCCAACGGCATCACGCTCGAGTACCCCGTGATCCGGCACGCCAACAACCTCGAATCCGTTCTCACCTACGAGGGCACGTCCGAGGTTCACCAGCTCGTGATCGGCCGCGCTCTCACCGGTGAAGAAGCTTTCCGGTGACGGCAGACGCTGTCGGAGCGCTCGACGGGTTGGTGATCGCTGATTTCGGCCGCGTCCTCGCCGGTCCGTACGCCACGATGATTCTCGCCGACCTGGGTGCCGAGGTCGTCAAGATCGAGCGGCCGGGTGTCGGTGACGACACTCGCAGCTGGGGCCCACCGTGGGTGGGGGACGAGTCGAGCTACTTTCTGTCGGTGAACCGCAACAAGAAGTCGGTCACTCTGGACCTGCGCGAGCGCGAGGATCTGGAAAGTGCACGCGAGCTGGTTCGCAATGCGGACGTCGTGGTGCAGAACTTCCTGCCGGGAACGATGGACCGTCTGGGGCTGGGCTACGACGCTGTCCGAGAAATGAATCCGCGTGCGGTCTACTGCTCGATCAGCGGCTTCGGTGGCAACAACTCTCTGCCAGGATACGACCTGTTGATTCAGGCGGTCGGCGGATTGATGAGTATCACCGGACCCGATCCCAAGACTCCCACCAAGGTCGGTGTCGCGGTGGTCGACGTCATCACCGGCCTGCATGCCAGCGTGGGAATCCTTGCAGCGCTGCGCCATCGCGATCGCACAGGCGAAGGGCAGCACGTCGAGGTCAATCTGTTGTCCTCGTTGCTGTCCGCACTGGCCAACCAGTCGTCCGGCTACGTGGCCGCGGGCGTGGTGCCGCAGGCAATGGGCAACCGGCATCCGAGCATCGCACCATACGAGGTATTCGACACCGCGGACCGTCCGCTGGTCCTCGCGGTTGGCAATGATCGGCAATTCAGTTCGTTGACAGAGGTTCTCGGAGTTTCCGAACTTGCCGCTGATGCGCGTTTCGCGTCCAACAGCGACAGGGTTGCGCATCGAGAAGAACTGTTCGACGCCGTCACTGCTGCATTGGCCAAGGGCTCTGCGGACTCGTGGTTCGAGGCACTGACCGAGCGAGGTGTTCCGTGTGGGCCTCTCAACGACATCGCCGACGCGATAGCGCTGGCGGAACGGCTGAATCTCGATCCGGTGGTGTCCATCGACGACCCGCGTCGCGATGCACCGACTCGGCAGGTAGCCAATCCGATTCGGATGAGCGGCACGCCGGCAACCTATCGGTCGGCCCCGCCGCGGTTGGGGGAGGACAGCGTTCCCACTCCGTCCGGAGTCAGTTGACCCAAGCGAATCGGCCACCGGAATACCGGTGGCCGATCTGCGTGTGTGGCCGACTCAGCTGACCTTCAAGACCAGCTTTCCGGTGTTCGCTCCGGCGAAGAGAAGATTGAGGCTGTCGCCGAACGCGTCGATACCGCCGTCGACGACGTGCTCGCGAGCAGTCAATTCGCCACTCTTGATCCACTTTCCGATCTGCTCTTGTGCTTCTGCGTAGCGATCGAGGTAGTCGAAGACCACGAAGCCGGCCATCGTGGCGCGGTTGACGAGAAGTGACAGGTAGTGAGCAGGGCCTGGCTGAGGTTCGGTGGCGTTGTAGCCCGCGATGGCGCCGCAGATGACCACCCGAGCGCCGAGGCGCAGACGGGAGAGAGCGGCGTCGAGAATTTCTCCGCCGACGTTGTCGAAGTACACGTCGATACCGTCGGGAGCGTTGGACTTGAGCGCCTTGTATACGGATTCGTTCTTGTAGTCGATGGCGACATCGAAGCCGAGGTCCTCGGTGAGCCACGCGCACTTCTCCGGACCGCCGGCGATGCCGATGACCTTGCATCCGTGAAGCTTTGCGATCTGGCCGACCAGACTGCCGACCGCACCCGCGGCACCGGACACGACGACGGTGTCACCGTCTTTCAGCTTTCCGACGTCGAGTAATCCGAAATACGCAGTGACGCCGGGGAAACCGAGAGCGCCGAGCCAGGTCGGCAGGGGAGCGATCGATTCGTCGACCCGAGTGACGTCTGTACCGTCGGAAACGCCGTACTCGGAAGCGCCGAAGGATCCGGCCACGATGTCCCCGACCTGGTAATCGGGGTGCTGTGATTCGGTGATGCGTCCGACGCCGTGGGCGCGCATGACGGAACCGAGCTTGACCGGCGGAACGTACGACTTGACGTCGTTGAGCCAACCGCGCATCGCGGGGTCGAGGGAGAGGTATTCGACCTTGACGACAAACTCGCCCGGTCCGGCGGACGGGATCTCGGCATCGACGTATTCCCAGGTGGAAGCGTCGGGAAGTCCTGTCGGGCGGGCGGCGAGGCGTACTTGGCGGTTGGTCATCTCTCCCCTTCGGCGAAACGAATTGAACTTGAGGCCGGATTCAATATAGGTGATGGATCACGAACTGGGAAGAGTTGGATGAACCGATTGACGACTATGTATGTTCGATCGATGAGCAATGTGGTCGAAGACGCGCCTGGTTGGTTCACTCGGGCGTTGGCAGCGCCGGTCGAGACGGGGTCGGTGGAGGTCGAGGGTGCCTCGGTGCACTTTCGGGCTTGGGGGCCGGCGGGGCCGGGAATCGTGCTGATTCACGGCGGCGCCGCCCACAGTCGCTGGTGGGATCACATTGCGCCGCAGTTCGCCGAGGAGCGCCGCGTCGTCGCTCTCGACTTGACGGGCCACGGCGACAGTCACACTCGCGACGCCTACGCGATGTCCCAGTGGGCTCGCGAGGTGCTGGCGGCGGCCGAGGCAGGGGGAATCGACGGCAAGCCGATTCTGGTGGGGCACAGTATGGGTGGGATTGTTTCTTTCGTGGCCTCGCATCTGCATGGCGAACTGTTGGACGGGGTTGTCATCATCGATTCTCCGCTCAAGGCGCGTACGCCCGAAGAGGAGGCAGCTCGACGCCAGAATGCGTTCGGCCCCAAGAAGGTTTATCCCACCAGGGAAGACGCGATGGGCCGGTTCCGCTTCGTTCCGCCGCAGGATTCGGGTCTGCCGGCGGTGCGTGACCATGTGGCGGCCACGTCGATGGAGGAAGTCGAGGGCGGTTGGTCGTGGAAGTTCGATCCGAATTTCTTTCTCCGAGTAGGCGCCGAAGATGTTCTCGACAGCGAACCACGTTGCCGCGTAGCCTATTTCCGAGCTGAGAACGGCATCGTGTCCGATCGACTCATGGAGCACATGCGCGGATTGTTCGGACCGGAGGCCATCGTGGCGGAGATTCCCGAAGCCGGACATCACGTCATGATCGATCAGCCGTTGCAACTCGTGACCGGGGTGCGAACTGTGTTGAGTGCGTGGTCCGTCGCAAGTCAAGTGCCGGTAGAACAAGCGGCAGGTAACGTCGAGGGAAGGGTAGAAGCATGAGCACGGAATTGACGCTCGAACCGAAAGTCGAAGCTGCACTGAAGTTGTGGCACACCATGATCGAATCCGGCGATCTGTCGGCGCTACCGACGATCGTCGCGCCCGACGCGCAGTTCCGATCGCCCACGGGATTCAAGCCGTACCAGTCCGCGGATGCCGTTGTGCTCATTCTCAATACGGTGATCCAGGTGTTCGAGAACTTCGAGTACCACCGTCAGTTCGCCGGAGCCAACGGTCGACAGGTCGTGCTCGAATTCAGTGCGAACATCGGCGACAAGAGTCTCAAGGGAATCGACATGGTCGAATTCGACGAGGACGGCAAGATCGTCGATTTCGAGGTCATGGTGCGTCCGGCCAGCGGGCTCGCGGCTTTGGCTGCCGAAATGGGTAAGAGGCTCGGGCAGACGCTACCGACCTACAAAGCCTGAACTGAGTCCGGCCAAGGCTCAGTTCGTACTGAATCCGCCGTTGGAGTGAAGGAGTTGTCCCGTAATCCAGCCTCCGGCGTCGGACATCAGAAACCGAACGAGGTTTGCAGTGTCGCCGGGAGTACCCAGCCGGCCGGCAGGAGTCTGGAGGGTTGTGGCCTGTCTGATCTCGGGTGTCATCCATCCTGTGTCGATAGGTCCTGGGTTGACGACGTTGGCTCGTATGCCGCGTGATCCAAGTTCGACTGCGGCGGCGATGACGATGCGGTCGAGAGCGCCCTTGCTGGCCCCGTACGGAAGATTGTGGGCCGCATGGTCGCTGGTGAGTGCGATGATCCGCCCGGCCACCTGACTGACGTCGAGCTGTTCCGGAAGCCGTTCAGCGAACGCTTTGATCAGCAGCCAGGAGGCGCGAGCGTTGACGGCGAAATGTCGTTCCCAGCTCTCGACGGTGGTATCGAGGATCGAGCTGTCGACGCTTTCGCAATGTGAGAGCACCAGCCCACGGAGGTCGTTCCGCGCTGCGGCAGCGTCAACGAGCTGATCGGCCACGTCGGGCGAGGCCAGATCTCCGGGAACCAGGTCGACACGGCTTCCGAGTGCGCGACACTTCTCGGCAATGTCTTGCGGATCGTGCGCTCCGCGCCCGAACCCGACGCGTTCGTCATAAGGCGCCCAGTAGCCGATCGTCAGATCCCAACCATCCTCGGCGAGACCCAATGCGAGGCTTGCTCCGATCGACTTGCTCCGGCCGACGCCGGTGATCAACACGGTCCCGCGCTTGTCAGACACTGCTCGCCTCCAGAGATGTCCTGCAATTCAAATGGGGTGAGGTCACTTCAGATGGAAGCATCACTGTAGCGGGCGAGCTGTCGCCTGTATCGAGCGAGCTGTCGCCGTGCCTCGACCTGACCAGTGTCTTGACACGGCGCTGGTCACAGCGTTTGACTGAGATGCAAGCTCGAGTTGATTCGCCGGACTGTGTCCCGGGAGGTTGACCTATGCGCGGCAATGGAATTGCAGGCAAGGCTTTCTCAAACGAGGGCTGTAGACGTGGACAAGAATCTCACCGAGCAAGGTCTCATCGCGGGACCGTCTCGGTTCTGGCTTTGGTTGGGGTGTGCGTACTTTCGTTTGCCACCACTCAGATGGCCGGCGCGCAACCCGTTGCAGACACAGTCGATACCGGGTTCGTGATCCCATTTGCTGGGGCGCCTGGCTACGAGAGCGTCGCGCCCACGCAGATGACTACTCCGGATCAACTCAATCAGCCGCTCGGTCAGCAGACTGCGGAAGAGATTGCCGCGCAGATCGGACTCGAGCCCGCTGACGCTTTGACCGAGGAGCAGTATCGCGACCTCATGGCGGGCGGTGGGGTCGGTGGCAATCTCGAGGATGCCGAGGTGATCGACGAATGCGCCCGGATTCTCACCAATACGAACGGGCGGCCCCTCTATTCCGGCACTACGCCGTCGGTTCTGGCCAGTTACGGGTTGTACGTGAATCCAGACGGATTGCTGGAGAGTCCGGCCAACGCGGATGCGCCGACGCGACAGGTGAATACGCTGATCGCCCCTGGCGGGTTCGTGGGCACCTGGTTGCGCAACAACGGTGCAACGCACACTCTGATTGCGCTCTATCAGTCGGCATACACGGTGCAGGCAGTCTACGGATTTGCAGCGCAACAGATTTCGGGAGCAGCGCAGCTGGTGGCCAATACCAAAGGCGATGTGAATTCGGAAGTCGGCATGTCGATGGCGCCGCCGCTCTGGATAGTGAACTTCGCACTGCTCTACATCTTGAAGCCGTCACTGGCGGCGGCCATGCCTGCGCACTGGGCTCCCATTCCGCCTGCCGTTGCCGACGCCGTGAAAGCGAGTCCCACCGGTCAAGTCGCTTTCAGTGACTACGCGTCCTATTTCGAGTGATCGGTCTGCCGGACAGCGCTGACGAACTTCTCGATCAACGCGTGGTCCTTGACGCCGCGGGAGGATTCGACGCCGCTGGAGACGTCGACGCCCCAGGCGCCGGTGGCATCGAGTGCGTCGCGAACGTTGTCCGGGGACAGTCCGCCCGCCAGGATCCACTGGCCTTGCGGGCGCGATTGCTGTTGGGCCCAGTTCCACGGCACCCCTGATCCGGCGTCTGCGCCGTCGATCAGGAGTTCGTCCTCGCCGAGGTCGAGATTGTAACCGTCGCGGACGTTGCTGGAGACGACCGCGCGGATGACGGTGAGGCCGGCATCGTGCAGCCGCTGCACCTGCTCGGCGTCGACAAGATCGTGAACCTGTACGGTGCGAAGCCCGGTGATCTTCGCGATCTCGAGGATCTGATCGATCGGGTTGCCGAGAAAGACTCCGATTGCACGGATGTGATCGGGAACTCGCGCGAGCAGAGCGACTGCGAGTGTGGGGTCGACTTTGCGGACGCTCTCGGCGAAGACGAAACCGATGGCGTCGACGCCCAGGCCCACCGTGAGGTCGACCGTGTCAACGTCGCGTAGGCCACAGACCTTGATGAATGTCACCTGATACAGAGTACTAGCGTCGTCGTCTAGCCTCGTGCGTGCGACATTTCTACGCGCGAGAGGCTTGACGTGGACTGGCTCTACCGAATCAGTTTGATCTCGGGACCGCTGCCGGTGATCCTGACTGTCCTTGGGGTCCTGGGTGGTGTGTGGCTGCTCGGTTCGAACGTGCGCTGGTATTACCGCAGAGCGGTGCCGATCGCGGGGCTGATCGCGCTGGTGATCATGATCGCCGTCTGGATCACCGTCGAAAAGGTGATCGTGCCGTTCCCCGATCCCATCGAGATGTCGATCTACGTGTGGATCGGAATCGGTATCTACGCGTTGCTGCTTCTCGGGCCGCGAATCAAGGCAGGCGGAACGATCGCGAAGGCGGTGGTGTCCGTCGTTGCGACCGTTCTGGTCATCGTCACCGCCGCGACGCAGATCAACCTGGTGTTCGCTGCCTACCCGACTGTGGGAATTGCGTTCGGACACGACGATTTCGACCGCATCTCACTCAGTGAAGTTCCCGGTCCGACCGATCCTGTTGTCTCCGGCGATCCCACCGACACGGTGTGGAAAGCGCCGGAGGGCATGCCGATTCGCGGGCGGGTCACGACTTTGCCTGTCCCCGGGACGATTTCAGGATTCTCCGCGCGCGACGCGCAGGTGTATCTGCCGCCGTCGTACTTCACCAATCCGCGTCCGCTTCTTCCCGTGCTCGTGCTCATGGCAGGTCAGCCTGGCAAGCCCGAGGACTGGCTCCAGGGCGGAAAGCTGACCGCGACAATGGATGCCTTTGCACGAGATCACGAGGGGTTGGCTCCAGTCGTCGTGATAGCCGATGGAACAGGGTCGCAGATGGCCAATCCGCTGTGCACCGACTCGTCACAGGGCAAGGTCGGCACGTATCTGGCAAAGGACTTGCCCGCTGCGGTGGCGAATGCGTTCCAGATCGACACGAATCCGCGAGCGTGGGCAATCGGCGGGCTCTCCTACGGTGGCACCTGCTCACTGCAGATGGCGACCAATTACCCCGAGGTGTACCCGACATTCCTCGATCTCTCCGGTCAGTTGGAGCCCTCGCTCGGTGACCGACAGCGAACCGTCGACGAGATATTCGGCGGCGACGAGGCGGCATTCGTGAAGGTGAATCCGATGGACCTGCTGGCGACCCGGAAGTTCCCGAACTCGGGCGGAGTGTTCGTCGTCGGAACAGATGACAACGAGTTCAAGCCGGGTCAGCAAAAGGTGTACGAAGCGGCCAAAGCGGCCGGAATGGACGCCAGGTATCTCGAGCTTCCCGGTGGTCACAGCTTTTCGGTGTGGTCGGCCGGCGTCGAGCAGGAGCTGACGTGGATCTCGCAGCGAATGGGACTGATCAGCTGAATCCTGTTCCGGTTTTGGAACGTGTTCTATATTCGGTGTGTGGCTGCCGTTCGGCAGTCTCTCGATCGTTCACCGACTGGAGTTCAGGCACATGTACGAGTGGTCCGACACCGACCTGATGTTCCGCGACGCCTTGCGGGGCTTTATCGACAAAGAGGTGCGACCTCACGTCGACGAGCTCGAAAGCGGTGCGCTGCCGCCGTTCGACATCATTCGCAAGCTGTACTCGACCTTCGGTCTGGCCGACATGGCACGCGAGGGCCTCGAGAAGTCGCTGGCACGCGAGCGCGGCGATGCGCCCTCCGGTGACGGTGAGAAGTCGAGCGCCTTCAGCGGCGCCGGCAGCATGGGCGTCGTGCTCAACAGCGAATTGGCCGGAGTCAGCCTCGGCCTGGTCGCATCGTTGGGTGTCAGCCTCGGATTGGCCGCCGGAACTATCCGCAGCCGCGGCACACTCGCGCAGAAGGAACGCTGGCTCCCCGGCCTGGTGACATTCGAGACCGTCGGCGCCTGGGCGATCACCGAACCGGACTCCGGCTCGGATGCCTTCGGCGGCATGAAGTCCTACGTACGCCGCGACGGCGACGACTACATTCTCAACGGCAACAAGACCTTCATCACCAACGGTCCGTACGCCGACGTGATGATCGTGTACGCAAAGCTCGACGAGGGCGATGCGTCGGTTGATCGTCGCGATCGCAAGGTGCTCGCCTTCATCCTCGACAAGGGCATGGAGGGTCTCACCCAGAGCCCGCCGTTCAAGAAGATGGGCATGAACTCCTCACCCACAGGTGAGCTGTTCTTCGACAACGTCCGCATCACCAAGGACCGTCTGCTCGGCGAGACCGAGGACAGCGGAAAGTCGGACGGCAAATCCAGCGCCAAGGAGAGCTTTGCCGCCGAACGCATCGGCATCGCGTCCCTGTCTCTCGGCATCATCAACGAATGCCACCGTCTGAGTATCGAATACGCGAAGTCCCGCAAACTGTGGGGACGCGAGATCGGGCAGTTCCAGCTCATCCAGCTCAAGCTCGCCGAGATGGAGGTCGCTCGAATCAACGTGCAGAACATGGTCTTCAACGCGATCGAACGTACCGCGGCCGGAGACAAGGTGAGTCTCGCGGAGGCGTCGGCGATGAAGCTGTACTCCTCGCGCGCAGCGACCGAGGTCGCGATGGAAGCCGTGCAGCTGTTCGGTGGAAACGGCTACATGGCCGAGTACCGAGTCGAGCAGTTGGCGCGTGATGCCAAGTCGCTCATGATCTATGCGGGCAGCAACGAAATTCAGGTCACACATATCGCCAAGGGCCTCCTGGGCTGACACCGGTACGTTTTCGCTTGTCGGTCGATCGCAGCAGGAACCAGATAGTCTTGCTGCGGTCGGCGACACCGCGCCGACGGATCGGAGTAAGCAGTGAACGCGCCGGATCCCACAAATGTTCATCCGATGGCCGGGCAACCGCGAGTGGTGTTGCTGAGGCCGTTGATCGACAACCCGTTGATCGAGGTAGGGGAGTACACCTACTACGATGATCCGGAGTTCGCCGAAGAGTTCGAGACTCGAAACGTGTTGCATCACTACGGTCCCGACAAACTGGTGATCGGAAAGTTCTGCGCCCTGGCCACCGGTGTCACCTTCATCATGAACGGCGCGAACCATCGTATGAACGGTGTCTCCACCTACCCGTTTCCGATCATGGGCGGTGATTGGGCCAGGCACATGGATTTGGTGCAGGATCTGCCGTCACGCGGTGACACCGTCGTCGGGAACGACGTGTGGTTCGGCGGGAACGTGACAGTCATGCCCGGTGTCCGGATCGGTCACGGGGCGATCGTGTCCACTGGCGCCGTCGTAACGCGCGACGTCCCGGACTACGCAATTGTCGGCGGCAACCCGGCAACGGAGATCAAGCGCCGCTTCAGTGCCGAAGACATCGAGAAGTTGGTGCGAATTGCGTGGTGGGACTGGCCGATCGAGAAGATCACCCGCCACGTCCGGGTGATCTCGGACGGGAGTGTCGCGGAACTCGAAGCGGTCGAGTGATCTCCGCGCCCGCTAGTTCGTTCGTGTGAGCGAGTAGTTCCGGACATAAAGCAGGGCGGCCGCGAGAAGGCCGACGGCAAGACCTGTTGCGGTGAAGGTGATCAGGTTCGGCTCGAGGTCGAAGTGGATGATGGTCAGGCGAGCACTCCGAGGATGCTCAGGAGCAAGCCGGTAGCGATGAAAACTGCGAAGAGTGGTTCTGCAACACGGTCGCGCAGCGTTGTGAGTCGCATTCGACGATCGTCTCATCTCAGCCCGAGATCGAGAGTCTTTGTCGGTGGCTTCCATTAGCGTGTGCGCATGACTCTCACACTCGGCATGATCACCTTCGACAGTCTCGATCCCGGTCCGCTCGCAACGTGGTGGGCGGCGCAGTTGGGCGGAAACATCGTCGAGGAGAACGACGGTTGGTTCTACATCGTCGCGGTCCCTGACAGCGCCACCAACTTCGCATTCCAGAAGGTCCCGGACCCCACCGCCGGCAAGAATCGCATCCATCTCGATTTGGGGAGTCCGGATCTCGACGCCGAGGTGGCGCGGCTCGTCGAGGCCGGAGCAACTGAGCACCACCGCGAGAACATGGACGGTTTCCGCTGGGTGACGCTCCTCGATCCTGATGGGAATCAGTTCTGCGTGTCCGGTCCTCACGCCTGAGCTAACCGATTCTGTGCTCACCTGATTCGTGGCCACTGATATCCCGGACACCTGTTCGGGCATGATGAGAGGCATGACTTCTCAGACTTCTCGGGCGGCTCGGGCCGGGGCGGCTTCTCTGACCGGGGCCGACGCAGACGGCTTGTGCAGCTTCGTCGATTCGTCACCGTCGCCGTTCCATGTGTGCGCGACGGTGGCGACCGAGCTGACGGCCGGCGGGTTCGTCGAAGTCCACGAAACGCAGTCGTGGCCAGCCGAGCCCGGACGGTACTTCCTCGTGCGAGGCGGTTCGCTGATCGCCTGGAGCACCGAGGGCGTGGGAAACGCCGCTCCGTTCCGGATTGTCGGAGGTCATACCGACAGCCCCAACCTGCGGGTCAAACAGCATCCCGACCTCACTTCGGCCGGGTGGCAGATGGTGGGCCTCGAACCGTATGGCGGTGCGTGGCTGAACTCCTGGCTCGACCGCGATCTCGGTATCTCCGGACGATTGAGTGTCCGGGTGGGAAACACTGTGGAGCAGAAGCTGGTTCGCATCGACGACCCGATTCTTCGTGTTCCGCAGCTGGCTATCCACCTGTCCGAAGATCGCAAGGGTGTGACGCTGGATCCGCAGAGGCACGTCAACGGAATCTGGGGCGTGGGTTCGAAGCCCAAGTCTTTCATCGGCTTTGTCGCCGAGCGTGCGGGTGTAGCCGCGTCGTCGGTTCTCGGCTGGGAATTGATGACACACGACCTTGCGCCCAGCGCAGTCGTGGGGGTGGACAAGGAACTGGTCAGCGCCCCCAGGCTCGACAATCAGGGCACGTGTTATGCAGGGACACAAGCACTTCTGGCCGCAGTCGAGTCGCCCGGTCAGCAGGTCCCAGTGCTTGCACTCTTCGATCATGAAGAGGTCGGCAGCATGTCCGATCGCGGAGCTTTCTCGGACCTGCTGAACACCGTGCTCGAGCGGATCGTGTTGGGACGCGGTGGTGGCCGCGAAGAATTCCTGCAGGCGATGGCCGGCTCGGTATGCGCGTCGGGCGACATGGCACACGCGACGCACCCCAATTACCCGGACCGCCACGAGCCCGCTCATCGGATCGAGATCAACGGTGGGCCGGTACTCAAGGTGAACCAGAACCTGCGCTACGCCACCGATGCGGCCGGTGCCGGCGAATTCGCGCTCGCGTGCGATCAGGCGGGAGTGCCGATGCAGCGCTACGTCCACCGCGCCGATTTGCCGTGCGGCTCCACCATCGGACCGATCACGGCATCACGCACCGGACTGTCCACCGTCGACGTCGGCGCGCCTCAGCTCGCGATGCACTCTGCCCGCGAGCTGATGGGCGCGGCAGATGTCCGCATGTATGCCGACGCGCTCGGTGCGTTCCTCACGCCGCGTAGTTAGAGGGCGGGTAGCTGGGGGAGCGGGCAGTTAACGGGCAGAGAGCCCAGCGGGTGTAGCCGGTAGATCCTCGAAGAAGTCGGCGCTCGGAGTGAAGAACATCGAGCCCGTCACGGCCGTCGAGAAATCGAGCAGACGGTCGTAATTGCCGCGAGGGTTGCCGAGAAACATGTTCTCGAGCATCCGTTCGGTGATCGCCGGCGTGCGGCAGTAGCCGATGAAAAAGGTGCCGATCTCGTCGTCACCGAGGCGCCCGTACGGCATGTTGGCACGCAGGATCTCGAGAGCCTTGCCGTTCTCGTCCTTGATTGCGTTGAGGGCTACGTGCGAGTTGGCCGGCTTCACTTCGGACGTCATCTCGATGTCCTCGAGCTTGCTGCGTCCGATCACACGTTCCTGCTCGTCGACGGTGATTGCTTCCCAGTCCCGCATCTTGTGGACGTAGCGCTGGATATGGACGTAGCTTCCTCCGGTGAACGCAGGATCTTCGTCTCCGACAGTCACGGCGGCGACGGCGTCGCGGCCCACCGGATTCTCGGTGCCGTCGACGAAGCCGATGAGGTCTCGGTTCTCGAAGTACTGGAAGCCGTGAACCTCGTCGACCACCGTGGCTGCGCCGTGCAGTCGCTTCGTGATCTGCCGAGCCACCTCGAAACACGCATCCATGCTCATCGCGCGGATGTGGAAGAGCAGATCGCCGGGAGTCGACGGCGCCGAGTGAACGTCACCCTGTAGAGCGGCGAA
Organism: Rhodococcus sp. IEGM 1302; assembly: GCF_030056935.1. Classification (NCBI taxonomy): domain Bacteria; kingdom Bacillati; phylum Actinomycetota; class Actinomycetes; order Mycobacteriales; family Nocardiaceae; genus Rhodococcus; species Rhodococcus sp. IEGM 1302. Next base: position 56,565 of record NZ_JASHKY010000014.1, on the reverse strand, counting down.
CGGGTGCAGTAGCGCGGGGCGCGGACCGGCGAACAGTCGATCCCAAACCGACGAACCGATGCTTGTCACCACATCCAAACCTGATCCGGGGACGCGCAGCCCCACGGCGCGCTGCAGGCCGGCGACGTCGGCGAGTAGTTCTCGTGTGGTGTTCTCGCCACCCGGATTCACGGTCGCGACCAGGAAAATCGCAGCCGGAGTGAGGGGAGTGGTCACCGACTGGGACTGTGCTGTGAGGTCGGACTGACGAACATCCTGGGGCATGCGAGACCTTTCGAGGGAGAGAGTGGACCGGCCCTGACTTTAGGAAAACCGACCGGATCACCCAACCGGGGCGGGTGTGACCGGCGATACTTCGCAGGCCCGGAGGTGTTGCGGGTGCTGCCGTCTGCGGAAGTCGTCGGCCCACACCGATAGACTGTCCCCCGGCACGTTCTTTCGTTGGGCACATTCGTGGTGTCCCGCTCCGCGCCGGCTTGCCTCTTGACTCCCGTAGGGAAGGGACCACTCTCCAGTGTCTGCTCACCAGGTCGATACCGTCACGCACGCATCGGCTGATCCCGATGCCGCTCAGCCGTTCAAGGAGCTCGGTCTCAAGGACGACGAATACGCACGCATCAAGGAGATCCTGGGCCGCCGTCCCACGGACGCCGAACTGGCGATGTACTCGGTGATGTGGAGCGAGCACTGCTCGTACAAGTCCTCGAAGGTCCACCTCGGATACTTCGGCAAGACCACCACCGACGAGATGCGCGCCAACATGCTGGCCGGCATCGGTGAGAACGCCGGCGTCGTCGACATCGGTGACGGCTGGGCAGTCACGTTCAAGGTCGAGAGCCACAACCACCCGTCGTACGTCGAGCCCTACCAGGGTGCGGCGACCGGTGTCGGCGGCATCGTCCGCGACATCATGGCCATGGGTGCTCGTCCGATCGCCGTCATGGATCAGCTTCGGTTCGGTGCTGCTGACGCCCCCGATACCCGTCGCGTCGTCGACGGTGTCGTGCGTGGTGTCGGTGGATACGGAAACTCCCTCGGCCTGCCGAACATCGGCGGCGAGACGGTCTTCGACGAGTCCTATGCAGGTAACCCGCTGGTCAACGCCCTCGCTGCCGGCGTCATGCGCGTCGAGGATCTGCATCTGGCCTTCGCTTCGGGTGCAGGCAACAAGATCATTCTGTTCGGTGCTCGCACCGGTCTCGACGGAATCGGCGGCGTCTCGGTCCTCGCGTCGGCGACGTTCGACGACGAGGGTGGAGACACCGGCGGACGTAAGAAGCTGCCCGCGGTTCAGGTCGGCGACCCGTTCACCGAGAAGGTGCTCATCGAGTGCTGTCTCGACCTCTACAAGGCCGGCCTCGTCGTCGGCATCCAGGACCTCGGCGGCGCCGGGCTGTCCTGCGCCACCTCCGAGCTGGCTGCGGCCGGCGACGGCGGCATGCACATCAACCTCGAGAAGGTTCCGATGCGCGCCACCGGAATGACCCCGGCCGAGGTGCTCTCGAGCGAATCGCAGGAGCGCATGTGCGCCGTGGTCACGCCCGAGAACGTCGATGCGTTCATGGAGGTCTGCAAGAAGTGGGACGTCCTGGCCACCGACATCGGCGAGGTCACCGACGGTGAGCACCTCACCATCTCCTGGCACGGCGAGACCGTCGTCGACGTTCCCCCGCGCACCGTCGCGCACGAGGGTCCGGTTTACCACCGCCCCGTCGAGCGTCCGGCAACGCAGGATGCCTTGATCGCGAATACGACTGCCGGACTGAAGCGTCCCGAAACCGACGCCGAGCTCGAAGCGACCCTGCTGAAGATGATCGCCTCGCCTGCCCTGTGCAGCCGCAAGTGGATCACCGAGCAGTACGACCGCTACGTCCGCGGAAACACCGTCCTGGCCGAGAACGCCGACGGCGGTGTCATCCGCATCGACGAGAAGACCGGACGCGGGATCGCACTGTCCACCGACGCTTCGGGCCGCTACACCGCGCTCGACCCGTACACCGGTGCGCAGCTCGCGTTGGCCGAGGCTTTCCGCAACGTGGCAGTCACGGGCGCAACGCCCAAGGCCGTCTCCAACTGCCTGAACTTCGGTTCTCCCGAGGACCCGGGTGTCATGTGGCAGTTCCAGCAGGCCGTTCGCGGCCTTGCCGACGGCTGCGCCACCCTCGGCATCCCCGTCACCGGCGGCAACGTCAGCTTCTACAACCAGACCGGATCCACGGCAATCCTGCCGACGCCGGTGGTTGCCGTCCTCGGTGTGATCGACGACGTTCACCGCCGCATCCCGACGGGCCTCGGACTCGAGCCCGGCGAGACGCTGATCCTGCTCGGCGAGACCCACGACGAGTTCGACGGTTCCATCTGGTCGCAGGTCGAGCACGGTCACCTCGGTGGCGTGCCGCCGAAGGTCGACCTCGCCCGTGAGCAACTGCTCGCCGACATTCTGCTCGCCTCTTCGCGTGACGGTCTCGTCACCGCGGCCCACGACCTCTCCGAGGGGGGACTGGCCCAGGCTGTCGTCGAAGCCGCGCTGGCCGGCGAAACCGGCTGCCGCATCCTGATTCCCGAGGGCGCCGATCCGTTCGTCACCCTGTTCTCGGAATCGTCGGGACGCGTCCTCGTTGCAGTTCCGCGCACCGAGGAGACTCGCTTCACCGGTATGTGCACCGCCCGCGGCTTGCCGTGGACGCGTATCGGGGTCGTCGACGAGGGCAGCGACTCCGTCGAGGTCCAGGGACACTTCTCCGTCACGATGGCCAAGCTCCGTGAGGCCTTCGAGGGAACGCTGCCCGCACTGTTCGGGTGATAGATGGTCGATTCCGGAGAACTGACTTCTTCTGACAGCCAGCCGCAGGAACACCACCTGCGGCTGGCTGTTCCCGCACCCCTCGAGAAGCTCGACAACCGCTTCACCGAGTGGGCGTGGGGGCTCCTCAAACTCGACTTCACCGGCATCGCGTTTGCCGCGTTCTTCTTCTGCTGGTCGTTGACCCCTTCGCTGTTGCCGCGCGATTGGCTTTTCCAAGGTCTGATCGGCGGAATCAACTCGGCCATCGGCTACGGCGTCGGTACTGCGATCGGTTGGGCTATCGAGCGATACCTGCTAAGCGGGCGACGGTGGTGGCCACTGCCCGAGCCGGTGCCTTCCGCGATCAAGGTCTTCGTTCCGGTCGCGTCCATCGTCGCGGCGATCATCATGCTGGTCTACGCGGCCGGGTGGCAACGTGAAATCGCGGCACTGACCGATGCTGAAGGCACGACCACTTCCGGCTACATCCGAACCCTCGGACTGAGCCTGCTCGTCGGTGGCCTGCTCATCTCGATCTGGCGGGTCCTCCACGATCTGGTGAAACTGATTGCCCGACAGCTGATGCGGCGGTTCCACTGGTCACGGTCGGTGGCCAATGGCGTCGGTGTCCTGGTTGTCACCGTCCTGTTCTTCATGCTGGTCGACGGCGTCCTGGTCCGCGGAATCTATGCAGCGACCAACTCGATCTTCAGTCTGCAGAACTCGACCACTCGCGACGGCGTCGTCGAACCGCAGGATCCGATGAAATCGGGTAGCCCCGAATCAGCCGCTCCCTGGGACACATTGGGGTTCGAGGGACGAAACTTCGTCTCGCGCGGACTCGACGCGCAGGAACTCGAAGCGGCAACCGGTAAGCCTGCGATGGATCCGATTCGCGTATATGCCGGACTTGAAAGCGCCGAAGATCCCGAAGAGCGTATGGATCTGGTCATCAAGGAGCTGGAGCGAACCGGCGCCTTCCAACGCAAGGTCCTCGTGGTCATTCCGACGACGGGTACGGGGTGGGTCAATCCCACTGCGGCACAGGCAATCGAACTTGTGCATGACGGCGACACTGCTCTTGTCGCCAGCCAGTACTCGTACCTGCCGAGTTGGATCTCGTTCCTCGCCGATCAGGAGAAGGCGCAAGCTGCCGGACGCCTGTTGATCGAGCGGGTACACGAAAGATGGCTCCAGGAACCGGAAGCCACCAGGCCGAAGTTCATGGTCTACGGCGAGAGCCTCGGCGTCATGGCCGGCGCCGGAGCCTTCGACACACTGCAAGCGGCGCGCGATACCGCCGACGGAATTCTGTGGGTTGGCCCACCGAACGCGACGCAGTTGTGGCGTTCGATCGAGAAGAGGCGCGATCCTGGTACCCCCGAAGTAGCGCCCGTATACGCGGACGGCTTGGCCGGCGTGCGGTTCGCGGATCGCTCCGAAGACATTCCGGCCGACGGGATGACGTGGCCGCAGCCGCGGGTTCTGTTTGTCCAGCACCCTTCCGATCCGGTGGTGTGGTGGTCGCCCGACCTCATGTTCAATCGGCCCGAGTGGCTCAAGGAAGTACCCGGTTTCGACCGCTCGCCGTCGATGAAATGGTTCCCGGTCGTGACGTTCTGGCAGGTGTCTGCAGACCTCGGTAACGCCGCGGGAGTTCCCGACGGTCACGGTCACAATTACGGAACCTCCGTTCTGGACGCCTGGATCAGCGTCGCCCAGCCCGAGGGATGGACGGCCGCAGAAACCGAGCGAGTGCGGTCGGCATTGGTTGTCGCCGTGAAATCAGAGGGCCCCGAGAAGTGAGGGGAGTCGCCTCGATCGCGCTCTCCGCTACCGCGATCACCTGGAGCAACGTCGTGCTTCCGGCATTCGGTCTTTCGCCCCGAGCCCGCGCCGTGGTCAACACTGCGGCCGGTCTGTCGGCCATCGGAGTCCTACTCGCACGTGGTTACACCCGCGAGGAACTCGGCTTGGCGCACACCGGCATTCGTGGTGGTGCTCAGTTCGGCGGAGCCGCGGCGGGGGCGGTCCTCACCGGCTACAGCGTCGCTTTGGCCGTTCCGTCCTTGCGCGCGACTCTCGCTGCCGACGAGCGAGCAGACGGCCGCGAAGACTTCCTCGAATGGATCATCCTGCACATCCCGTTCGGGACGGTGCTCTCCGAGGAACTGTTGTTCCGTAGCGCGATGTCGGCCGTCTGGAGCCGCGAACTGAACAGACCGACCGCGCAGGCTGTTCACGCACTGACCTTCGGGCTGTGGCACGTCGCTCCCGCTCGCGGTGCCGGCGACAACGTTCCCGCAGCAGTGGCGTTCACCGGCGCTTCGGCATTGCTGTTCGAGTGGCTGCACCGCCGTGGCGGCAGCGTACTTGCCCCCGCCCTGCTGCACCTGGCCACGAATGCCGGTGGCGCACTTGCCGTTCGTATCGCTACTCGCAGACAGGGAGTGAACTGATGCCGCCCCGCCGCGCCGTCGACCCCGCCGAATTCCGTGCCGCCGTCCTGGCCGTCGGCCCGTGGCTTCGAGATCCGGAACTGCCGAAGCCTTCGCGCAGTGAACTCGGTGCGGCAGTGAAGATGAGTGCGCGCACTCTCGAACAGATCGCCCCCGGATCGAGCGTCGAGGTGCGGGTCCCACCGTTTGTTGCGGTGCAATGCATCGAAGGTCCGCGTCACACCCGCGGAACCCCGCCCAACGTCGTCGAGACGGACGCTCGGACGTGGTTGCAGATGGTCACCGGATTGCTCGAGTTCTCCGAGGCCTCAGGTGACGGAAGAGTCGACGCCTCAGGTAGCCGCGCTCCCGAAATTGCGCACTGGCTCCCACTGCTGCGGTTGACCTAGCAACAGAGGGGTTGGCGCAGCAACAGAGTGGTTGACGCAGTAACAGTGAGAGACCATCCGGTTCGCTTCGGCGTGATCTGAGAGCCAAGGCAGCCCTCAGGGGAAGTGAGTCCCAAAATGGCCGTAGACTGTGGATGCCCCCCAACCCCTGCCCACAAAGGGAGCGCCCGGTGACTCGTGCCGATCTGTCGGTCAACAGTCCAAATCTCCTCGCTTCGAACCCGTCCGACGAGGACGAGAACGAGCCCCGCGAAGAATGCGGTGTATTCGGCGTCTGGGCGCCGGGAGAGGATGTGGCGAAGCTCACTTATTACGGCCTGTACGCACTTCAGCACCGTGGTCAAGAAGCTGCCGGCATTGCGGTAGCCGACGGCTCCCAGGTGCTGGTGTTCAAGGATCTCGGCCTGGTCAGCCAGGTATTCGACGAGCAGACCCTCGCAGCGATGCCAGGTCACGTCGCCGTCGGACATTGCCGTTACTCCACCACCGGTTCCACGACGTGGGAGAACGCGCAGCCCATCTTCCGTACGACCACTGCCGGCACCGGCATCGCGCTCGGCCACAACGGCAACCTGGTCAACACCGCTGAACTCGCGAGCCGCACCCGTGCAGCCGGCCTGGTCAACGACAAGCGCCCCAATGCCGCGACTTCCGACTCCGACCTCATCGGTGGTCTCCTGGCACACGCTGCCGGCGACAGCACCATCGAACAGGCCGCAATGGAATTGCTTCCCACGTTGGAGGGCGCGTTCTGCCTCACCTTCATGGACGAGCACACGCTGTATGCAGCGCGCGATCCGCACGGCATCCGCCCGCTCTGCCTCGGTCGACTCGACCGCGGTTGGGTAGTCGCCAGCGAGACGGCAGCCCTCGACATCGTCGGTGCGTCGTTCGTTCGCGACATCGAACCCGGTGAGCTGCTTGCGATCGACGCCGACGGCGTTCGCTCCTCACGTTTCGCGAATCCGACGCCCAAGGGATGTGTCTTCGAGTACGTCTACCTTGCCCGTCCCGACAGCGTCATCGGTGGCCGTTCGGTCCACTCGACCCGCGTCGAGATCGGCCGTCTGCTCGCCAGCGAGCATCCCGCCGAAGGTGACTTGGTCATCCCCGTTCCCGAGTCCGGCACCCCCGCAGCAGTCGGGTACGCACAGGGCTCAGGCATTCCTTACGGCCAGGGTTTGATGAAGAACGCCTACGTGGGCCGTACCTTCATCCAGCCGTCGCAGACGATCCGTCAGCTCGGTATCAGGCTCAAGCTCAACCCGCTCAAGGAAGTCATCCGCGGCAAGCGCCTTGTGGTGGTGGACGATTCGATCGTCCGCGGTAACACCCAGCGTGCGCTCATCCGGATGCTCCGCGAAGCCGGCGCCCTTGAAATTCACGTCCGTATCGCCTCGCCGCCGGTCAAGTGGCCCTGCTTCTACGGCATCGACTTCGCCTCACCGGCCGAATTGATTGCCAACGGCGCGGGCGGACAGGATGCGACGTTCGAGGAGATGCTCGACGGTGTGCGTCGTTCCATCGGAGCGGACACCCTCGGATACATCTCCACCGAGGGCATGATCGCCGCCACCGAGCAGCCGGCCAGCCGTCTGTGCGCCGCGTGCTTCGACGGGACCTACCCGATCGCGCTTCCCAAGGAAACGTCGATCGGCAAGAACGTCCTCGAGGGGATGCTCGAGAGCACCGCAGGTTCGACGGCCACTCGCGACAACGACAATGCGAGCGCGCTCAGCCGCCCCTGAACATCAGAATCGTTGAAATTCGACAGCCGAGAATCTGCCGTCCACAGCATGTGGGCGGCAGATTTTCTGTTCACGACTTTCTGTTCCACGACACGGCATACGTCGTGAGCATCTGGCATAGTGCCCTCCGTGGCGCAACTGAGAATGGATGGGCACCGGGTTCTGGTCGCAGACCTGGTGGGGGACACCATCAAAGCGATCAACGGCTCGATGGTGGCGTACGAGGGTGCGATCACCTTCAAGAACGCCGGAATGGGCGGTGGCGGTGGGTTACGTGCCGCGCTGAAACAGAAGGCGGCAGGTGAATCACTGTCCCTGATGGAAGTCAGCGGTCAAGGCACCGTCTACTTCGCGGTCGACGCCCAGGACATCACGATCATCGAGCTCAACAACGACGCTTTGCACGTCGAAGCCTCGCAATTGCTCGCATTGGTCGGCCAACTGCGAACCGACGTGAAATTTGCCGGTCTCCGCGGCGCAGGTTCCGGACAGGGCTTGTTCACGACGGTCGTCAGCGGCACCGGTCTGGTGGCGGTGCTGTCGAAGGGCGGACCGATCATCGCGCTCGAAGTCAGCCCGCAGTATCCGCTGGTTGCCGATCCCGACGCATTCGTCGCTCACCGTGGCCAGCTGAACCAGAGCTTCGTCACCGACGTCACCTGGCGCTCTGCGATCGGCGGTGGCAGCGGTGAAGCGTTCTCGCTGCGATTCGACGGATCCGGAGTCGTCTACATCCAGCCCGAGGAGCGCTGAACCATGCCGTTGGAATTGGTGAACAGCAAGGTCGTCAAGTCGACCCTCGCGCCGGGCCAGAACGTGCTCGCCCGCACCGGGTCGATGCTCTACTACACCGGTGACGTCCGCTTCATCCCGCACAGCATGGGCGGTGGGCCCGGCGCCATGCCGAACATGGGCGGTATCGCCGGGATGGCCGGCCGCATGATGTCCGGCGAGCATGCACGCATGATGGCGGCCGAGGGAAACGGTGAGGTCTTCTACGGGCATGCCGGCTTGTACGTCGAGGTCATCCACCTCGACGGTTCGTCGATGCTCACGGTCGAAGCCGACCGACTCCTCGCACACGACGGTTACCTCCAGAGTTCGATAGTCGCTCTCACGTCGCAGGGCGGTGTGCGCGGAGCAGTACGCGGCGCCATGACCGGTCAAGGGCTGTTCACGACGCAGTTGCACGGACAGGGAAGCGTCGCGGTCCTCTCGCACGGGGGCGCGATTCCGTTGCAGGTCGGTCCGAACAATCCTCAGGTCGTCGTCGACCCGCAGGCATACGTGTGCCACATCGGTCAGATCAACGTCGACATCTCCGCGAACGTCGGCTGGCGCGAGGCCGTCGGCAAGGGCTCGGGGGAGTCCATCCAGCTGAAGATGACCGGCGCCGGCACCGTTTGGGTCCAGGCGTCCGAGCAGAAGTTCTGAGAGGGCACAGAGCATGGGTATCGAAATTCACAATCCGGCAACTCTGCCCGCCAACGACAACGTCCCGGGCAACGACTACGCCTTCTGCGTCGAGATGGCCGGGCAGCCGTGGTTCACGTCCAAGGGCGCGATGATCGCGTACTACGGAAACATCAACTTCGAGCCGCTCGGGCGCACGAGTATGACGGCGATCGTCGCGGCCAGGTTCTCTTCGCCGCTCTACGCCGACGACTGGGTGCTCGCTCAGGGGCAAGGCAAGTTGATCCTCGGGGACCGCGGATTCAACATCAATTCCTACGACCTCGACGACGGCAACCTCACGATTCGCGCGGCCAATCTCCTCGCCTTCGAGACCAGCCTGGACCTCAAACAATCCATCGTCCCAGGCTTTTTGACGCTACTGGGGACAGGCAAGTTCCTGGCGTCGTCCAATGGCCCGGTCATGTTCGCGGAGCCGCCGCTGCGCATCGACCCGCAGGCGTTGGTGGGTTGGGCCGACTGCCCGTCGCCGTCCCACCACTTCGATGCCGACTGGATGCAGAGCTTCCTGGGCGCGGTTCGCGGAAGCATGTTCGGCGCGAACACCGGCGAAGAACGCCAGTTCGATTTCACCGGAGCCGGGACGGTACTGATCCAGTCGAGCGAGAAGGTCGTCCACGACGGACACCTCCTCAAACACATCGAATCCGAGACCGTCGCACTCGGGCAGAACAGTCTGCGCGCACTGCACGCCTCGATCGGTGCGCGGCTGCAGAACTGACGTCTCGGGGTACGCGAGGTCTCACCGAGGGGGCCGGTCCGGTAGCGTATGGGCGTAATCGTCGGTATTTGTGTGCGCGCTCTGGGTCTCGAGTCGAACGATCCATCTCGCGTCACGAGGATTGCAAACACTTCACATTGCAAGACCACTTACCTGTGCACGAGCAATACGTGCTCGCGAGAAATACAAGGCTGGAGTAGTAACCCGATGACCGAGGACAGTCACCGCACCGCAGGCGCCTCCTACGCGGCAGCAGGAGTCGATATCGCCGCAGGCGACCGGGCGGTGGAACTCTTCGCCCCTCTGGCCAAGAAGGCCAGCCGCCCCGAGGTCATGGGTGGCCTCGGTGGTTTCGCCGGCTTGTTCTCCCTCAAGGGTGACTACAAGGAGCCGTTGCTCGCCGCATCGACCGACGGCGTCGGAACCAAGCTCGCTGTCGCGCAGGCGATGGACAAGCACGACACGGTCGGACTCGACCTCGTCGCCATGGTTGTCGACGACCTCGTCGTCTGTGGCGCCGAGCCGCTGTTCCTTCAGGACTACATCGCTGTCGGCCGGGTCATCCCCGAGCGCGTCGCGGAATTGGTCAGCGGCATCGCCGAGGGCTGCATCCAGGCCGGTTGCGCTCTCCTCGGTGGCGAGACCGCCGAGCACCCCGGCATCATGGCTGACGGTGACTACGACCTCTCCGCCACCGGCGTCGGTGTCGTGGAGGCCGAGAAGCTGCTCGGACCGGATCGCGTTCGCCCCGGCGACGTCGTCATCGCGATGGGTTCTTCGGGACTGCACTCCAACGGTTACTCACTGGCCCGCAAGGTCCTGCTCGAGATCGACCGCATGAACCTGAGCGCACACGTCGACGAGTTCGGCCGCACGCTCGGTGAGGAACTGCTCGAGCCCACCAAGATCTACGCCAAGGACTGCCTGGCACTCGCTGCCGAGACCGACGTGCGCACGTTCTGCCACGTCACCGGTGGCGGCCTTGCCAACAACCTCGCGCGCGTCATGCCCAAGGGCTTGGTCGCCGAACTCGATCGCGGAACCTGGAGCCCCGCTCCGGTCTTCGCCATGATCGCGCAGCGCGGACGCGTCGAGCGCGCCGAGATGGAGCAGACGTTCAACATGGGCGTCGGCATGGTCGCCGTCGTCGCACCCGAGGACGTCGACCGCGCACTTGCCGTCCTCACCGCACGCCACATCGACTGCTGGACGCTCGGTAGCGTCAAGAAGGCGTCGGACGCCGCTGCAGAGCGTGCGTTCCTGGCCGGAGACCACCCGCGCTTCTAGACCGCAACGTCAACTGCCCCATCGGAGAAATCCGGTGGGGCAGTTTTGTGTGTCCGTACAAGCAGGCGCGAGGCGGAAAATGGAACGCAAAAATGAGGAAGAGCGATCAGCTCTTCCTCATTTCACAGTCTGCGCGGTGGCAGTGCGCGGTCAACGCCGCCAGTCGTCGTAGTCGTCCTCTCGCGCATGCCCTTCCCTATCGGAAGTCTGGTCCGATCGGACACTGCTCCGATGCGAGTTGGTCGATCCACCTGCGAGCTCTCTTTGCAGGCTGTCGAAATCCGTGGTCGGTACGCTGTATTTCAATTCGCGTGCAACCTTGGTCTGCTTTGCCTTAGCCCGGCCGCGGCCCATGGCTGACCCCCTCGCGCTTTCGCGGGGCGGCCTGGGGAATTTGGCGGCCCCGTTTGAGTGTGTAAGTTTCCTGACACACACTCTAGCGTGGAAAAGTCGCTTCCGCTTCCACGAAGGCCTCACCGCCGTGTCTGATTGCTCTCACTATGGCCGCGAGCTGCCAGGATGCTGAAAGAACTCGTCAGAACTTTGTGAGAACTGCTCAGAAGTTTCCGGGAATAGCGCGAATCGTCCCCACTCGGGCGTCGCCGCCGAAGACCGGAGCGGATGCGAGAGCCGCCAACTCCTCGGTCCACTCGGTGTTCATACGCTTGAGCAGAGCTGCCGCCAAGGGCAGGAGCGCCCGCTCGTGACCGTCGTCGATCTTGAGGGCGAAAGCGGAACCGTCGGGAAGCGCTCCGGCGTAGATGCCGTCGTATCCGGTCTTGGAGAACAGACCCGGCACGGCGGACATCAGGCGCTGATCGTTGCGGCCGGTGCCCGAGACGAGGAAGGGGTTCTCGCGGACCGCGTCGGCCACAGCTCGTTCGGGTGAGTCGGGCTCAGCCGAGGGCAGGCGTCCGAATGCCCGAGCCAGGTTCGTGAGCGAGAGCGGCACGATCGGGAGGCCGCAACCGTCGATGCCGAGTTCCTGCTCTTCCTCGCCGCTGAGATCGAAGATCGTCTCCTGGATCGCGAGCTGCAGGGGATGTGTCGGCTCCATGTACGTCTCGAGCGGCCAGTCGTTCACGACGCACGTCGCGAGCATCGCGGAGTGCTTGCCCGAGCAGGTCATGTAGATCGGGCTGGGAAGCTCGCCCGCTGCGATCAGTTCGGCTCGGGCCAGTTCGTTGCCCGGCAGATCGGAGGGGCACTGCAACTGGTCGACACCGAGTTGGTAGCGAGCGAGAAGCGCTGCGACCAGTTCGATGTGATCGGCCTCGCCCGCATGTGAGGACGACGCGACGGCCAGCTCCTCCGGACTGGTGGGTGCAAAGCCGTTACGAAGCGCAGCGACGGCTTGCAGCGGTTTGTTCGCCGAGCGCGGGTAGATGGGTGTGTGAATTTCCCCGAGTCCGACAACGACCTCGCCGTCGGCGCCGAGAATGACGGCCGATCCGCGATGCACGCATTCGCGGAATCCGGAGCGGACCACTTCCACCAATTCGATACTCACGAGTGCACCTGCGCTTCTGCTTGTTCGATGAACCTATGGACGCGCGCGGTGACGTTCGGTGCAAGATCGGTGTGTTCTGCGAGCAGCCGTCGAAGCCGCTCAGGGTCCGTTCCGGCGAAGACCTCACGAACAGTCACTCCGTGATCCGGTACGTGGACTCGGGTGACCGAATCGCCCGCGGCGATCGTGCCGGTCCGGTTGACGCGAAGGTAGGCGCCGACGTCGGTCCGCTCGGTGAATCTTTTGACCCAGCCCTTCTCCGCGGCCCAGATGCCGAAGGTGCCACACGGGACCCGGGGAGCGGTCACTTCGAGTTCGAGAACGTCCGACGCCTCGGCTCCGGTGATGTGCCAACGCTCGCCGATCACGGCGTCCGTGACGAGCATCCCGCTGATGTGAAGATTCTCGCCGAACCATCCGGGGCCGAGAGGTCGGCCCAATTCGTCCGACCAACGCTGGGCTTCGTCGCGCTGATACGCGTAGACAGCTTGGAAGGCGCCGCCGTGGAACTCGGTGTCGCAGACGTAGTCGCCACCCAGACCGAGTCGGCCGACCGCGACGCGGCCGTCGACGGGACGCTTGTCGATCGCGGTACGGGGGACTCGCCTGACGCCACTGTCACGTTCGGTGTGGACGACGCAGACCGCGTCGACCGTGCCCGTCACTTTCCGCGCAATCGGTTGACAGCCTCACGTCCGGCCTGGGGTGCGTCGTCCGCGACGATCGAATCCGGATCGATGGACGCAGCGCTGGGGCCGGCCATCAGTTCGGTGTCGACCGGGATGTTCCGCTTGATCAGAGCGAGTGCGATGGGGCCGAGCTCGTGATGATTGACGACGGTCCCGACGCGTCCGACGGCCCGTCCGCCCGCCGTGATCGGGTCACCCGGTTCCGGGACGGCTTCGGCGCTGCCGTCGAGGTGCAACATGACGAGATGGCGCGGGGGCTTGCCGAGATTGTGAACCCGGGCAACGGTTTCCTGACCGCGGTAGCACCCCTTGTCGAGGTGGACGGCGCCGTGCTCGGCCGGCCCACCGATCCAGTGGACCTCGTGCGGGATGGTCCGTTCGTCGGTGTCCAGTCCGAGGCGAGGCCTCGTCGCTTCGACGCGCAGTGCCTCGAAGGCCCAACTGCCGGCGGGCTTGGCGCCGGCATCGGTCAGCCTGGTCCACCACGCTGCCAGTTGCTCACGTGGGACGAGAAGATCGAAAGAGTTCTCGGTAGGCCACGGCATGCGGCGGACAAATCCGCCGTCGGCCAAGGCGTGAGCGTCGTAGGCCTCGGTGGGTGTCTGAACCTCGAGTGCGGCGAGGACAGTTGACGCTTCGGGTCCGATCAGGCTCAGGACCGCGAGTTCGTTGCCGTCACGAGGTTCGGCCTTGGACCAGAACACCATCTTCTTCAAGAAGGAGAGAAGGTCGGGTCCGCGGTTCGCCTCGGTGTCGATCCAGGTGACACCTGCCAGGTCCGTCTGCACGAAGTGGTGCTCGACGCGTCCGTTGACGTCCAGGCTCAAGTTCTCGGCACTCTTGCCGTCGGGGAGCGCGGCGATGTGCTGGCTCGAAATCGTGTGCAGCCACGTGAGGCGTTCGTCGCCGGGAATGGCGATCACGAATCTGTGACTGCGGTCGACCACCACTGCTGCGCGCTGCGCGGTTCGCTGTTCGCCGAGAGGATCGCCGTAGTGCCACGCGACACCGATGTCGGCCGAACCGTCCGGTGCGGTGACCGCGCCGGGGGAAGTCAGAAGTGGGCTGTTGGGCACAAGAGCGTTGTCGACCACGAGACCAGTCTAGGAGTGTGGGCGGGATCGCGGTTACAGGGCGGCCCCGGCGGCTTGGCGGATCGTTAGGGTTGATGGCATGCCTGATCGCGTATTGGTGACTCTCGACCATGAGGTGCTCGATGCTGACGCACCGTTTCTGCACGCCGACGACCTGGCGGTGGTGCGCGGCGACGGAGTCTTCGAGACGCTGTTGGTACGCGACGGCCGCGCCCGGGTGGTCGAGGGACACCTGAGTCGACTGGTTCTGAGCGCGCGGGCACTCGGTCTGCCCGCTCCCGTTCTCGATGATTGGCGTCTGGCGATCGAGATGGCTGCCGAGGAGTGGGGGACCGAGAAGGAAGGCGCTCTTCGTCTTGTTCTGACCCGCGGCCGTGAGAGCGGTGACAAGCCGACAGCCTTCGTGATGGTCGGTCCGGTGGCCGATCGGGTCAGACAGGTCCGCGAATCGGGGTTGTCGGTGATGACTCTCGAGCGAGGTTTCTCTGTCGATCTCTCTGCCCGGGCACCCTGGCAGCTACTGGGCGCGAAGACGTTGTCGTACGCAACCAACATGGCAGCGCTTCGATATGCGGCGAATTTGGGTGCTGACGATGTGATCTTCGTCAGTTCCGAGGGCAATGTGTTGGAGGGGCCACGCTCGACGGTGGTGATCGTTCGGGACAGGACTTTGATCACACCGCCTCCCGCACAGGGCATTTTGATGGGCACTACGCAGCGCGCCCTGTTCGACGTTGCCGGCAGTGCTCGCTTCGATTGCCGATACGAAACCCTCCGACCTGCGGATTTGATTGCGGCCGACGGAGTGTGGATGGTTTCGAGCGTCACGCTGGCCGCACGCGTCCATACACTCGACGGGCTCACATTGCCAGAGCCGAAGGTCTCCGGGGAATTCGCGGAATTGGTTGAACGTGCAATTGATTCGGATTCAGCAGGGCGATAGGCGAATAGGAATCGCGACAGGTCTCTACTACATTTGGTAGTAGCAAAGTCCTGCGGTCCAAACCGGACAGCAGTACCGTGTCCGCAGGGGCCGAGCGACTGCCCGCGTCTCGAACCCCGAAGCCTGTCCCAGGGCCCTACTCTCGGAGTAGCCAATGGATACTTTGGACGTCTCCAGGTGGCAGTTCGGTATCACTACCGTCTACCACTTCATCCTTGTTCCGCTGACCATCGGACTTGCGCCGATGATCGCGATCATGCAGACGATGTGGGTGGTCACCAAAAAGGACCACTGGTATCGGCTCACCAAGTTCTTCGGCAAGCTTTTCCTCATCAACTTCGCACTCGGTGTAGCCACCGGCATCGTGCAGGAGTTCCAGTTCGGCATGAACTGGAGCGAGTACTCGCGATTCGTCGGTGACGTCTTCGGAGCTCCGCTCGCATTGGAAGGCCTTGTCGCCTTCTTCATGGAGTCCGTCTTCATCGGACTCTGGATCTTCGGTTGGGGCAGGCTGCCCAAACTTGTACACCTGGCGTGCATTTGGCTCGTGGCGATCGGCGTCAACGCGTCGGCATTCTTCATCATCGCGGCCAACTCGTTCATGCAGCATCCGGTCGGTGCGACGTACAACCCTGAAACGGGTCGTGCCGAGCTCACCAGTATCTGGGAGCTGCTGACCAACAACACCGCTCTCGCTGCCTTCCCGCACGCGGTTGCCGGCGCCTTCCTGACAGCGGCGACGTTCGTCGCCGGCATCAGTGGTTGGTGGATGGTGCGGAACATGCGCCGCGCCAAGCAGGCTGAGGCCGCCGAAGCCGAGCGCCTCGAAGCCGACGCACGGACGATGTACCGCCCGGCAACACGATTCGCGTTGCTCGTCATGATCGTGGCCGGAATCGGCATCATCTATACCGGTGACGTCCAAGGCAAGCTCATGTTCCAGCAGCAACCCATGAAGATGGCGTCGGCGGAATCGCTGTGCGACACCGAGATGGATCCGGACTTCTCGATCCTCACTATCGGCACTCACAACAACTGTGACAGCGTGACGCACGTTCTGAAGGTGCCGTTCGTTCTTCCATGGTTGGCCGAGGGCAAGTTCACCGGCGTCGAACTGCAAGGCGTGAACCAACTGCAGGAGCAGGCGGAGCAGGACTTCGGACCGGGTAACTACCGACCGAATCTCTTTGTCACGTACTGGTCTTTCCGCGCCATGATCGGCCTCGCCGCCGGTTCGGCAGCACTGGCTCTCGCGGGACTGTGGGTCACTCGTAAGGGGCGGGTCCCGGACCAGAAGTGGTTCGGAATACTCAGCCTGGTCGCGATCCCCACTCCGTTCATGGCGAACAGCGCCGGTTGGATCTTCACCGAGATGGGCCGTCAGCCCTGGGTGGTGCATCCCAACCCGACCGGCGTCGACATGATCAGACTTACTGTCGACCAAGGTGTTTCGGACCACGCGTCGGCTACCGTCTGGGCTTCGCTGATCACCTTCACCCTGCTGTACGGAGCGCTGGGAGTCGTCTGGTTCAAGCTGATCGTGCGGTACGCGAAGGAAGGCCCGTTGGAGCACGACATGCATCCGCCGGGCGATACAGATCATGACGAGCCGGAAGATCCGGACAAGCCCAAACAACTGTCGTTCGCGTACTAGGAGGCGATCATGGGACTTCAAGAAGTATGGTTCGTGCTCGTCGCAGTACTGTTCATCGGTTACTTCGTCCTCGAAGGGTTCGACTTCGGTGTCGGAATGCTCATGCCGATCGTCGGCAGAGGCAGTGACCTCCCGGCCGATACGCGTCGACGGGTAGCGCTCAACACGATCGGCCCGGTGTGGGACGGCAACGAAGTGTGGCTGATCACCGCCGGTGGCGCGATGTTCGCGGCATTCCCGGAGTGGTACGCGACGTTGTTCTCCGGGTTCTATCTACCGCTGCTGATCATCCTGGTGGCCTTGATCGTTCGTATCTGTGCCATCGAATGGCGAAGCAAGATCGACGACGACAAATGGCGTCAGCGTTGCGACTGGGGCATCATCTTCGGCTCCTGGGTCCCGGCAGTTCTCTGGGGCGTGGCTTTCGCGAACATCGTTCGGGGCGTGGCGATCAACGCAGACAAGCAGGTCGAGTCGGGATTCTTCGATCTGCTCAATCCGTACGCGCTGCTCGGCGGTCTGACCACCGCGCTGGTGTTCGCTCTCCACGGTGCAGTGTTCCTGGCACTCAAGAGTGCCGACGAGGTTCGTGAAGATGCCGTGAAAATTGCTGCACGACTGGCAATTCCAGCTATTCCTGTTGCCGGCGGATTCGTTCTGTGGACGCAACTCGCCTACGGCAAGGGATGGACGTGGATTCTGGTAGCTGCCGCTGCTGCGGCACTGATCGGCGTCGTCTTCCTGACGCGGGCCGAGCGCGAAGGCTGGGCCTTCGTTCTCACCTGTGTGGCCGTCATCGCCACCGTCGTGCTGCTGTTCGCCTCGCTGTTCCCGAACGTCATGCCGTCGACGCTGGATCCGGCGTACAGCCTGACCATCGAGAACGCGTCGTCGAGTCCGTACACGCTCAAGGTGATGACGTGGGCCGCGGCATTCATGACGCCGGTGGTGATCATCTACCAGGGTTGGACGTACTGGGTGTTCCGACAGCGCATCTCCTCCAAGCAGATTCCGGCGTCGATCGGTCTGCGATTCAAGGAGAAGACGTGGTAGTCACCAACCTTGAATCACGAAACATTCGAATCACGAAAGAACTGACGGTCGAATTCACGTGACTATCGAAGTAGGCGACGCTCCCACCACTCGGGAGCGTCGCCGGGGGCCGATCGACCCGCGGCTGTGGCGACATTCCGCTTCTGCGCGCGGCTATCTGATCCTCACGGTCGCTCTGTCGATGGTGAACGTCGTGATGGTCATCGTCGCGGCGCTCATGATCGGCCGGGTGCTGGCCGGAGTGATCACCACTCGAACTGTGGATGTTTCCTCGTGGACAACCGAATTGGTTGTTCTCGCCGCAGCTGTGGCGGTCCGAGTTCTGGGGACCTGGTTGCAGACCAGGTATGCGCACCGGGCGTCGACTCGCGTCGTTGCCGAGATCAAGAACGGCGTGCTGACGTCGGCGACGGCGATGAGTCCTCGCGATCTGGATCCGCGGCGTGACGAGATCGCGACCGTGGTCACCCGAGGTGTCGACGGCCTTGGTCCGTACCTGACGGGATACCTTCCGGCCCTGGTCTTGTCGGTGACGCTGACACCCATCACCCTGATAGTCATTGCGGTGCAGGACATGACGTCTGCGGTCATCATCTTCGTGACGCTGCCGCTGATCCCCATCTTCATGATTCTGATCGGCTTGCTGACAAAGGGTAAGTCGGAGAAGACGCTGGCAGCGATGACCACGTTGTCTTCGCAACTGCTCGATCTTCTTGCCGGTTTGCCGACGCTGCGGGCGCTCGGTCGTCAGCAAGGTCCTGCCGAGCGCGTCCGTGAACTCGGTGACGCTCATCGGCGAACGACGATGTCAGCTCTCCGCGTCGCGTTCCTGTCCTCGATGGTGCTGGAACTGCTCGCAACGCTCTGCGTCGCGTTGGTGGCCGTGAGTATCGGCTTGCGACTGGTGTACGGCGACATGTCACTCGAGCCGGGGATAGTCGCGTTGATCCTCGCCCCCGAGGTGTACCTGCCACTTCGGATGGTGGGAACCCAGTTCCACGCCGCCGAGGACGGAATGGCGGCAGCCGACAAGGCATTCGAGGTTATCGAGGCGGATTCTGCCGCGCCGGAGGGTGGTAGCACGACGGTGGTCGCTCGAGGCGCCGACATCGTCTTCGACGGACTCGGTGTGGCCTCTCGTGGGGGAGTCGCACCGTCTCGACTTTCCGCCATGGCATCGCCAGGGGCGATCACCGTGCTCACCGGTCCCAACGGCTGCGGCAAGTCGACGGCAGTGCACGCGCTGCTCGGGTTGATCGAACCGAGCAGTGGGCGTGTGACGGTCGCCGGCGTCGATGTCCGAGACCTGGACGAGCACGCGTGGTGGAGTCAGTTGGCCTGGCTTCCCCAGCATCCGGTCCTCCTACCCGGCACCGTTCGTGAAAATCTCGATCTCACCGGGGTCGTCGATGCGCAAGCACTGACCCACGCCGCTGCTGCGACGGGATTCGACGCGGTACTGGCCGAGCTGCCTGCGGGCGTCGAGACCGTGATCGGCGTCGGCGGTACAGGTCTGTCTTTGGGGCAGCGGCAACGGCTGGCACTGACACGCGTGCTTGCCTCGGACCGCGCAGTTCTTGTCCTGGACGAACCCACCGCTCACCTCGACTCGGATTCGGAAGGGACAGTGTTGGCTTCTCTGAGAGCACGGGCGGAGCGTGGCGACACCGTTGTCGTGATCGGCCACCGTCCGAGTGTGCTTGCCGCAGCTGACCGGATCGTCGAGGTGCGCGCTCATGAGAAGTGACGCTCACGATCCGCTTCTGCGTGCTCTGCGGCTACTGGAACTTCGGCCACGACGCGTACTGACGGCGGTAGCGGCGGGTGTGGCAACACTCGGTAGCGCACTCGCCTTGGCGGCGCTGTCCGCATGGTTGATCACGCGGGCTTGGGAGATGCCTCCCGTTCTCGATCTCAGTGTTGCGGTAGTTGCCGTACGCGCATTGGGAATCTCACGTGGTGTCTTCCGCTATCTCGAACGATTGACGACGCACGACGTCGCGTTGCGCGGAACCACCGCGGCGCGATCGAGGATCTACCAGCAGTTGGCCGCAGGAGATCCCGCGGCAGCAGCCGGACTACGACGCGGTGACCTGCTCTCACGTACGGGCGCCGACGTGGATGCACTGGGCGACGTCGTCGTCAAAGCACTGATCCCGATTGCGGTTTCGATTGTCCTCGCGTTTGCTGCGGTGGGAATCCTGTTGTTCATCTCGGTTCCGGCCGCGCTCATCCTGGCTGTTGCGCTGGCGGTGTCCGGGATCGCGGCACCCTGGCTGTCGGCTCGTGCTGCTCGTCTCGCCGAGGCCGACAGTTCTGCTGCCGCAGCGCGATTCAGTGAGTCCGCGGTGACCGCCCTCGACCATTCCGCCGAGCTCCGGGTATCGGGTCGCTTGGATCAGGCGGTGAGCGAGGCGGTCTCTGCCGAGAACGATGTGGTCGACGCAACCGATCGCGCGGCGGTCCCGAGTGCCTTTGCCGCCGCTGCCACGCCCCTGGCAATCGGAGTGAGCGTCCTCGGTGCCCTGCTGATCGGAATCTCGCTGTACGGAACCACCGACATGTCACCGATGTCCATGGGAATCCTTGTACTGCTTCCGCTGTCGGCTTTCGAGGGAACCGCGATACTGCCCAGCGCGGCGGTGGCATTGACCAAGGCGCGGCTGGCGTCGGCACGCATCATGGCGGTACTCGATCGAGCCGACGCCGAACACGTTGAAGGAAATCGTGCGTGGCCGGAGGACGGGGTCCTGAGTGTGCACGCGTTGCGGGCGGGTTGGCCCGGGGGAAAGGTGACCGAACCGCTGTCGGTGGATCTTCCTCGCGGTGCTCGTGTTGCCGTCGTCGGCGAGAGTGGATCGGGAAAGACCACTGCGCTGATGACGATGGCGGGACTGCTGCCGCCCGTCGCGGGAACAGTTCGTGTTGACTCGGTGGACGTTTCGGATATCGATCCGGCCGAGCTGCGTCGGCACGTCGGGTACTTCGCCGAAGACGCACACCTCTTCGAGACGTCGGTACTCGAGAACCTGCGCGTCGCGCGGGGTGACCTCACCGCCGAGGACGCGGAGAAGGCACTTGCCGCAGTTGGTCTCGGCGAGTGGCTGGCGGAACTGCCGGACGGGCTCGACACCTACCTGGTCGGCGGTATGCGAGCGGTTTCGGGCGGTGAGCGTCGTCGGTTGCTGTTGGCACGCGCGATCGTCTCGCCCGCGGAGGTACTGCTGCTCGACGAGCCGACCGAGCACATGGACGCGGAGGCCGGCGCTCAGTTGCTGCGCGAGTTGCTCGATCGCGACGGAATGCTGGTCGATTCTTCACGAACGGTTGTTGTCGTTACCCATCAACTTCCGGCCGGTACTGGAGCTGACCAGGTGATATGCGTCGGAAAAGTTTCTGTGGAAAATACGTTGCCGTCATCGTGAAGTGGGCGTACTTTCTCCTGTACACAAGGAAGGAGGTGGTCTGAAATTGAAGTACAGACGGACGCGTGAGGTGGCTGCCAGCTAGCCGCAATCGCTGATGGAATTCACTTACCGCGTGAGCGGCCGGCGAATCCCAGGCAGCCACCCGACCCCCGAGCCCCCGATCAGTCCGACCGGGATCCGCGCGAAAGCGTGGGTGTGGCTCGGGGGTCGCTTCGTGCCGTGCGCCTTTATCAACCCCCGGCGGTTAATAAAGGCGCACAGCGTGGACAAGGATTAGGCCCCCACCATCCACCGCGCTCGAGGATCGCTCTGACCTCGGCTGCAGTTCGGCACGAGGCCCCCTCCACCTCCTCCCAACCGAAGACCAGTGTGGCGTTGCCTGACAGTTCGGATGCGTTTCCTCGCCGACGATCCCGCAGCGCAGTCGCCCGAGAAGAGTGGAAGGCAAATCCGTCGAGTCGAACGATCAGTGCGACACCGCAATTGCGGTAGTCAACGTCCTCGTAGAGAGTTCTCCCATCGACGAGGACCGGCGATTGCCGTCGTGCTTCCGGCAAACCGTGTGCGCGCTCGACCTCGATTGCGTAGCGATGTTCGAGTACCGACTGGACACCGCGATCCAACAGGTCCAATGTCGAGGACAGCGCTTTGACATATCGCCTCGGCCGGCGGCATTCCATTCGGGTGCGCAATTCCATCCGTGACACTTTGCACGCCGTGGCGGAGCGAATCAGAGAACGAGCGGCGTCGCGAGCCGACGGCTCTGCAACCGCCAGGTCAATTGCGGTGTCGGCCAGCGAAGTACGAGCAGGCTGAGTGGCAACGCCGATGTGGGCCTGAGCGCGTGAACGATGAACGATCACTCCGGGATGGGCAGTGGACCACCCCAACGGAACGGGGCGCGCCGGGGAGCGTTCGGGTCTGACCGTCGGACTCTGACAGCGGGAGGATCTGCCGTATCGGACCGTGATGTGGATCGGCAGTTCGGACTCGATGTGCGTGAGTCCCCACTCTTCAGCTGCAGTCCGGTGGCTCAGGTAAGTCTCTCCGCCGCCGAACAGCAGTGCGGCCTCGAGAATCATTGCTCGGTTGAGCGGCCCGTTGGTGCTGGATTGAACGCCGTGGAGGACGGAAGTCCATTGACCCGATTCGACCAGATGTTGGATGCGGCGCGGTGAATAGCCGAAAGGGCGTAGTTGTTTGTTGGTCGCGAGTCCGTGCTGGAAGTCGAAGAGTCTTCGGAGATCAGGATCGATGTAGTCGCAGCTCATGCGAATACCGTCAGATCGCGGACCGACAAGAATCGGTCGAAGATGCCGCTCCGAAGCCCGCCTGTGGAATTTGTCGGTGCCTGTGGATGAATCTGCTGTGCGCCTTTATTAACCGCCGGGGGTTAATAAAGGCGCACAGCAGAGCTAGCCGATGTAGCGCGTCAGGCGGGCCGAGAGACGCGGTTCCAGGCCACCGTCAGACATGATCCGCTCTTCGACGTACGCGAGGTCGCCGCCTTCGACGATGCCGTACAGACGCTTCGCGCCGCCGTACAGTGCACCGGACTGGCTGCGGATCACCACGTCGGTGGCAAGTTCCCACGACGCCTGGGTGAGTGCGCGCCCGTAGTACATTTCGACGACACCGGAGCTGTGGCTGAGCAGGAGTTCGACCACTTCCTGGTTGACGCTGCCCGGGATGCCGTCGCCGCCCATGCGCCAGTAACCGCTCTCGCGCAGATCGGGGCTCACGTACTTGCCCTCGGCGTCGAGGCGCCAGGACCGGGACTCCCAATTGAGGTACGGGCCGCCGTCGTGCGAGATGACGATCTGCTGACCGAAGGCGTAGTCGCCGTTCTCGTCGTGTCCTTCACCTTCGCCGCGCCAGACACCGACGAGGGGGAGAAGCGCGAGGAGTTCGGGATTGATATCCGGGCCGAGGCGCAGGTTTGCGGTGTCCTCCGGCAACGGAAGGTCCGGCAGGGTCGGAATGTTGAGCGACGCCGTCGACTTGGAGCGCTCGACGGCGATGGCGACAGCTTCGTCCCCGCTGCCGCGCCTCACGGCACCTGCAGCGGCGGAATCGTCAGCGGTCGCGTCGGACCCTGAATCCGGAGCCTGACTCACGACTCGTCGGTGACCAAGCGGTACACGACGTACACGGAGAACCAAGCGATCATGACGGATGCGAGTGCGAGGAGTACCTCGAAGAAAATGACCACGGGTACATCTTAGACCGCGGCGACCGACCGGAAAAATCGGGAGCCGGAATGCAGAAGGCCCCGCACCGGAGGGGTGCGGGGCCGCCTGACAAAGCAGGAATTACTTGCTGACGGTCACGTCCACGTTGTGCACGCCCGAGCCCTCGGGAGCGACGGTGGAGGTGCCGTTGCCCGAGCTGGACAGTGCACGCACGGTCCACTCGCCCGGAGCGGCGAAGAAGCGGAAATCGCCGGTTCCTGATGCCACGACCTCGGCCGTGAACTCTCCGGAGCCGTCGAGCAGACGCACGAATGCGCCGCCGATGGGCTGGCCGTCAGCTGCGAGAACGCGGCCGGTGATGACCGTTTCCTTCTCGACGTCGACGCCGGCAGGCAGGGTCTGGCCCTGGGTAGGTGCTCCACACATGATCAGGCTCCCAATTCGATCGGTGCGCCGACGAGTGAGCCGTATTCGACCCAGCTGCCGTCGTAGTTCTTGACGTTGTTCTTGCCGAGGATCTCCTGCAGGACGAACCAGGTGTGGCTCGAACGCTCGCCGATGCGGCAGTAGGCGATCGTTTCCTTGGTGTCGTCGAAGCCCTTTTCCGCGTACAGCTTGGCGAGGTCGTCGTCCGACTTGAAGGTGCCGTCCTCGTTGGCGGTGGTGCTCCACGGGATGTTGATGGCTCCGGGGACGTGGCCACGCTGCTGCGCCTGCTCCTGCGGAAGGTGGGCGGGAGCGAGGATCTTGCCGGAGAACTCGTCAGGGCTACGAACGTCGACGAGGTTCTTGCTGCCGATGGCGTCGATGACCTCGTCGCGGAATGCGCGGATCGAGAAGTCGGGGGTCTCGGCCTTGTACTGCGTGGCTTCGCGGTTGACTGCGTCCTTGGAGAGCGGGCGTCCGTCGAGTTCCCACTTCTTGCGGCCGCCGTCGATCAGCTTGATGTCCTGGTGGCCGTACAGCTTGAAGTACCAGTAAGCGTAAGCGGCGAACCAGTTGTTGTTGCCACCGTAGAGAACGACGGTGTCGTCGTTCGCAATGCCTTTGGCGGAGAGCAGATCCGAGAACTGCTCCTGGTTCAGGAAGTCGCGTCGGACGCCGTCCTGGAGGTCCTTGCGCCAGTCGAGCTTGACTGCACCCTCGATGTGGCCGCCGTCGTATGCGCTGGTGTCCTCGTCCACCTCGACAAAAACGGTCTTGGGGGTGTTGAGGTTCTGCTCAGCCCAGTCAGCGGAGACTAGGACGTCGGAGCGAGCCATGGTGTTCCTTTCGATATGGTCTTGCATCGGTCGTTATCTAGCAGGGGTTCAGCAGGGTTGTGGGGCAAGCGTTTTCACGCGGTGGTAGCGCGGCCGGTATTTCGCAGCCTTGCGACGAGTGGATAGATCTGGCAGCCGAGGCAGATGCCGAACGCGGCGTTGAGCAGGGCCGCGAACAAGGCGAAGCCGGTGGCAACGGTGCCGACGATCGTCGACCCGGCCAGGAAACCGACCGTGCCGGCGAGTGCGAAGACGAAGCCGACGAACTGCGCGAAGCGCAGCGGCGCCACGGGTTCGCGTTCGCTGACCGGCGAGAGTCGCGGGGCGACGAGCTTGCCGAAGATCTGGCCGTACGGGCTGCGCTTGGGGCCGAGTACCGCTCCGACCGCGAAGACTATGGCCTGCAGTGCGAGAACGACGGTGGCGGCGGGCAGTGAGAAGGTCGAGAGGATGAGCGTGAGTACGAGAACGCCGGTGGTGACCCACGCGGCGAATCGAGGTCCGCGGACGTCGACCTGCTCGAGCTGGGGTGTGGTTGTGGACATCGGGAGTGCTCCTGCGCTGGATTGCATGATGCTGTGCCTGGGCCGAGAAAACGGGACGTCAAAGTCCCACTCGGTGGATTGATCACGTGAGCGAAAGCTCGAAGGTCAGAGAGATCTGACGGATGTGGTGATCAGCAACAGGTACAGCAACAGCCCCCGAGGCGGCACAGGTCTACTGCGCGGCGTCGGGTGAGCATCAGCTCGTGGCGGGTTTGCACGTCGGCGAGTTTACCCCGAATTCTCGGATTTTGGCTCGTGGGGTCCGGATAGTGGTACGAGTGCAGCTTTCAGATCGGCTGCGGATGGCACTCCGGACACCCGGAACTGTTCCTCCAGGCCACCGTCGAGGATGAAGGTGGTGGGCAGCGAGAGGACACTCATCTCGCGTGCCAGAGCCGGTTCCTTGTCGATGTCGAGCTCGATCTCCACCGGCGGACGGGGAGCGTCGGCCATCGAGATCACGACCTGACCGACGACGCGGCGTACTGCCGCGCACGGTCCGCACCAGTCGGCAGAGAAATGCAGTACGACGGGTCCGCCGTTCGGCGAAGAGACTCCAGCAGTGCGGAGCAGTTCGAGGCGACTGTCCGCCGCGCCGGTCGCGGCCGGCGTGGTGACTCGGACCTTTCCGTTGCGCGACTTGAGAAAGAGCCCGACCGCGACGACGGCGACCAGCGCGACCAGCAGAATTGTGATCCCGGTCATCGGTTCTGCAGCTCTGCGAGATCGATCGTCGTGTTTTCGGCGCTGCCTTCGATCACGATTCTTCCGCCTTCCGCGTAGACCAGGCTCGGCTGAATTCCGTAGGGAAGTGCCTGCGGATCGATCGTGTAGCTGAACAAGCCGAGGACGACGGGTTCGAGTGCTGCGGGGATCGAGAAATCGGCTTTGCCCTCCGGACCGAAGTACAGATTGCTGGCGACGATCTTGACCTGCCCACCTTCCAGAACCAGGTTGGCCTGCACACTCACTGCAGTCTCGACCGGGCCGACGGCAACCGTTCCCGTCAGCACGACGGCGCCCGCGGTGCTCGCTCCGGTTCCGCCGCTGCCCCCGGTGCCATCCGACTTGTTGGCCGGCGGCGAAGATACCTGCAGGTCAGGGATATTGAGCAGCTTTCCGAGGTCGGTGGCGTTGATTCCCATCCGGCCGTCGAGTTTGTCGACGGGGAGTTGGGTGACATTGCCGTTCACGATGTCGGAGAAGGGAACGGTGACCCCGCGCAGATCGGCCTCGACGGTCACTTCGCCCACCACGTCGCTCTGGACGCCGGTAGCTCTGACGTAGACGTCCTTGTATTTCCCGCCGAGTGCCTGGGTGAGGAAGGGGAACCCGTTGAAGGTGACCTCCGGATCGGACTCGAGTGATGCGCCGGTTCGGAGCTCGCGGGAAACCCGGTACTCGGCGTACGCGGCCGCGCCGAAATCGGCCACCAGTCCGAGGCCGAGGAGAAAGACGATGCCGATGATCAGTTTGCGCACCGCACCATTGTGACGGACTCCGGTCGGGGTTCGATGCGACGGCCCCGGTACCAGGCACGCTAATGTAGGGACCGACCAAAAGCGTCGAACTACTCGAGCGTTGCCCTCACGGGTTGCGCGGGCTACTAGATAGGAGGCCGTGTGGAACTGCTCCTCCTCACCTCCGACCCCAACCCGGAAGCTGTACTACCGGCGTTGGCGTTGCTGGCGCACTCGGTTCGGCCTGCCCCCACAGAGGTTTCCTCGCTACTCGAGGCAAGTTCCGCGGACGTGGCATTGGTGGATGCGCGCACCGATCTGGCTGCCGCACGCGGGTTGTGTCGATTGCTCGGAAGCACAGGATCCGCAGTACCTGTGGTCGCCGTCCTCACCGAAGGCGGACTCGTTGCCGTCAACGCCGACTGGGGGTTGGACGACATCCTGCTTCCCGGTACCGGTCCGGCTGAGGTGGACGCCCGATTGCGGTTGTTGGTCGCCCGCAGCGGCGGTGTGGCCAGTCCGGAAGCGTCGGGAAAGATCACGCTGGGCGAACTGGTTATCGACGAGGGGACGTACACGGCACGACTGCGTGGACGGCCCCTTGATTTGACTTACAAGGAATTCGAGCTGCTCAAGTACCTCGCGCAGCACGCCGGACGGGTATTCACCCGGGCGCAGCTGCTGCAGGAAGTGTGGGGCTACGACTTCTTCGGCGGCACCAGGACGGTCGACGTCCACGTGCGTCGTCTGCGGGCGAAACTCGGCACCGAATACGAGTCCTTGATCGGTACAGTCCGAAATGTCGGATATAAGGCAGTGCGTCCGACCAGGGCCAAGGGTGGCGCAGCTGCTCCCGTTCAGTTCGAGGACGACGAGGACGTCGACTACGACGCGGCCGACGGATCGGTGGTCTGACGTGGGTTGGACAGATTCACTGCCGGCTGGATTCGCCGAGCAGGTTTCCGCGCTTCTCGATCGCGCAACCGAGTTCGACGGCAAGGCGCCCGTGTCGGAACAGGGGCGCCATGCCGTTGCCGGGCGCGGCGGCGCGCGACACTTCCTCGAACTCGACGGCGATGCAGTCGTCGGTTATGCGCAGCTGCAAGCCGGTTCGGACGAGCATCCCGACATGGCCGAGTTGGTGGTCGACCCGCAGGCGCGGCGTCGCGGCATCGGAACCAGTCTTGCTGCAGCGGTATTCGACGAGGGCCGGCCGGGCACGCGTGTCTGGGCGCACGGAAACGTCGACGCCGCAGTCGAATTCGCCAAGAGCCTCGATCTGGTCAGCGTTCGTGAACTCCTGCAGCTGCGTCGACCACTCGATGCTCCGCAGCTTCCGGAAATCGTTGTGCCCGAAGGTGTGACGATTCGGACGTATCGTGGACCCGAAGACGATTCCGAGATCCTTCGCGTCAACAATGCGGCCTTCTCCTGGCATCCCGAGCAGGGTGGCTGGACCCAGGCGGAGATCGACGAGAGAACGGCCGAAGGTTGGTTCGACCCTGCTGGTCTGTTCATGGCGTTCGCGGACACCGATCCCGATACTCTTCTCGGCTTTCACTGGACCAAGGTGCACGCACCCGAAGGTGACGATCCGGAGCTGGGGGAGGTGTACGTCGTGGGGATCGATCCCGCGGCGCAGGGACGAGGTCTCGGCCGAGTGCTGACTCTCGCGGGCATGCATTACCTGCGTGATCGCGGCCTCGGAACCGTCCTTCTGTACGTCGAAGGCGACAACACGGCCGCCCTCCACACGTACGAACGACTCGGCTTCGATCGCTTCCACGTGGACATGGCTTACGCCCGCGCGCTCTGACGTCACAGTCGGACACGCAGAAATGTCCAGTCTGTTCATTCTCCGTTAACCATGTGTGGTCCAGCCGGACACCGCGCCCGCCTACTTTTCTCTGTGGGCAGCGCCGTGTTGCCTGATGCAGATTTCAATCATTCTGCGTCTCATGTCGCCGCCCGATCGTGGGCGTGGCGGTAGCGATTTCCGGAGGATCTTGGTGAATCTCAAGCGCAGTGGTGCCCTGCTCGGTGTAGTGGCCGTGGGCGCCATGACCTTGGCCGCATGTGGCAGCGACAACAACTCGTCGTCGACGGGTGTGGACGCGTCCGCATCGAACGCAACGTGCGAAGGCAAGAGCAACCTCTCTGCCGCTGGTTCCTCGGCACAGAAGAACGCCATGGACCAGTTCGTCGCCACTTACATCTCCGTGTGCCAGGAAAAGGGCAAGACGGTCAACGTCGCGTACAACCCCAGCGGTTCGGGCGACGGTCGTACACAGTTCATCGCCGGCCAGATCGACTTCGCCGGCTCCGACTCGGCCATCAAGGACGAGCAGGCAGACAAGGCCAAGGAGCGTTGCGTCGGCGGCGAAGCCTGGAACCTTCCCCTCGTCTTCGGCCCGATCGCAGTTGCATACAACCTCGACGGCGTCGACAAGCTCGTTCTCAACGCAGAGGTTCTCGCGAAGATCTTCAACGGCGGCATCACCAAGTGGAACGATCCGGCAATCGCCGCGCTCAACTCCGGTGCATCGCTTCCCGACGAGAAGATCACCACCGTGATCCGCTCCGATTCCTCGGGTACCACTGACAACTTCCAGAAGTACCTCGACGCGGCATCGAACGGTGCTTGGACGTCGGGCGCAGGGTCCGACTTCACCGGTGGCGTCGGTGAGGGCGCCAAGGGTTCGGCGGGCGTTGCACAGGCAGTTGCCACGGCACCGGGTTCGATCACCTACGTCGAGAAGTCGTTCGCCGATCAGAACAAGCTCTCGGTTGCCGAAATCAACACCGGCTCCGAGGCAGTCGCACTGACCAACGACACGGCCGCGAAGTCGATCGCAGGCGCGAAGTTCAAGTCCGACGCAACCGGCGACCTGACGCTCGACCTCGCGTCGATCTTCAAGACCAACGAAGCCGGCGCCTACCCGCTGGTTCTCGCCACGTACTCGATCGTCTGCTCCAAGGGCTACGACGCGGACACCTCCGCAGCAGTGAAGTCGTTCCTGACGAGCGCGGCCAACGAGGGTCAGGCCAACCTGGCCGAGCAGGGTTACGTCCCGCTGCCGTCCAACGTCCAGGATCGCCTCAACGCGTCCATCACGGCAATCAGCTGACCTAGAGACTCGTGCGGACAAGCTCATGGATCTACATTCAGACGTGAAGGAAGTGAGCGCGCATGAGTGACGCGCCCATCACCTCGACATCTCGTTCTCCCGGCCCCGCAACCAGCGGGGCCGGGGTGGGCGGTCCGAACGGCACCACGGAGGACACGATTACTTCCACCAAGGCTCCAGAAACCGAGCATCCTCCGAAGGGTGACGGTCCGGGTAGCGGCAACAGCAAGACGGTGACCCGTCCGGGAGACCGCATCTTCAGCTCGCTCGCATCCGGTTCGGCAATCTTCATCACGGTTGTCATCGCGGCGATCGGCGCGTTCCTGATCTGGCGTGCTGTTCCTGCTTTGAGCCGGAACCAGGTCAACTTCCTGACCAGCCGTGAATGGGTCACGCAGAACATCAACGCGATGGCGTTCGGTGTCCTCGACCTTTTCCAGGTCACGGTGTTGGTCTCGCTGTTCGCACTGGTGCTCGCGATGCCGATCGCACTGGGCATCGCGATCTTCCTGACTTCGTACTCACCCAAGTGGCTCACGCGGCCACTGTCGTACACGATCGACCTTCTGGCAGCTGTGCCGTCCATCGTCTACGGCCTGTGGGGACTTCTCGTCTTCGCTCCGGCGATCACCCCGGTCGCGGTGTGGCTCAACGACACTCTCGGCTGGTTCCCGCTCTTCGCCGACGGCAGCGGATCGATCACCGGTGGCGGCACCATCTTCACCGCAGGCATCGTCCTCGCCGTGATGATCCTTCCGGTCATCACCGCAGTGACCCGCGAGGTGTTCATCCAGACCCCGCGATCACAGATCGAAGCCGCACTCGCCCTCGGCGCCACGCGCTGGGAAGTTGTGCGCACCACGGTCATCCCGTTCGGTAAGTCCGGCTACATCAGCGGCTCGATGCTCGGTCTCGGACGCGCACTCGGTGAGACGATGGCGCTCTACCTGATCCTGCGCACCACCTCTCAGGCCTTCGGCTGGTCGCTGTTCGACGGCGGCTCGACCATCGCCTCCAAGATCGCCCTCGGCTACGCGGAGTTCAACAACGACATCCAGGCAGGCGCGTACATCGCGGCCGGACTGGTGCTGTTCGTACTGACCTTCGTCGTCAACGCGGCTGCCCGCGCAGTGATCGCCGGAAAGAAGGACTGACCCATGACCTCCACTCTGGACCGGCCGGTCAAGGCCCCCACTTTCCAAGGCGTCGGCGCTCGTCGTCGTGCCAAGGACGTCATCGCGACCATCCTGGTGAGCCTGGCAGTCGTCATCGCGCTCATCCCGTTGGTCTGGGTGCTCTTCACGGTCATCGCCAAGGGCCTGCCCGCTCTGACGTCGCCTACCTGGTTCACCAACTCGCTGAGCGGATTGACGGCGTCGGCCGACGGCGGCGGTATCTATCACGCATTGATCGGTACCCTGCTGCAAGGCATCGTGTGCGCGGTCTTCTCCATCCCGCTCGGTATCTTCGTCGCGATCTACCTGGTGGAGTACGCCGACCGGAAGTCGAAGCTGGGCAAGCTGACCACGTTCATGGTCGACATCCTCAGCGGTGTTCCGTCGATCGTGGCCGCGCTGTTCATCTACGCCCTGTGGATCGCGACCTTCGGCTTCCCCAAGTCCGCGTTTGCGGTGTCACTGGCTCTGGTCCTTCTGATGGTCCCGGTCGTCATCCGCTCCACCGAGGAAATGCTGCGCATCGTCCCGATGGATCTGCGAGAGGCGTCGTACGCGCTCGGTGTGCCGAAGTGGAAGACCATCTCGAAAATCGTTCTGCCGACGGCACTTCCCGGCATCATCACCGGCGTCATGCTGGCCCTGGCACGCGTGCTCGGTGAGACCGCACCGCTGCTGATCCTCGTCGGCTACGCACCGTTCATCAACTTCGACCTGTTCAACGGCGAAATGGGCACACTGCCTTCCGTCATGGTCGCCGAGATGAACAACCCCACCGACGCCGGCACCAACCGCATCTGGGGCGCAGCACTGACCCTGATCCTGCTGATCGCGATCCTCAACATCGTCGCGAAGCTGATCGGTCACTTCTCACAGGTCAGAAGTAAGTGATGCGGCCTCGGAACATGTTCGTACTCAACAGCGTCAACAACTCAGTAGGGAGCCGGTAATGGCCAAGCGTCTGGATCTCAAGGACGTCAACATCTACTACGGCAAGTTCCACGCCGTCGCCGATGTGGGCCTGTCCGTCCCGCCCCGGAGCGTCACCGCCTTCATCGGCCCGTCCGGTTGCGGCAAGTCCACCGTTCTCCGTTCACTCAACCGCATGCACGAAGTGATTCCCGGTGCGCGCGTCGAGGGTTCGGTGCTGCTCGACGGCGAGGACATCTACGGCTCGAACGTCGATCCGGTCGGTGTTCGCAAGACCATCGGCATGGTGTTCCAGCGACCCAACCCCTTCCCGACCATGTCCATCAAGGACAACGTCGTCGCGGGCTTGAAGTTGCAGGGCGAGCGCAGCAAGAAGAAGCTCGACGAGGTGGCCGAGCGTTCGCTGCGCGGTGCCAACCTGTGGAACGAGGTCAAGGATCGCCTCGACAAGCCCGGTGGCGGCCTCTCAGGCGGTCAGCAGCAGCGTCTGTGCATCGCGCGTGCCATCGCGGTCTCGCCCGACGTCCTGCTCATGGACGAGCCGTGCTCCGCGCTCGACCCGATCTCGACTCTCGCGATCGAAGACCTGATCACCGAGCTGAAGAAGGACTTCACGATCGTCATCGTCACGCACAACATGCAGCAGGCTGCGCGTGTGAGTGACCAGACGGCATTCTTCAACCTCGAGGCAACCGGCAAGCCCGGTCAGCTCGTCGAGATCGACGACACCGAGAAGATCTTCTCGAACCCGACGCAGAAGGCCACCGAGGACTACATCTCCGGCCGCTTCGGATAGGTCCCGGGATCAACCCTGCACGATCATGTTTCACCCCCGTTTCCAACAGGAGACGGGGGTGAAACTTTTTGGTTGTGGTGATAGTTCCCACTCCGGTGCGCAGAGCTGAGCGTCGTTGGGCGCCCGAATAATTCGATGAGCAGCGCAAGTGCGCCGAGTGGGCGCTGAAGTAGCCGACGACGTGAATCTCGTGGATACTGACGACGCTTCGGACAATGCTAATCTCGGCCCGACAGCACGCTGTCGATCGATGTCGTTTCACAACCGGAAGGGCTTGTCAGTGCACCTCACCCCTTCAGATACCGAAAAGCTGCTCCTGAGCGTCGCGGGCATGGTCGCCCGTGACCGCCGCGAGCGCGGGGTACTGCTGAACTACCCCGAAGCGATGGCACTGATCTCGTGCTGGATTCTCGAGCGCGCGCGTGACGGAATGACGGTTGCGGAACTGATGAACGCCGGTCGGCAAGTGCTCACCCGCGACGACGTGATGGAAGGGGTACCCGAGATGATTGCAAACGTCCAGGTGGAGGCCACTTTCCCGGACGGTCGCAAACTGGTCACCGTGACGGAGCCCATTCGATGATTCCCGGCGAAGTACGTGTGTCCACCGAACCGCTCGAGTTCGGCACGGACGCGGAGAAGATCACGATGGTCGTCGTCAACGACGGCGATCGCCCCATTCAGATCGGTTCACATCTCCACCTTCCCGCGGCCAACCCGGCGTTGACCTTCGATCGCGAAGCGGCAGACGGCTTCCGGCTCGACATCCCCTCGGGAACGTCGGTTCGGTTCGAACCCGGGGTCAGCAGAACGGTGACACTGATCGCGCTCGGCGGACTCAAAAGGGTTCCGGGCCTGCAGATCGTGCCGGACGAAGACCTACCGACACATGCGCGCGAGCCCAAGACCGTCATGCCGTTCGGCACGCCCGGCGTCGAGGTCGAAGAACCTTTGCGAGCGTCCTCGGTGAACGTGCGTGTGAGTGATGTTCCAGTCGAGGCGGATTCACCGGACGACGCCGCGACGACAGTTGAGAGGACAGCCGAATGAGCAGGATCGATCGACGCGGCTACGCCTCCCTGTACGGCCCGACCGCAGGTGACCAGATCCGTTTGGCCGACACCGATCTGTGGATCGAGATCGAGCACGACTACACCGCGACCGGCGACGAGATGGTCTTCGGCGGCGGTAAGAGCATCCGAGAGTCGATGGGCCAGGGCCTGACCACTCGCGACCAGGGTGCTCTCGACGTCGTCATCACCAACACGGTGATTCTCGATCACTGGGGAATCGTCCGGGCAGACGTCGGAATTCGCGACGGACGCATCGTTGCGATCGGCAAGTCCGGTAACCCCGACATCATGGATGGCGTGCACCCCAAGTTGCTCATCGGGCCGAGCACCGACGTGATCGCCGGTGAGGGAAAGATCCTCACCGCGGGTGCGATCGACACTCACGTGCACTTCCTCAGTGAAATCGAGATGATGGAGGCGCTCGCGACCGGTACGACGACGGTGGCGGGCGGCGGAACGGGCCCCACCGAGGGAAGCAAGGCAACCACCGTCACACCCGGCGCCTGGTCCTTGACGATGATGCACCGCGCCCTCGACCACATCCCGCTCAACGTTCTTCTCCTCGGCAAGGGCAGCACCGTCAGTCATGAGGCCATGCGTCAGGAAGCTCTCGCCGGCGCAGGCGGATTCAAGGTCCACGAGGACTGGGGTTCCACTCCGGCTGCGATCGACGCAGCTCTGCGCGCAGCCGACGAGTTCGGCCTCCAGGTAGCGCTGCACGCCGACAGCCTCAACGAAACCGGTTACGTACAGCACACTTTGGATGCGATCGCCGGACGCGGGATCCACGTGTTCCATGCGGAAGGCGCCGGCGGCGGGCACGCACCGGACATCATCGTGACGGCAGGTGAGCCGAACGTTCTTCCGGCATCGACCAATCCGACGTTGCCGCATACCGTCAACACGGTTGCCGAGCACCTCGACATGCTCATCGTGTGTCATGCGCTCAATCCCCGGGTTCCGGAGGATCTTGCCTTTGCCGAGTCCCGGATCCGGCCGACAACGATTGCAGCAGAAGACTTTCTGCACGACATCGGAGCCATCTCGATCACCTCGTCCGACGCCCAGGCGATGGGCCGTATCGGTGAGGTGACCCTGCGGACATGGCAGGTGGCTCACGTCATGAAGGCCCAGTACGGCAAGCTGGGCACCAGCATGCCGGCCGACAACGAGCGTGCGCGGCGTTACGTCGCCAAGTACACGATCTGCCCCGCGGTGGCGCACGGTATCGATCACGAGATCGGCTCGGTCGAGGCAGGGAAGATGGCGGACCTGGTGCTGTGGGATCCCGCGTTCTTCGGAGTCCGTCCTTCTGCCGTGATCAAGGGCGGGGCGATAGTTGCTGCGCCGCTTGGTGATCCGAATGCTGCTATCCCGACCCCGCAGCCGGTGTTCGTTCGCCCGGCCATCGCGGCGACTCCGGGATCGGCCCCGCACCTGTCCACGACGTTCGTCTCTCCGATGGCCATCGAGGACGGTCTGGCCGATCGTCTCGGTCTCACCCGCACCCTTACCGGTGTTCGTCCGACGAGACACCTCACCAAGGCGGACATGCCGAACAACACGGCGCTGCCGTCCATCGACGTCGATCCGGAGACGTTTGCCATCAAGGTCAACGGCGACCTGATCGCGCCCAACCCCGTTGACGTAGTGCCGATGGCTCAGCGCTACATGCTGTTCTGAAACCATGTCGATCGAGACGGCGTCTGCCGAGATAGCATCGATGCTCTTGGCAGACGGGCGTCTGCCTACCGGCGGTCACGCGCACTCGTCGGGGTTGGAACCGGCACTGGCGGGCGGACTCCTGCAGAGTCAGGTCCCTGACTTCATTCGCGGTCGACTCGAAACAGTCGGACTTGTCGAGGCCGCTTCAACGGTGGTCACGCGCCGCTGGGCCGTAAGTGAGGGTAGTGCAGGCGAACTCGAGGACATCTCGAGGGAACTGCTCGCTCGGACTCCCAGCGCACCGCTGCGTGAGGCGTCGATTCAGCTCGGCCGTGGGCTGGCGAGACTGGCGTCGCGATTGTGGCCGCAGCACCCCGCGGTGCAGATGCTCATGGCGCTGCCTGGGCATCCGATGCGTCCGCTCGCGTTGGGCGTCTTCACGGCGGTCTCCGGGATGGACGACCTACAGGCAGCCAGATCTTGTTTGTACGACGACGCCCAAACGGTGGCGTCGGCGGCATTGAAGCTACTGCCGGTGGATCCGGCAGAACCGGTCGAATGGTTGCTCCGAGCAGCCCCGACCATCGAAACCGTCGCCGCGGCTGCCGTAGCCGTCGAGGGCGTCGCAGATATACCCGCAACAACAGGGCCGTTGGTCGAACAATGGTCACTCGAACACCACGCTCGATCCAGGAGGATTTTCCGTGCTTGACAACCTGAACAACACCACCACTGCTGCAAGAGGTTTGAGGCTCGGCGTTGCCGGCCCCGTCGGCACCGGCAAAAGCACCCTCATCGCCACCATCTGCCGCGAACTCGCGGCGGAGTACGAGATCGCGGTGGTCACCAACGACATCTACACCGACGAGGACGCGCGACTGTTGCGCGCGGCCAACGTTCTGCCGATCGAGCGCATCGTCGCAGTCGAGACCGGTGCGTGCCCGCACACGGCTATTCGTGACGACGTCACGCCGAACCTCATTGCGGTCGAAGACCTCGAGCGTCAGTTCCATCCCCTCGACATGGTGATCGTGGAAAGCGGCGGTGACAACCTGACCGCCACGTTCAGTCCGGCACTGGTCGACGCCCAGATCTTCTGCATCGACGTCGCGGGCGGCGGAGACGTCGCCCGCAAGGGCGGTCCCGGAATCGAGCGGGCAGATCTGTTGGTGGTCAACAAGATCGACCTGGCCCCGTACGTCGACGTCGACGCGGTCCAGATGGTTGCCGATGCCACGGCCGCGCGTGACGGACTTCCAGTTCTCGCGCTCAGCCAGAAGGATCACTCAACGATCGACCAGCTCAGTGCGTGGCTCCGCCAGGTCATCGCATCTCATCGCGCGGGTAGTCACACCCCGCAGGATCCGGGGCCGATGGCGCCGCACTTCCATGCCGATGAAGAAGACCACGGTCACGGTCACGGGCACAGCCACTCTCACGCTCACTGATGCGCACTGGAGCTACGCGGGTCGTCGTCGAGAGAGTGGGTGACACCGCTGTTGCGCGAGAGCTGATCTCGGGCGACTTCCTGGCCCCGCGGTTCGTCGACGCTCGCGGGCTCACCGTGCGAATTGCCTTGGTAGGCCACAGTGCAACGCTGCTGGCCGGCGACGACCTGCGTATCGAATTCGTAGTCGCTCCGGGTACGTGCCTCGAGGTGATCGAGCCGTCGGGGACCGTCGCGTACAACGCGCGTGGCGGCCGGGCGTCGTGGTCGGCTTCGGCGAGCGTCGGCGCCGGTGCGGCGCTGATCTGGCGCGCGGCACCGTTTGTCGTCGCGGGCGGCGCGGATGTGACCAGGCGCGTGGATATTTCACTGGAATCCGATGCGGTTGCGCTGCTCGACGAGATGATCGTGTTCGGCCGGACCGGCGAAACCGGCGGTGCCCTTCGCTCGGATCAGCGCATTACCGTCGACGGTGACGCGCTGCTCGTGGAAACTCTCGACCTGCGTAGCGTGCCGGGCCGTTCGCTGCCGGGAATTCTCGGTGGCCATCGCGTGCTCGGTACGACCATGCTGTTGGGGATCAAGACTTCCGACGACGTCGAAGGGCACGTGACGCCGCTGGCGGGAGCAGGGATGCTGGCACGGGCCGTGGCCGATCACGCACACGAGGCGAGCGCAGCGTTGGATCCGATCTGGTCGCGGTGGCGTGGGCGGGTTTCGCAGAAGTACAGCGACTGATTCGCCCGACCGTCACACTTCGGGAGGCTGCGTCGTCCAGTATGTGACCAGGCCGAAGAGAGCCGGGCGCACGGGTTTGACGGAGGCATCATGCGAATTGTTGTTCTGGGCGGAACCGGCCAGATGGGAAAGCTGGTCGTCGAGCAGGCGAAAATCGGGGGCCATGACGTCGTCGCCGCCGCTCGATCGACGGGAGTAGACATCTCCACGGGTGCGGGGTTGGACGAAGCATTTGTCGGTGCCGACGTGGTCGTCGACGTGAGTGATCACGTCACCAACAGTGCCAAGAAGGCAATCGAGTTCTTCGAGACGGCAGCGAAGAACATCGCCGCGGCCGAAGCCAGAGCAGGCGTTAAGCATCACGTGCTGCTCTCGATCGTGAACTGCGACGATCCGCGATTGAAGTCCTTCGGTTACTACCAGGGGAAGGCTGCGCAGGAACGCGCGGTGGAAGCGTCGAGTATTCCTTTCACGATCCTGCGATCCACTCAGTGGTTCGAGTTCGGCGAGAAGACGATCGCGCTGTTCGGACTGGGGCCGATCGCGATGGTTCCTCGGATGCGGTCACAACCGGTGGCAGCGAAGACCGTTGCCGAGGCGCTCGTGACCTGCGCTCAGAACGGTCCGACCGGGAGGGCTCCGGACCTGGCCGGGCCCGAGGTCCTCGAGATCCCGGCCATGACGCGCGAGATCTTGAAATACCGTGGCCGACGTAAGTGGCTGATCCCGATCTCGATGCCGGGAGCGGGTAAGGCGATGAAGGGTGGGGCGTTGCTGCCCGCGCCGGGATCCACAACTGCAGGACCCACGTTGGAAACCTGGTTGCACGAGAACTGAATAGGAAAGGCGGCCGCGCAAGTGCGCGGCCGCCTTTTACTCACGTGGACGGTTGGGTTCAGAGATCCGGGTACGAGGTGAGGTTGTCGACCTTCTCGGTGGTTTCGGGCTCTTCGGGCAGCTTGCCGGTCACCAGGAAGATGACACGTCGGCCGACCTCGACGGCGTGGTCGGCGAATCGCTCGTAGAAGCGGCCGAGCAGCGTGACGTCGACTGCGGCGGCAACGCCGTGCTTCCACTCACGGTCCATGAGGACGGTGAAGAGGTGGCGGTGGAGGTCGTCCATCGCTTCGTCTTCTTCGCGCAGACGGGCAGCGCGCTCGGGGTCGCGGGTCTCGAGGACGACCTTGGCGGCCGCACCGATGGAGACAGCGATGCGTCCCATCTCGGCGAAGTAGCCGTTGACCTCTTCAGGAAGCACGTGGTTGGGATGTCGGCGGCGCGCGATCTTGGCGACGTGCAGGGCGAGTGCGCCCATGCGGTCGATGTCGGCGACGATCTGGATTCCGCTGACCACCGAGCGCAGATCTCCGGCAACGGGAGCCTGCAAGGCGAGCAACGCAAACGCGCGCTCCTCGCAGATGGTGCTGAGTTCGGTGATCTTGTCGTGTTCGCCGATTACTTGTTCTGCCAGGGACAGGTCTGCCTGGAGCAGGGACTGGGTGGCGCGCTCCATAGCGGCACCTGCCAGTCCTGCCATCTCGCCGAGCGTGTCTGCAAGCTCGGTCATCTGTTCGTTGTAAGCCACGCGCATGAGGTCAGAGCCTACG
The DNA here is from genome assembly GCF_030056935.1 of Rhodococcus sp. IEGM 1302. NCBI lineage: Bacteria > Bacillati > Actinomycetota > Actinomycetes > Mycobacteriales > Nocardiaceae > Rhodococcus > Rhodococcus sp. IEGM 1302. The sequence continues at coordinate 17,314 of NZ_JASHKY010000014.1, read as the reverse complement.
TGCCGTGAAAGACCAAGTCACAAGCACCAGGTGAACGCAAGGTGAATGAACGCGTGTCAGTCGCAGGTGGTGTCGCCGGCGTTGACGCTGGCGATGTCGGCGGGCAGAGCCGTCGAGGTGCTGGTGTCGACCGACGTCGGATTTGCCGCCAGGATGGTTCCCGGGTCCGCGGGGGCGACGACGGTGCCGGCGAAATTGCTTCCGACGACGACCTCGATCATGTCTCCCATGCTCGGAGCGAGAACCAGAACCGCGCCGGGAATCGAGGACGCGACGGTCACCGCTTCAGCCTCGTAACCTGCGGCGTAGCGCACGACGGTGGTCGACGCTTGGGCATTCGCCAGGCCGGTGGCTGCGCTGAAGTTACCGACTGTGGAGATCTGGAAACCGTAGGCCGCGAGGCTGTCGGCGATTGTCGCGGCCTGCCCGGCGATTCCCGAGGCGTTGGAGACGTCGACCGAGATGTTGTAGGCGCTCATTGCCTCGACGGAAGTGGCGGCCGGCGGCGTGCTGGACGTAGGAGCGGTTGTCGTGGAACTGGTCGACGACGGTGTGGTGTCCTCGCGCTCTTCACCCGGAAGCGGATCGTCGTCGATGATCGCCTGGAAGAGGGACTTGATCTCGTCCGTGCGAGGAATCTCGTTGCCCCAGTCGTTGGTGCCGTCCGTGGGGACCGTCAAGAACGTGACCGCGCCTGCGTCGACGTTCTGGAGCGAGCGACCGAGGGTGACCAGTGACTTGGTGTCGATGTTTTCGACGAACGTGTCGCTGGTGAAGGCGTTGATGAATCCGTTGAGCTTGCTCGGATTCAGGAGGACCTGGTTGGACAGGGCCGAGCGGAGCAGCGCCGACAGGAACTTCTGCTGACGGGTGATGCGCCCGTAGTCGCCGTTGCCCTCGGCTTCGACGTGGCGAGCACGCACGTAGTTGAGGGCGGTACGGCCGTCGAGCATCTGCGTGCCGCCGGAGGCGAGGACGGTTCCGAGGATGCCGTCTTCGATCGGTCCGGGGGAGCAGACGTTCACACCGCCGACGGTGTCGACCATGCGCTCGAAACCGGCGAAGTCCATTCCGACGAAGTGCCCGATTTTCAGGCCGGACATCTTCTGGATGACCTTGACCAGGCATTTGGGGCCACCGAGTGCGTACGTCGCATTGAGTTTGTCGCCGCTCGCTGCCGGGAAGGTTTCGCTGGTGTACTTGCCGGCGTCGTTGTCCCATCCCTGACAGATCGGACGTTCGACGTCGAGGTCACGCGGGAAGGAGACGGCGACGACGCGGCTTCGGTCGGCGGGAATGTTCACCAGCATGACCGTGTCGGCTCGGGCGCCTTCGGCGTCTTCGACGGTTCCGGCGCCGATCTCACCGCTCGCACCGGCGCGGGTATCGGTGCCGATGATCAGGTACGTCTCGTCGCCGAGTTGACCACCGGCGTCGATGATGTCGTCGGACTCGGTGTCGAGTGCCGCAATCTGATCGAATCCGCCTTCGACCGAGCGCAGATAGCCCCACACGACGCCGGTCAACGCGAGAGACATGACGGCCAGGAACGCTACTGCCGATCGGCCGATCACTTTTGCGCGATGGCGGCGGCGAATCTTGCTTTGCGCCAGACGAGTGGCGCCGGTGTCACCGACTACCCGCGGCACTGCGGAGGTGACGGGATGTTCTTCGGTGATCCAGTCCGCAGCGGCGGGCGGAACGGTCGGACGGGCGGGAATCGGCCGGGCGGGGGGCGGCGACGACGCTGCTGAAGATTGAGTCTTGGGTGGTACGGATTTGTTCGGCGCCGGCTTGGGCGGCGTAGCCGGGGCTGGTGGCGGCTTCTTGTCGCCTACCCGACGGACCAACTCGGCGACCGAAACAGAGTCGTCGGTCGGAGGCGAGTCCCGTCGCCCGGTACGTCCACTGCTGCGACGCTCCGGGGGACTGGGTGGTTGCGGTGTTGGTCGCGGGGGTGTGGCAGGGCGCTGGGGCGTTGCCGGTTGGTCCGGTCGGGCGTTGCGGAAGCGCTTGTCTGCGAGCGGACGTTCCCAGGGGGCGCGGCTCTCGGGCGGAGGTGGGCCCGAATCGTGATCATCACCCACCGATGCAACCTGTCCCGTCGTCGACTGTCAGTAACTCGTCATTCAGATGCCGGCGTCAACCGGTTGTCGACGAAGCTGGAGCCATATTACTGGTGAATCCTGAGTGCTTCACTCAGAAAGTGATGTGAGTAATCCGACGGCGTGTTTTCGCTAGCCACCAGAGTGCATCATGTCAGCTCCCACCGGCACAAGGTCGTCTTCGGGATCGTCGAGCCAACCTTCCGGGAGTGCTACCTGACCGGGTGAGCCTTGGCGTCCGCGCGGGCCTTCGGCGTCCTTGGGGAACGGGACGTCGTGGTCGAGCTGTCCGAGCAGATCGTCCAGTTCGGACAACGTACTGACCAGAGCCATCGAGACCCGCAGATCCGATCCGACCGGGAACCCACGCATGTACCAGGAGACGTGCTTGCGAAGTTCGCGCAGACCCTTCATTTCACCGTGATGTGCGGCGAGCAGTTGGGCGTGACGGGCGATGATCTTGGTGACTTCGCCGAGCGTCGGCGGCGTGGCGATCTGTTGTCCGTTGAGAGCTGCGCTGAGTTCCGCGAACAGCCATGGCCGTCCGAGGCAGCCGCGTCCGACGACGACGCCGTCGCAGCCGGTCTCGTTCATCATGCGGGCAGCATCCGAGGCGTCGAAGATGTCGCCGTTGCCGAGGATCGGCACGTCGGTGACGTGTTCCTTGAGGCGCGTGATCTCGTTCCAGTCAGCAGTGCCGGAGTAGCGCTGCGACGCGGTACGTGCGTGAAGTGCGACGGCAGCGGCGCCTTCAGCTGCGGCGATCCGGCCGGCGTCGAGGTGCGTGTGATGTTCGGGGTCGATGCCGACGCGCATCTTGACGGTGACCGGAATGTCGGTGCCTTCGGTGGCGCGCACGGCTGCCGCGACGATCTGACCGAACAGTCGACGCTTGTACGGTAGCGCCGATCCACCGCCCTTGCGGGTCACCTTGGGTACCGGGCAGCCGAAGTTCATGTCGATGTGATCGGCCATGTTCTCGTCGACGATCATCTTGGCCGCGGCGTAAGTCGTATCCGGGTCGACGGTGTACAGCTGCAGCGACCTGGGCGTCTCGGTCGGACCGAACGTGGTCATGTGCATCGTGGCGGGTTGGCGTTCGACGAGCGCGCGGGCGGTGACCATCTCGCAGACGTAGAGCCCGGACGTGCTGCCTGCACGTTCGAGTTCGAGTTCACGGCACAGCGTGCGGAAGGCGACGTTGGTGACGCCCGCCATGGGTGCGAGGACCACGGGGCTGTGCAGCTCGAGTGAACCGATACGAAGGGATGACATGTCTACCTCTGAACAAATACTTGTGACAATTGGAAGTGCCCGGTACCGAATCCGGTACCGGGCACAGAATAGCTGGTGAAACTAAGAAGCCTGCTGTTCGCGCTTGGCGGCTTCGCGTGCGAGCATGCGATCGCGCTGTTCCTCGAACTTCGTCGCGTTGGCGGCGAGTGTCTCGAGGAAGGCCGCCAACTCTTCGCGCGTGTTCTCGCCTTCGGCGCTGAAATCGTTGCGCTCGAAGATGTTCCACTTGCGCAGGACAGGCCAGACGACCTCGTCGAGGTGCTGGCGAAGGTCGTAGATGCCGTGCTTGGCCATGAGGGCGCCGTTACGGCGGAAGTTCGGCATGCCGGCACCGGGCATCTGGAAGTTCTGGACGATGTTCGCCACAGCCTTGAGCGCCTGATCGGGAGCAAGATCGAGCGCGGCGGCGCAGATGTTGCGGTAGAAGATCATGTGCAGGTTCTCGTCGGCCGCGATGCGCTGAAGCATCTTGTCGGCAATCGGCTCGTCGCAGGCCTTGCCGGTGTTGCGGTGGCTGACGCGCGTCGCGAGTTCCTGGAAGGTCACGTAGGCGACCGAGTGCAGCAGGCCGGCGTCGCCCTCGTCGATGGGTGCGCTGTAACCGTTTGTCATGTGTTCCATGCGGAAGCGCTCGAGCTCGACGGGGTCGACTGCGCGCGTGACGACGAGGTAGTCACGCATCACGATGCCGTGGCGGTTCTCCTCGGCGGTCCACCGGCCGACCCACGTTCCCCAGGCACCGTCCTGCGAAAAGTTCTCGGCGATCTCACGGTGGTACGACGGCAGGTTGTCCTCGGTGAGCAGGTTGGTGATCATCGCGGCGCGAGCTACCTCGCCGAGTTGTGACTGTTCGAGACTCCAGTCTTCGCCGCCCATGGCTGCGAAATTACGGCCCTCGTCCCACGGAACGTAGTCGTGTGGATGCCATTCCTTGGCCATGGAGATGTGGCGGTTGACGTTCTCCTCGGCAACCGGCTGCAGCTCTTGTAGCAGCTCCAGCTGCGTCAGAATCCTCGTCATTTCTTGCCTCCATGTTGAGTGAATGCGCGACTTCGCCCCAGCCTACGGCACCGTAGGTTTGAAAAGAATGGCATGAAAATTGCTCCCCTCGAGGGATGTTACCGATCCGTAGTTATCCGGGGGCACTTTCACTACCAAGTCGTTCTTTCGACGTAGTCGCGGAACGTCCGGGCGGGATCGGACAGCTCGCGGCTCTTCGACCAGATCAGCCCTATTTTTCGCTGTGCTCCTTCGATCGGTACGTAGACGACTCCTTCGGCCCAGATCGGTGGATCCTGAACCGGCATGACCGAGACACCGAAGGACGCGGAGACCAGTCCGCCGACCGTTGCCAGCTCGCTGCTCTCGAAGACGAAATTCGGAGTGAGTCCTGCGGCCGCGCACAGTTCATCGAGAATTCTTCGCATCCCGAAGTTCGGATGCATACCGATGAACGGTTCGTCGGCCGCGTCCGCAAGCTCGACCGAATGCAACTTCGCAAAGCGATGATCAGCCGGAACAGCCAATGCCAGTGACTGCTGGGCGATCTGCATCCACGCCACCTGCGGATCGCGCGGCTGAGGCGAGACGACGGCCAGGTCGGACGTGCCGGCGGCGATTCTGTCGACCAGGAACTGCGCGCTGTCCTGATGCAGTTCGAATCGCACTCCGGGATGCTCGACGCGGTATCCGCGCAGCATGTGCGGCACCAACCAGGTGCCGAACGAGTGGAGGAAGTCGAGCCGGACCGTGCCGCTCTCGGGGCTCGCCAGCGACTGGATTTCGGTCTGCGCGGCGTCGAGGGCACGCAGTGCGATGCGAGCATGTCGATAGAGGATCTCGCCGTACCGGTTCAGTTCGAGTCGGCGTCCCTGACGGTCGAAGAGTGTCACGCCGATCTGTCGTTCGAGACGTGCGAGTTTGCGCGAAAGGGTCGGCTGCGACAGGTGAGTCAGATCCGCGGTAGCGGTCACCTGTTGGGTTTCGGCGAGCACGACAAACCATTCGAGGTCTTCGGTCAGCATCACGAACCCAATCTATATACCCCCAGAGCATATAGAACACCAAGTTTATGCATTTTCTTTTGCCAAGTCGGGGCGGGAGGATTCTTGCCGGAGGTAAGTGATGCCTGGAGGTACGTGGTGACTGTCGAGAATGTGATCGAATCCGAAGTGATGCCGCTTCGCCGCGGAACATCGGGATATCGAACCGTGACCGTTGCGTTGTTCGCGGCCGGGCTGTCGACGTTCATCTCGATGTACGCGGCACAGGCGTTGCTGCCTGCGTTCGCCGAAGACTTCCACGTCTCGCCTGCGGTGTCTGCGCTGTCCGTCTCGGCGACGACGGGCATGTTGGCGTTGGCAATCATTCCGGCCAGTGCGCTCTCCGAGCGGTTCGGTCGCACGCGGGTGATGATCGCGTCGGCGTCGGCGTCCTGTGTGATCGGTTTACTTCTGCCGCTGAGTCCGACGATCGAGGTTCTGCTGGTCGGACGCGCAGCACAAGGATTGGCTCTGGCCGGTGTCCCGGCGGTGGCGATGGCCTATCTGGCCGAGGAGGTCGATCGGAAGGACCTCGGTGCAGCGATGGGAAGGTACGTCGCCGGCACGACGATCGGTGGGCTGATCGGACGGCTCGTGCCGTCGGCCGTTGTCGATTTCAGTACGTGGCGTTGGGCGCTGTTGACTGCGTCCGCGCTGTCGGCATTGTTCGCGCTCAACATGATCCGGCGGCTTCCCGCGTCGAAGTTCTTTCGCCCGCAACCGATATCGGCGCGCACGATCGCGTCGAATCTACGACGCCACCTTGCGAACCCGTCGCTGCGAACACTCTTCGCTTTGGGATTCATCCTGATGGGCGGCTTCGTGTCGATTTACAACTTCCTCGGGTTTCGGCTCACGGCAGCACCTTTCGGCCTTCCTGAAGCGCTTGTGGGCCTGGTGTTCCTTTTCTACCTTGCCGGAACTTTCACCTCGGCGGTAGCCGGCGGGGCCTCTGACCGACTGGGTAGGCGCAGCGTGCTGCTCGGGTCGGTTGTCGTCATCGGTATCGGCCTGGCACTGACCGTTCCGGACAATCTGGCGTTGACGCTCGTGGGGATGCTGCTCTTCACTGGAGGATTCTTCGCCGCACATTCGGTGGCCAGCGGTTGGGTGGGGCTGATCGCTACCGATCACCGGGCCGAGGCGTCGGCGTTGTATCTGTTTGCCTACTACGCGGGTTCGTCCGTGGCGGGCGCCCTCGCGGGTCTTGCATACGCGGGTGGCGGTTGGGTCGGGGTCAGTACTTTTGTGGGCGCGCTGCTGTTGGTTGCGTTTGCCTTGTCACTGAGGATGTTTCGATCTTCGACGATTGACTGAACAGAGCACTGCGGCGACCCCGAACGGGATCGCCGCAGTGCGAATCTGTCGAGCGTCTTACTTCTTGCCGCCGCCGAGGAGGCCGCCGAGCAGGTCTCCGAGGCCGCCGCCACCGGATCCACCCAGGATGCCGCCGAGTGCGCCGCCGATGCCGCCGCCGGAATTGCCGCCGCCGCCGAGAATTCCGCCGAGGAGATCCCCGAGCCCGCCGCCACCGGAGGCCTGAGTCTGCGCGCCGGCACCGCCACCGGTGAACTGCTTGGCGAGGTAGGCCAGGACGATGGGAGCGAGGATCGGCAGCAACTGCTTCACCAGATCGTTTCCACCGCCGCCACCGACACCGCCCAGTGCGCTGGCGACCTGATCGGTGTTGCCGCCGAAGATGTTCGAGACGATCTTCTGACCGTCAGCGGTGTCGACTTTGCTGATGTCGACGCCGTCGTCGAGAAGGCTGGTGTCGGCGTGAGACTGCAACGCGCTTTCCAGCGAGGCTGCACCGGCGGGATCCTGCGCGTTGGCGCCGAGGCCACCGACGAGGGTCGGAAGTGCAGTCTTGACCGCCGATTCGGCAGTTGCCTGGTCGACGCCGAGTTGCTGCGCGATCTGGTCGATGGGGATCTGGGATAGAAGGTCGTCAAGCGATGCCATTGATGCCCTACCTCTTCTGGGGTACTACTCGTCAGTACCCGGCTGTTGCAGACACTAGTGAATGTCGGCGTCGACGGTAACCCTCCGGTTGCCGAGCGGTCAGGCTCGGGTCTTCTCGCGGGGGACCAGGCACGCTAGGAGAGCGAGAATCAGTCCGCCGGCCGTCAGAATGAATCCTGTCTGATTTGTCAGGATCGTGGAGTAGTTTTCCCTGATGACATTGTCGAACTGATCGTTCACGCGGTAGTAGAACGTGCCAAGAGTCCCCAATCCCACGATAATTCCGATCCATGCTGCGATGCGAGAACCGAACAATGCGGCGATCAGAATCAATACGGCGGCGGCGAGCAGAAGTATCGCCATCGACCGGTAGAAGGTCACGGACTGATCGCCGAGTTGCTCGATTGCCCACCCGGCCGGAAAGCCGTCCCGCAGGTCCTCGAGGCGAACGTTGTCGGGTTTGACCCCGGCCAGTACGTACATGAACGAGCCGACGGCAACGGCGATTCCACAAATGAGCAGAACGAGATGAACTAACGTGCGCATGCCAGTCTCCCTGTGTTCGGAGTTCGGTGACGCGGTCGTCGCCGAGCCTAGCTGTGTCGCGGGTGTCAAGCTCGGTACCGGGCGTGCAGAATCGTCTCCATGCCCGACAACATGCGTCGACTCGAAGAGATCTCGCTGTCGCTGCCGGAAGCGGAGCGCGTCGACATCGAAGCGTGGGACGGCCACCCGACGTTCCGGGTCCGCGGCAAGAACTTCGTGTTCTGCAACGTCGAAGCCACCTCCTTGACCGTCAAGCTGAGCAAGGAGGAAGCCGAAGCGGTGGTGGCCACCGAACCAGGCGCAAGTGCTGCGGGCTATGGACTCGGTCGACACGGGTGGGTTGCACTCGACATCGGCACCGACGTTTCCGAGGAGAAATGGTCGCAACTGGAGGAGTGGATCTACACCTCGTTCACCCTCGTTGCGCCGAAGCGGCTTGCCCGGATCGTTCTCGATGCGGATGAGGAACGCCCGTAACGGATAGATTCGTCAGTACAGACGCCGACTAGACGAGGAATTGTCATGACGACACCGGAAACTTCACCGGCCACCGCAAAACCGGGCATGCCGCCGTGGGCGAAGAAGGCCATCGGGATCGCAGTGATGGCGGTGGTCCTGGTCATCGCTTACTTCATCCTTGCCGCCTTCCTTCCGCGTTGGTGGGCGCAGCGCATTGCGTCGTTGGCGAACGGCAGTTTCAGCGCCGGAATCGCGTGGGGGCTGCTGTTCGGTCTCGTGTGCACCCTGGTCCCGCTCATCTTCTTCCGGGCGGTCTGGCAGGTGCGCAAGCGCAAGCATGCTCGAATCATGCAGATCACGGCTCTCGCGTTGGGTGTGATCTTCGCGCTGCCGAATCTGCTCTCTCTGACAGTTGTTCTCGGCAACAACAACGCTGCGCATGCGGGCGAGCGGATCCTCGACGTCGACGGCCCCGGATTCCGCGGAGCATCCGTTGTCGGTGCCGTCCTGGGCGTTGCGTTGTTCCTTGGACTTGTCGCGCTCGGCTACATGTACAAAAAGCGTGGCAAGGATCTCGACAAGATGCGCGGTGAGCTCAAGCAGCACGAGCCGCAGAGCAAGGGCGAGGCTCCGGCTCCGGAAATCTGAGTCAGCTCTTCGACCGAGTACTCAGGCCGACACCGACTCCGACGGTTCCCGCCGCCACCAGTCCGGCGAGCGGGACAGCCCAGTGTCCGGCAAATGTGCAGGCGAGAACCAGGATTGCGCTCACTGGTAGAACAGCCTGCTCGATCCTGTCGCGCTTGAAATGTCGTGAGTGCATGAGCCACACGAAGATCAGGAACATCGCGGCGGGGATCGTGACCGCGGCAGATGCTGCGAACGTCGAAATGTGCGCCTCGCCAACTGCTTCTTCGACGGCTACTTCGATGCCGGCGCCGATGGCCGCAGCGGATCCGAATACGAAGTAGTGCCCGTATCCCCACAACAGGACGGCGCGATTGCCCTGGTCTGCGAGGTACTCGTGGATCGGGACGGCGAAGTAGATCCACAACGCGGAGAACACGATCAGAACTCCGCCGACAGCAATCGGAATCAGTAGGTCGGCGGCGTCGAAATCCCGGATGCCGGATTGGACCGCGATGGTGGCGGCAGCAATGGTTTCGCCGAGCATGATGATGGTGAAGAGGCCGTAGCGTTCGGCGATGTGATGCGGGTGCCACGGCGTCTGGTGGTTGCGTTCGGCGATCGCCGGCACCGCGAGTTCGGCGATCATGAGAACGAAGAAGCCGGGTATCCACGCCGACGCCGGCATCAGGAGCAGCACGATCCAGCCGGCCTGGACGATCACGAGCCCGGCGGCATATTGCAGAGCAGTCGTTCGCGCTGCACCGGATTCACCGCTGGCGGCTCGAAGCCATTGGCAGGTGAGCGCAATTCGCATGATGAGGTAGCCGACGATGGCCGTCGTACGGTCGGTTCCGTCGAATGCGTCGGGGATTCCGGCGGCGAAGACGAGCACGCCACAAATCTGTACGAAGGTCGCGACCCGGTAGGGGACGTCGTCCGTGTCGTAGGCAGACGCGAACCAGGTGAAGTTCACCCACGCCCACCACAGCGCGAAGAAGACGAACATATAGCCGGCGATGCCGTCGGCGTAGTGGCCCTCGGCGACAGCATGCACCAGTTGAACTCCGGCCTGTGCGGCTGCAACCACGAAACACAGGTCGAAGAACAGTTCGAGTGGCGTCGATGCTCGATGGTCCTCGTCGCGGCTGCGTGCGCGCATCCGGATGATCGGCATTACGGCCCGGCCGTGGCCCGCGCCTGTACTGGTGTGTTCTGTCATCGTCCCCACCTTGCTCCGACGTCTAGTGCAGGAGCGCAGTCTAGGGCGAATTCCGTCGGGTCGACGAATGAGACATTTCGCCCCTCACCACACGAGAACGGGTTTGATGACGCGCCCCGACGCTTGATCTTCGACGGCTTTGTTGATGTCGGCGAATGCGTAGCGCGTCACCAAGCGGTCGATCGGAAACCGGCCACCAGTGAAGAGTTCGACGAGTTCGGGGATGAACGTCGAGACTTCCGACTCTCCTTCGATGCATCCTCGAATTGTCTTTCCGCTCAGCATGATGTCGGCCATGTTCACCTCGACCGTGGATGCTCCGAGTCCGACTACCGCCAGTGTTCCCCGTGCTCGAAGTGATGTGACGGCTTGATTGATCACGGAGCCGATTCCGGTGGTGTCGAGGGAATGCGTCGAACCTCCGTCGGTGGCGGCGTGGACCGCGTCGATCACATCTTCATTCGAGGGATCGACAGTGACGGCGCCGAATTCCTCGGCGAGTGCGCGCCGCTGCGCAACGGGGTCCACGGCGACCAGGGTGGAAACGCCGGCAGCCCTCGCCGCCAGCAGCGCTGCGAGTCCGACGCTGCCTGCCCCGAAAACGACAAACGTCGAGTCGGGCTCGGGGCGAAGCAGATTCAGTACCGCGCCGGCGCCGGTTTGAAACCCGCAGCCGAGCGGAGCTGCGACGGTCAGGTCCACCGCAGGATCGACGACGACGGTGTTGTCGGCAGAGGCGATGACGTATTCCGCGAAGCTGGACTGGCCGAAGAAGGCGGACCGTAGCGGGGTTCCGTCTCGCCGGATCGGCGTCGAGCCGTCGGTGCGTGCGCCAGAGCTGTTGAGCCCGTGTGAGCTTTCGCAGTACGCCCGATGGCCGCTGAGACACTGCCTGCACACACCGCAACTGCGGTAGCTCAGCAACACGTGATCACCGGGCGCAATGCTGTCGATCGACGAGCCGACGGCCTCGACCACCCCCGCCCCTTCGTGCCCGAACACGCAGGGGCCGAGTCTTTCCGGTAGCGCCGACTTCGTGAACAGATCTGTGTGGCACAGGCCGGTCGCGACGATGCGAACCAGGATCTCGTCTGCGCGGGGGTCGTCGATCTCGACGGTGTCGAGCGTGAAGGGGGAGTGCGGGCCGTGTGAGAGCGCCGCTGTCATCTGCATGGAGGATCTCGAATTCTGTTCGGCGCGAATCACGCTCGCTCGAGCAGGAAGTAGTAGTGCTGCCCGCCGTCGAGGACCAACGCCGACTTTCCGTTCATGATGCCCATGAGCGTCGAATCGTCGACTTTCTTGAAGTGGTCGAAAATCGGCGCGCCGTCGTAGACCATGGTCGCGGTCACTTCACCACGAAACTCGATGTTCCACAGACTTGCCTCGCCATTGCCGCTCTTGACGTCGGAATAGAGATTTCCGTCTTCGTCTCGGCAGATCAACGGCTTGGCATCCTCGACGGAATTGAAAGTCTTGCCGTACCAGCGGCTCGCGGACAGCTTTTCGTGCAGACGATGACCGGTGGCGAAGTCGTCACCTTTCCACTCACCGAGGATTTCTTCAGCGGCGACGGTTTCCAGCGCGGCCCACACTTCGTCGAGTTCTGCTGGTGATACACCATTTTCCGCTGCACGGAGCCGGGCGAAAGCAGTTCGGGCTTCGTTGAGATTCATGTCTCTCCTCGAGTCGACGGTAAGTGGCACGACTTGTTCGCGAACCAAATTGTTCGTCAACTCTGCACGCTACGCCGAACCGGATGGTTCGGCAACGGTCGATTCGTTCTAGGCTGTGAACATGCGCTCAGCAGGGGAAGCTACGAGGGACCGCATTCTGGCGGCCGCAAAGGACGAATTTGCCACGTACGGGCTGGCCGGCGCGCGGATCAATCGGATCGCCGCGCAAGCGCGTGCCAGCAAAGACCGTCTCTATGCGTACTTCGCAAGCAAGGAAGAGTTGTTCGCTGCCGTGACCGAACAGTGGACGTCCGAAACAACAGCGGAGACAGCACTTCGAGGTGACGACTTGCCGGGCTATGCAGGTCGCCTCTTCGACAACTACGTTGCCCATCCCGAGAACGCCCGATTGCAGCAATGGGCGGATCTCGAAGCGCCGGACGTCATGAGCGAGGACGACATACGAAGCAAGACCTTCCGGCCTAAAGTTGCGGAAATCCGCAAGGGGCAGCTCGAGGGACACATCGACCCCGCGTGGAATCCCACGGAGTTGATCCTGCTGATCACGGATATCGCCCGGATGCTCGCGCTCAAGTCGACTCGTTCCATCCCTCGACGTCGGGAGGCGGCAGTCGAGGCGGTTCGGCGTTTGATTGTGGCGTAGCGAGTCCAAACGCGAACGTCCACGCCCGTCGCTGTGTGGTTGCCCGGATTTACGGATTTCTCAGTAACGGTGCGTACGTTGGGCGTCGGCTCGTTGACGCCCTCGGGATGTTGACGTGCCGCCAAAACTTTTGTCGTCGACTGTTCAGATGCTGGTGAGCAAAAGGATCGCGGCCGGCCACCCTGACTGAATATCGTCGACGCCGAGCGTGTTCCTTCGGTGCGCGCACCTGTTCAGCATCTGGAGTGGACCCGTGTCGAAGTGGCCGTGCATATGAAGATCTCGAAGAAGGTAGCGCTGGTCGTTGTGGCTGCTTGCGCCCTGACGTTGGGATCGGCGCAAGTCGGAACCGCCCGCGCGGATGCGCCGGTCAAGGTCAGCGTGGCCGGTCATGTGGTGAGCGCCGGGCACTTCGAGCAGGTGCGGCGCCCCAACCGGTGTGTGAAGGCCGGGACGGGGAAGTCGAAACCGAGCGAGCAGAAGTCCACGAATCGCAGTGGGCGTCGAGGCAGCGGGGGATGCTTCTGACAGTGATTGCGAAGTTCCGCAATCAGCCGTCGCAAATCTGTAACACGTTCTAATCTTGCAGTATGGACGTGACTTACGAAGGGACCAAACGCGAAGTCGCTACCGACAGGGGGACTTTGCGCTATCACGAGGCGGGCGATGGTCCGCCGTTGATCCTGTTGCACGGCTCCGGGATCGGCGTGAGTGGATGGCGGAATTACCGGGGGAACCTCGAGGTGTTCGCAAAGCACTTCCACTGCTACCTCCTCGAGTTCCCGGGGTTCGGCGTGAGCGATCCCGTCGACGGTCATCCAGTTCTCACGGCAACCTCGGCGGTGGTTCGATTCATGGATGCGCTGGGAATCGAATCCGCTGCGATGATCGGCAATTCGATGGGCGGAGTTGTCGGGGTCAACGTCGCGATGAGGTTCCCTGACCGCGTCCGCAGATTGGTCACCATCGGAGGCGTGGGCCCGAACATCTTCAGTCAGAACCCGAGCGAAGGTACGCGTCTCCTCCAGGAATTCGCCGACGCTCCCAGCCGTGAGAAGTTGGTTCGCTGGCTCGAGTGCATGGTTTACGACAGATCCGTGATCACCGAGGAGCGGATCGAGGAACGATGGCAAACGGCCAACGATCCGGCCTCGCACCAGGCATTGACCGCGATGTACGGATCCAAAGCCTTTGCCGCTCAGCAGCAGATGATGTCCAACTCGGATGTGCCGCCGTACTGGTCGATGATGCACAAGGTGCAATGCCCGACCTTGCTGACATGGGGGCTCGATGATCGGCAGTGTCCACCGGACATGCCGATGATTCCGATGCGACTGATTCCGAACGCCGAACTGCACGTATTCCCGAACTGCGGGCACTGGGTGATGATCGAAGCCAAGGAGGCATTCGAGCGCGTGACCCTCGAGTTCCTGCTTCGATGACCTGCTGATGCATTGATGTGGCACGAATTGATGTGGCATGAACGCACAAGACCCGGCGCCTCTGAATGAGGCGCCGGGTCTGTGTTTGTGCCCCCAGTAGGACTCGAACCTACGACCTGCGGATTAAAAGTCCGTAGCTCTACCAACTGAGCTATAGGGGCGCGGCGCAGAGTCTAACGGGACCGCAGAGTCCGTGAAAACACCACCCCCACCAGAAGGGCGATTCCGATGACGGCGATGGTCCCGCCCGTGCGATGCAGACCCGCGTCGTCGATGGTTCCGCGCATGGTCAACTCGATGACGACGGCAGCAAGGTTGGCGCCGATGTACTGGATTGTTCGGTACAGACCGATCGCAGTTCCGACGTCGGCGGAGGTGGTCACCGAGTTGATCAGGTTCTGGTTTCCCATGTTGTTGAAGCCGTTGGGAATGCCCAGGATCGCCGCAATCAGCAGGAGTGCCACAAGGGGAGTCGAACTCGATTCGACAAAGGCGATCAGAATCCCGCCGACAGCCAACGCGGCGGTGCCGATCAGGAGGGTGATCCGTGCGCCGAATTTCCCGTACACCCTGGACGCGGACATGGTCGCGAAGATCCCGACCGCAGCGACGGGCAGCATGAAGAGCCCGGCGCTGATCGGTGACATTCCGCGGGCTACCTGTAGCCACTGGGGGAGTCCGAAGAAGATGCAGTAGAACGCTGTGTAAGTCAGCAGGGTCCGGCCGAGAGTCATGCTCAGTGCGCGGTTTCGGACGACGGCGCGGACGTCGATGAACGCCGAGGCCGTTCGACGTTCCCACCAGACGAACAGGAACGCGAAGAGGGCCGTCGACGGGACGAGGTACCACTTCGCGTGCTCGGCGAGAGAGAGGAGAAAGAGCATCGTCGATGTCGTCAGAGCCAGAAACAGGGTGATACCGAGTGGGTCGAGAGACTTGAACAACGCAGCGGCGCCGGCCCGGTCGGGCAGGGCGGAGTCGCTCGGGGCGGCGAAGAAGACCCATACGGCAGTGACGACGACAAGTGGGAGGTTCACCCACATGATCGATTGCCAACCGAGTGTGCCGACCAACAACCCGCCGAGAGTGGGCCCCAGCGCGACGACCGATTGAGCGCAAATGGTGAGTGTTGCTATAGCTGAACGGGTTTGAGTCCGGTGGCGGTCAGCGTATTCGCGGATGACGGTCATCGCGTTCGGATACTGTGTCGCCGTGCCGATTCCGAGCAGGATTCGTGCGGCGATCAGCCAGCCCAGCGACGGGGCGAGCGAGCCGAGGATCGATCCGGCAGCGATCAGGCCCAATCCGGCGAGGTAGACGCGTTTGGCGCCGAGGATCGATCCGAGTCGACCAGCCGCCGGTGCCGTGACCGCAGTCGCGATGTAGAGGGCCGAGATGACCCACGCTGTGCCTGAACTGGAACCGAAGTATGTGGCGATCGGGACGATTGCCACCGCAATCATCGACGAGTTCAGCGCTTGAAGAACGGTTCCGGAGCCGAGAGCAAGACTCAGTTTCAGTGGAACGGGAGTTTGGGGGGTCGGCGTTTCGATGACGGTGGTCACGAGTTCATCAGTGACTCCTCTGATATCGATGTCGATGCTGGGGACTCGCCCTGGCCGAGTCTTCGCAGGATTCGGCCGGCGATCAGAAGCAAGTCACGCTCGGCTTCGGTGCACTCGGCGTCGATGACCTCGGCCAGCCACTCTGTTCGTTTCGTTCGGTCTTCGTGAAGGGTCGATGTGCCGAGTTCGGTCATCGTGACCAAGACCGCGCGGCCGTCCGATGGATCCGCCCTTCGCGTCACCATGCCCTGCTCTTCGAGCGCGGCCACGGTCTTTGCGATTGATTGCGGCGTGACGCGCTCGAATTTTGCCAATTCTTTGGCGGTCGACGGACCTTGTCGGTCGAGGTGGCCGAGGGCCTGGATCTGGCTCGGCGTGAGCTTGTGGTCGTTGCGTTTGGTGCGTAGACGTCGGACGAAGGCACCCAGATCGTCCCAAAGTACGTCGATCTCGTCTCGAGCCTTGCTGCGACCCTCTCCATCGTTCATTTAGACAGTCTAACTGTGTTGTTTCGATGCTGCCAGTACGGTTTCGACGGAAAAGGGGGAATAAACAATTGCACTAGTTGTTTAAAACCTTGGAACTGCTGTCCATCGGTCGGCGAAGCAGTTCCGTCTGCGAGGTCGAATTATCAGAATCTCGGGCACGAAAAAGCTCGGATGCGCACCCCCTGCGGCGCACCCGAGCGGCCAAAACCATACCACTTGGTGTCTTTTGGGCATAAAGTCGGTTCTTGTCCCCTGAACAGCCGATTGCGTCTAGTACTTTTGGCGGGTATGGCTCTAGTCCTTACGTAGGATGTGTTGGAGGGGATATTGTGAAGTTTCGGGGGATGACAGGCGCCGATCACGGCGGCTCTGCGTACCAACTCTGCGAGAGGCACAACACCGTAAATGGCACGTCAACAAGAGCGTGCGCGGCGTACCCGCGCCGCCCTGGTCGAAGCGGCTGCAGTCGAATTCGCCAAGCGCGGCTATGCAGCTGCGTCGGTGAACACGATCCTCGAGGGCTCCCGCGCCACCAAAGGCGCCATGTATTTCCATTTCCAGTCCAAGGAAGAGTTGGCGCGAGCGGTTCTGACCTCGGCTATCGAAACCTTCACTGGAATTACTGATCGTTGGGCCAAGAGAACAGACCTCGATCCATTCGTCGCTTTGCACGGTCTCGTGCTCGACATTGCCGAGGTCTTCCGTGCCGAGGTGATCGTGCAGGCGGAATTCCGGCTGATCATCGAGCCCGAGTTCTACAAGGATGTGCAGTCCGGTGGTGGGCAGGTCTGGGGAAAGACCGCCTATGAGTTGGCATTGCGTGCCAAGGACGACGGTTTGCTCCGAGAAGACGCCGACCCGGACAAATTCACGCGTGTACTGGCAGCGAGCCTTGCCGGCCAGCGGTACATGGCAGACCTGATTGCCTCCAGTGGAGATCTGGGCGAGTGGTTCGAGGAGTCTCTCGAAGTAGTCCTCGAAGCCATGGCTACGCCGCAGTGGTTGGAGACGTTCCATCGTGACGGGTGGCCCCAAGTCGAGTTCCCTGACACTGAATAGTGCACTTTTCTGCCCGTGAACAGGCGATTTGTGATTTCCGAATGCCGTGCCATAAGCTATCCAAGCTCCCAACGGAACGCCGTTGGGGTACTAGTTCGGAGAGATCCGGCGGGCCCCCTTCGTCTAGCGGCCTAGGACGCCGCCCTTTCAAGGCGGTA
>NZ_JASHKY010000064.1:0-1317 GCF_030056935.1 Rhodococcus sp. IEGM 1302 | reverse complement strand
TTGATTTCGTTGGGGGTGGGTCCGGAGTCGCGGGTGTGTGTGGCGTTGTCGCGGTCGGTGGAGTTGTTGGTGGCGGTGTTTGCGGTGGTGCGGGCTGGTGGGGTGTTTGTTCCGGTGGATGTGGGTGCGCCGGTGGAGCGGGTGGGGTTTGTGGTGGGGGTGGTGGATCCGGTGGTGGTGTTGTCGCGGGTTGGTGATGGTGGGTGTTTGCCGGTGGGGGTGGGGTTTGTTGATGTGGGTTGTGTTGATGTTTCGGGTTTTTCGGGTCGTCCGGTGGGGGTGGGGGATCGGTTGGGGGTGTTGTTGCCTGAGCATGCGGTGTATGTGATGTTCACGTCGGGGTCGACGGGTCGTCCGAAGGGGGTGGTGGTGTCGCATGCGGGGGTGGTGAATCGGTTGTTGTGGATGCAGGGGGAGTTTCCGTTGGGTGTGGGGGATGTGGTGTTGCAGAAGACGCCGGTGTCGTTCGATGTGTCGGTGTGGGAGTTGTTTTGGCCGTTGATGGTGGGTGCGCGGTTGGTGGTGGCGGATCCGGGTGGGCATCGTGATCCGGTGTATTTGGTGGGTGTGATCGAGCGGTGGGGGGTGTCGGTGGTGCATTTTGTGCCGTCGATGTTGGAGGTGTTCGTGGGGGAGTTGAGCGTGGGGGAGTTGGGGGTGGGGTGTTCGGGTTTGCGTCGGGTGTTTGTGTCGGGTGAGGGGTTGTCGTCGGTGTTGGCGGGGCGGTTTGCGGGGGTGTGTGGTGCGGAGTTGGTGAATTTGTACGGGCCGACGGAGGCGTCGGTGGATGTGACGTTTCATCGGGTGGAGGGTGTTGTGGGGGTGGGTGTTCCGATTGGTCGGCCGGTGTGGAATACGCGGGTGTTGGTGTTGGATTCGCGGTTGCGGCCGGTTCCGGTGGGTGTGGTGGGGGAGTTGTATGTGGGTGGGGTGCAGGTGGCTCGGGGGTATGAGGGTCGTGTGGATTTGACGGTGGGTCGGTTTGTGGCGGATCCGGTGTCGGGGGTGGTGGGTGCTCGGGTGTATCGGACGGGTGATGTGGTGCGGTGGGGGTGTGGCGGGGTGTTGGAGTTTGTGGGGCGCACGGATTTTCAGGTGAAGGTGCGGGGGCAGCGGGTGGAGTTGGGTGAGGTGGAGGCGGTGTTGGCTGCTCAGGTGGGGGTGGCTGGTGCGGTGGTGGTGTTGCGGTCGGGTGTGGGTGGGGATTTTTTGGTGGGGTTTGTGGTGGGTGAGGTGGGGGTGGTGGTCGATGAGGTGGTGGTGTTGGAGGGGGTGCGGAGGTCTCTTCCGGGGTTCATGGTGCCGTCGGTGGTGGTG
>NZ_JASHKY010000013.1:0-122472 GCF_030056935.1 Rhodococcus sp. IEGM 1302 | reverse complement strand
GTCCTGCCGTCGCGCTACGAGCCGTTCGGGATCATCGCCCTCGAAGCGGCGGCGGCCGGCACTCCGCTGATCACGTCCACCGCAGGCGGACTGGGCGAAGCCGTCGTCGACGGGGTGACGGGGATGTCCTTCCAACCGGGCGACATCGCCGGGCTCACCTCGGCTGTCCGCGAGGTACTCGACGATCCCGCCGGGGCACAGGAACGGGCGGTGGCCGCCCGCGCACGCCTGACATCGGACTTCGACTGGCATCAGGTCGCCGAGGAGACTGCTCACGTCTACGCGGGCGCGAAGCGTCGGGTGCGACAGCCGTTGGCCCGTCCGCAGATCCCCGAGCGTCCGCTGCCCGGTCGCTGAGCTCGCTTTGTGCTGATCTCAGGGGGTCGGGAGTGGCGCGGTGAAACGAGAACTCGCATCCCCGAGCAGATGGCCTGGTGGCAGCATCCGGCCGCACAGCACGAGCAGGAGATCCTGCGCCGCCCCGTGAACCTCGGCGCCGGCACCGTACGTCCAGTCTCGGTCGTCGGCGCGCAGCCGAGCGCCGTCGAGGTCCGTCCCGAAATACTTCAGGGTTTTGGGCGAGAGTCCGCTGAGCACGCGAGTGAGCCGGTCTTCGGGCACCACGTAGTCGTCGCCGAGTGCCACGCGAATGTCCTGACCGTGGATCACGTCGTGCGAGAGCGCACCCTCGAAGCCGCCGCCTGGTGGCTTCCACGGGTGTGCAACGTTGTCGCGAAGCGAGGCAAGCAGTTGTCGCTCACCGACTTCCGACGCATCGGCGAGCGCTCGCCGGTTCGACATCTTGTTGAAGTTTCCGCGTGACTTGACCATTTCCACGACGAATCGCGGCGCCGAGTATCGGTAGGGCATGGTGATGTGCGCGATCACTTCGCGGACCCGCCACCCCTCGCACAGGGTCGGCGCGTTCCACTGCTCCGTGCTCAGGCCCTCGAGAAATCCCACCAGTTCGCGGCGCTGCGCCACGACCCATTCGGGTGTCTGTTCGCTCATGTCGGCACTCCTTTCACCGGCGCAGACTTTCGGCGCCGATACCGATACAGACCGGTGGCGGCGCCGAAAGTAATCGCTGGTTCTGCGGAAAATGAGCTACGACGTCGACGACGCGTCGGCAGCGTCTGCGGCGGCCTTCTTGCGCGCGATGTCTTCGAGCGCCGCGATGTACTTCGCGCGATCGGCAGCGCCGGCTTCCCAATCGGACTTGCGGTTCTTGACCGCCTTCGCGGGCGAGCCGACCGCGATGCTGTAGTCCGGGATGTCGCCTTTGACGACGGCGTGCGCCCCGAGGACACAACCGCGTCCGACGCGGGTATTTCGCAGCACGGTGACCTTCGCTGCCACCCACGTGTCCGGGCCGATACGGACGGGGCCCTTGACGATGCCCTGGTCCTTGATCGGTGTGTTGATGTCGTCCATGCGGTGGTCGAAGTCGCAGATGTAGCACCAGTCGGCTACGAGCGTCGACGCACCGATTTCGATGTCGAGGTACGTGTTGACGACGTTGTCCTTGCCGAAGACGACCTTGTCGCCGATGCGCAGCGAGCCTTCGTGGCAGCGGATCGCGTTGCCGTCACCGATGTGCACCCAGCGCCCGATCTCGAGGCGGGACAGGTCGGGGGTGGAATGGATTTCGACGTTCTTGCCGAGGAACACCATGCCGCGCAGGATCACGTGCGGGTTGGCCATCTTGAACTTGGCGAGACGGTAGTACCGCACCAGATACCAGGGTGTGTACGCCTTGTTCGCCAGAACCCATTTGAGGGAATCGACCGTCAAGAACTTGGCCTGATCGCTGTCGCCTCGGCGTGATCCCCGCCATCGAGTGCGCAACGGTGCGCCCCACATGCTCGTCATGAGTGTTCAGCCTACGTGGGGCCGACTCACCGACCCTCGGGGTGTGCCCCGTCACGTTGCCCCGGTCGGGATAGTCTCTGGTCCGGGCTTGTGCAGTTACCGAGGGCTCTTGATCAAGTGAAGGCAGGGAGATTGTGATGCGGCGGGTCCTACGGTCGTCCGTGATGGTGTCGACGGCGATCGCTGCGGCCCTGATCGCCGGTTGCGGCAGCGACGACGGACGGGTGGACCGGTACGCGTCGGCGGGTTGGCCGGCCATGCATGCCGACGCCCGCAACAGCGACACGAGCCCGGTCACCGGATCACGCGATGTCGAGTTCGCATGGTCACGGCCTCTCGGCGGTCCGGTTGCCGCGTACGCCTCGGTGGCCGCGAACGGCCAGAGCTTCGTCACCGCCCGCACCGAGAACGGCTGCAATCTCTTCTCGTTCCAGATGGATACGGGTCGCAAGAAGTGGTGCGCTCGACTCAACGACGGAGTAGTCGCCTCGACGCCCATCGTCGACACGGCCACCAATGTCTACGTCGGCGAGAGCGGCGCGATGATGTCCTTCACCGAGACTGGTCAATTGCGTTGGCGCACGCTCGTTGTGGGCACTCCTCTCTCGTCACAGTTCACCGGCGACGGAAACCTGTTGTTCATCACCCAATTGGGTCAGATCAACGTGCTCGACCCGCAGACCGGCGCAAAGGTTCTTCCGTCGTTCGACCTGATCCCGCCGCCGTCGATCGACCAGGGCGCGAATGCAGAACTCATTCCCGACAACAAGGGTTTGAACGAGTGCTTCCTCGGTACTGCCGGCTGCCCCGTGGCCAATACCCCGGCAGTGGACCTGGGCACCGGCAAGTTCTACTTCACCTTCTACGGACCCAGTTCTCAGGCAGCCGATCTGGTGGCCATGAAGTACACGGGCGGCGACAATCCGTCCATCACCCGCGAGTGGTCCACCGACGCGCTTCCCGGCGGGACGGCGTCGAGTCCGGACCTGTCGAAGGACGGCAAGACCGTGTACGCCACCGACAACAGCGGGTCGCTGTGGGCAGTGGACGCCGAAACCGGCGACACCAGGTGGAGTTACGACATCGGCTTCAACTCGGCCGGTAGCGCCTCGACGTCCGACGACGGTTTGATCATTCCCGCCGGCGGCGACAAGGGCCACCTCCTTGCCGTGCGCGACGAGGGAGATCACGCCGAACTGGCCTGGGAGCGTAAGGACCTTCTGCAACTGGGCGTTCCGGCGCAGACCGCCGGCAACACCGGATACACCGTCGTCCGCGAGGGTGAGAACGGACTGAGCCTGATCACCTTCGACACCGAAACCGGTGAGACGGTGGATCAGGACACGTTGCCGGGAGCAGTCGGCTTCACTGTCGGCACCTCGATCGGCCCCAAGGGCGAAGTGTTGACGCCCAGCGCAATCGGTGAGCTGTTCGTCTTCAAATGAGCTAGCGGGACGCCTCACAGATGAAGGCCGACGCCGATCGTCCGATCCGCACGATCACGACGCTCAGCGCACGCGAGCCCTTCAGCTTGAGCCGTGGACGCAGCACTGCCGGGTCCACGTCGACTCCTCGCACCAGGATTTCGGCCACACCGCAGTCCCGCTTGGACAGTGTCTGTTTGAGCAGTTTCTCCGAGTACTTGATCTGCTCGAGGATCCGGAATCCGCGAACTCCCTCAGGGACGCTGTCACCGGTCAGATAAGCGATGCGTGGATCGAGCTGCCAGAGGCCGTGTCTGGCCGCGTAGTGGCGCACGAGGCCTGCGCGCACTACCGCTCCGTCCGGGTCGATGATCCACTCCCCCGGCGCTTGCTCCGGAATCACGTCGTCCTCGGCGTCGGTGATCGCCCACCCGCTCCCGTCGGAGCGAAGGACCGAAGCTCGGCGCGTGACGCCGGACTCGGCCAGTCCCGTCGACCACAGGCAGGCTTCCTTGACGCCGCCGTCGAGTGAGACGACCTCGACTTCCCCGTCCCAGCCCAGCTTGTCGAAATCGAGTCCGGGAGCACACTTCACCGCGAGATCACGGCCGGAGTACGCCTCGATGAGGTCCGGCAACGGTGGCATCAACGCTGCCGGATCGTGAGTGCGGCGACCGCCCGATCGCCGTGCGGGGTCTGCCAGTACGACGGTGTCGCGTGTCGTCGGGCGGAGCGCGTCGGCCCGCAGCAACGCTGCGCTCGGCACATTGCGCTGTGCCATCGCCAGGCGAACGGAATCGATGTCGCTGCCGATCACGCGATGCGCAACTCCGGTCAAGGCATGCAGTTCGGCGCCGATGGAGCACGTCACGTCGTGGACGTCGCGCCCGATCAGACGCTGCGCGCGGTGGGCCGCGACAACGCCGGGAGTGGCTTGTTGCATCGCGTCGTCCGTGAACAACCATTGCTCACTGCCCGGCAGTTTGGCGGCGGCTTTACGTCGAAGCAGGACGGTGTCCACGAGCGCAGGCATGTGATCACCGAAACGCGTACGCGCCCGGCCGATGTCGGCCAGACGCGTACGCGTGGACAGTTCGAGCTGATCCACCTCGGCCAAGGCAGCTACGCCGGAATCACTTCCGAGATAGTCGACGTCGCCGAGGGTGAAGTCATAACCCAATTCAGTTGCCGGGCTTCACGCCGGTGATCATGACGTTGTAGAAGAATCCGCGAGGAACGACGTGGCGGAGCACCTTCTCGTCGACCCAGCTGAGCGTCTTCCAACCACCGAAAGCGAAACGCCCCCAGCCCCAACCGAGCTTCTCCGGTGGAACAGCCGCTTCGAAAGTACGGACAGGCCAGCCGAGAAGCGCCGCGGCGAATTCCTCGGTGGCAGCGTGGACCTGATCGGCGCCGGCGGACTTCGCCATGTTCTCGAGGTCGGTGGGGTCGAACGTGTGGATGTCGACGACAGCCTCGAGAGCTGCTGCACGAGAAGACTCGTCGAGTTCCTCTTGCGGGCGACGCCAGTCTGCGAGGAACGGCAGCTTGGTCACGCGCGTGGTTGCTTCCCACGTCGCGCGGCCGAGCCAGCGAGCGTAGAAGTTGCCGACAGTGGTGGGCTCACCGGCGAAGACGAAACGTCCGCCGGGCTTGAGGACACGAAGGACCTCACGGAGCGACTTCTCGACGTCCGGAATGTGGTGCAGCACGGCGTGGCCGACCACCAGGTCGAAGGTGTTGTCCTCGTACGGAATGGTCTCGGCATCGGCAACACGGCCGTCGACCGGAAGGCCGAGGCTTTCGGCATTGCGCAGTGCGACCTTGACCATGCCGGGCGAGAGGTCGGTGACCGAACCGGTCTTGGCGACTCCACCCTGCATCAGGTTCAGGAGGAAGAATCCGGTGCCGCAACCCAGTTCGAGGGCGCGCTCGTACGGGAGCGGCTGATCGCCCGCGACGGCGTCGAAACGACCACGTGCGTAGTCGATGCAGCGCTCGTCGTACGAGATGGACCACTTGTCATCGTAGGTTTCGGCTTCCCAGTCGTGGTAGAGCACCTGGGCGAGCTTGGTGTCCTTACGAGCGGCCTCGACCTCTTCGGCCGTGGCGTGCGGCCGCGGCGCGGGGTCGACTACCGAGGTGTCGGTAGCGGCGGGCGGCGTGACGGTTGCGTCGTCATTCGGGCTGGCTGTCATGGCGGCTATCCTACTCGCTGGTAAGAGATGAACAAGTTCTAGTTTAGGGGAGCCTACTCGCCCGTGAACTCGGCCTTGCCCGGACCGTTGGCGATGAACGACTCCATGCCGATCGCCTGATCCTTGGTCGCGAACAATCCGGCGAACAGATGCTGCTCGATCTTGAGCCCGGATTCCAGGTCGGTGTTCAGACCCTCGTCGATGGCCGCCTTGGCAGCAGCCAACGCACGTGACGCTCCCCCGACGAACTGCGAGGCCCATGTCCGGGCCGCGGTGTACACGTCGTCGGGAGCGACGACCTCGTCGACCAAACCGATGGCCAACGCCTCGTCAGCCCCGACGAAACGGCCGGTGAAGACCAGATCCTTGGCCTTGGCCGGACCGATCAGACGAGCCAGACGCTGCGTTCCGCCGCCACCGGGAATGATTCCGAGCAGAATCTCCGGAACTCCGAGCTTGGCATTGTCTCCGACGATCCGGCGATCGGCCGAGAGTGCAACTTCGAGTCCACCGCCGAGTGCGTATCCGGTGATCGCGGCAACGGTCGGCTTCGGGATGGACGCCACGGCGCCGAGTCCGGCCTGCATGCCGCCGATCGCGTCACGGATCTGGCCGTAGTCCATCTCGGCCATTTCCTTGACGTCGGCACCGGCTGCGAAGACTTTCTCGCCGCCGTAGACGATGACGGCCTTGACTGCCTTGTCGACGGTCGCAGCGTGTGCGGCAGCAGCCAACTCGTCCTGAACCTGACGGTTCAGAGCGTTCATGGGCGGACGCGCCAGACGGATGGTGCCGATGCCTTCGGAAACCTCGAGAGTCACAAATTCAGCCATGGTCGAGAGGTTACTTTGCCGCCTTGACCGACCACGGATGCGGCCCGGCGACGTAGTAACCGTCCTGGTTCGGGAACTCGACGCGCAGCGTTTCCTCGTCGGTGATCAACGTAGGCAGGATGACGGGAATCTCCGGCTCGGCTGCGAGTATCTCCGCCACCGAACTGAACTTGGCCAATTCGGTCAGCTGACTCCACGTCGGCGGCAACAGGATGCTGCCACCCTCCCGCCAATGCGCGAGCGCGTCCTGCGGGCTCTGCCAACGCACCTCGGCAGCCTCGGAGGTGACCCCGTCCGCGATCTGTCCGGTCGGTGACGCTGCGACGAAGAAGCGCGTGTCGTAGCGGCGGGTCTCGCCCACCGGCGTGATCCAGTTCGCCCACGGCCGCAGCAGATCCGTGCGCAGGACCAGGTTCTCCTTCTTCAGGAAATCGCTGAACGACAGCTCGTGCTTTTCGAGAGCTACTCGATCCTGTGCATAGCCGGCCGTGTCCGCGACGACCGTGTCAGCCGTGGGGCCGGCCAGCAGGACACCGCACTCCTCGAAAGTTTCCCGCACCGCAGCCAAGACGAGAGCCTTCGCCCGAGCAACATCCGTGCTGAACCGCTCGGCCCACCACTCGACCGACGGTCCGGCCCACTCGACCTCGGCCGTCGCATCGGACTTGTCGACGCCGCCGCCGGGGAATACCGTCATGCCCCCGGCAAACGCCATCCCCTGTACTCGTTGAAGCAGGAAGATCTCGATACCGGATTCGGCATCGCGCACCAAGATGACGGTCGACGCATCCTTGGGCTCGGGGACAGCGTTTGCATTCTCGTTAGCCATGCTTCGCGAACCTACGCGATCTGTGATCTGGGCCGCATTTCAGGTCCCACTGAAGCTCACGCGCGATGAGCTCCGGACGGCCTCGCGCGGCGCGCGAAGTATCGGCCGTCCGCCTTGTCGAGGCTGATGGACTGGCTGAATGCCGCGCTCAGATTTTCGGCGGTGATGACGTCGTCCAGAAGGCCCTGAGAGACGACCTCCCCTTCCTTGAGAAGGAGTGCGTGGGTGAATCCCGGCGGGATTTCCTCGACGTGATGGGTGATCAGAACGGTAGCCGGGGCGTCCGGATCGGCAGCCAGTTCGGCGAGTCTAGCCACAAGTTCCTCACGTCCACCGAGATCGAGCCCGGCGGCGGGCTCGTCCAGGAGAAGAAGTTCGGGATCGGTCATCAAGGCTCGCGCGATGAGGACGCGCTTGCGCTCGCCTTCGGAAAGCGTCCCGTACGTCCGATCCGCCAGGTGCTCGGCGCCGAGGCTTTCGAGCATCTCCACAGCGCGCGAGGTGTCCATGGATTCGTACTCCTCGCGCCACCGACCGAGAACGGCGTAGCCCGCCGACACGACGAGGTCGCTGACCTTCTCGTCGCCGGGCACGCGGTTCGCCAACGACGACGAGGACAAACCGATTCGCGGGCGCAACTCGTTGACGTCGACCTTGCCGAGAACTTCGCCAAGGAGGTGGGCAGAACCACTGGTCGGGAAAGTCTCACCGGCCGCGATGCGCAGCAGCGAGGTCTTGCCGGCACCGTTGGGTCCGAGCACCACCCATCGCTCGTCCAGCTCCACTTTCCAGGTGACGGGCCCCACGAGAGTGGACCCTCCCCGACGGATGAGTACGTTGTCGAAATCGATGAGCAGATCTGGATCAGGTAGCGGCACCCGAACATCTTCCCGCACATTCTCCGGCCGTTCACGGCAGGATCATCTTGCGTGTCGCCTCTCATCGAAACTCACACCCCGACGCCCGGGTCTCCGTTCCCACTCGGCGCCCACATCGTGGACTCCGGAACCCAGTTCGCGGTCCACGCCCCAGCTGCGTCGAGCGTCCAGATCTGCCTGATCGACCAGGACGGAAACGAAGATCGCGTCGAACTTCGGCAACACACGTACGGAATCTGGCACGGAATCATCTCCGGGATCGGTGCGGGGCAGCGTTACGGAATTCGGGCGTCCGGCCCGTGGAATCCGCGCGCCGGGCTGAGACTTAATCCACACAAGCTGCTCGTCGATCCGTGGGCGCGCCGCATCGAGGGGGATCTCGGTGATCACCGTGCCCTCCTGTCGTACACCGACGATCCCTTCGGCGACCCGTCGACGGTCGACTCGCTCGGCCACGTGCCGCTGTCCGTGGTGACTCCCGGCCTCGCGCCCGCCGGAGCCCGCCTCGAGACGCCGTGGGAGGAAAGCGTCATCTACGAACTGCATGTGGGCGCGTACACCGCCAGTCATCCAGGAGTACCCGCCGCCCACCGTGGAACGTACCTCGGCCTGACGGCACCGGCCGTGATAGATCACCTCGTCTCACTCGGCGTCACCGCCGTGGAACTGCTTCCCGTACAGGCGTTTCTGACCGAACACAGCGTCCGCGAGCGAGGAATGCGCAACCACTGGGGATACTCGACGGCGTCGTACTTCGCCCCGCATCCCGGATACGCGGCAACTCCGGGCGGCGAAGTCACCGAGTTCCGGATCATGGTCGATGCACTACACGCGGCAGGCATCGAGGTCGTCCTCGACGTCGTCTACAACCACACCTGCGAGCAGAGTGTCGACGGAATCAGCGTCAGCTGGCGAGGTTTGGACGGCCCCGGCTACTACCTTCTCGACGGCGACGGCCGCGACATCGACCTGACCGGGTGCGGCAACACGGTCGACGCCTGCTCCCCCATCGCCGTGCGCATGATCACTGACAGCCTCCGCTACTGGGCCACCGAAATGGGTGTCGACGGCTTCCGATTCGATCTCGCGAGCGCGTTGGGTAGGCCGCGCGGCGGCGGCTTCGACCAGCGGGCGTCCATCTTGTCGGCCATCTCCTCCGATCCGGTACTGACCCGGTGCAAGCTCATCGCCGAACCGTGGGATGCCACTGCCGACGGTTACCAGGTCGGAAACTTCGGACTCCAATGGTCGGAATGGAACGACAAGTACCGCAGCACCATTCGCCAGTTCTGGAACGGCGGATCCAGCGTCCGGAAGGTCGCGTCACGTCTCGCCGGTTCCGAGGACATCTTTGCCGGCAGTGGCCGTCGCCCCTGGGCGTCGATCAACTTCGTCACAGCGCACGACGGGTTCACCGCCGCCGATCTCGTGGCATACAACCGCAAACACAACGAGGCCAACGGTGAAGACAATCGTGACGGCGCCGATCACAACGATTCGTTCAACCACGGAATCGAAGGCCCGAGCACCGATCCCGAGATTCAGGACGCCAGGGCACGTCACGTACGGGCGCTACTGGCCACACTCGTGCTGTCGACAGGTACCCCGATGATCACCGCCGGTGACGAGTTCGGCCACAGCCTCGGGGGGAACAACAACGCGTATTGTGTTCCAGCAGTTGCCTCCCCAGCCGAGTCGTGGGCACTGGACTGGACTACGGCCGATCAGTCGTTGATGCAGTTCGTCTCCCGAGCGTTCGGACTACGCCGAGCAGCACCAGCGTTGCGTCAGCCCGAATTCTTCGAAGGCAGAAGAAGACTGGAGCACCCGGACCTCGTCTGGTTCGACGCTGCCGGCGTCGAGTTCGACGACACCGCATGGTACGACGAGAGTCACCGAACGCTGCAGGCCTGGATCGACGGAGCCGACGTTCGGTCTCACACTCGGACCGGGCGCCCGCTGGGTGACGACAGTTGGCTCCTGATCCTGCATTCCGGTGGACCGGTTCAGGTCACCGTCGGCACTCCGGAATGGTTCGACGGCACATTGACTGCATCGTTCGATTCGGCGTCACCGACCGGCGAACCCGCTTCCACGGCCGAAGTTCCCGTCGGCACCGAGATTTCGCTGACCGGCCCCACGGTCTTGGCCTTACGTTCCGTGACACGTCCTCCGGTCACCGCTGCTGTCATGGAATCCGGCAGCACCTTGATCAGGAATTGAATGGTCGGTCCGATCCCGAAGGCGTACAACACGGTTCCGATGCCAACCGTTCCACCGAGGAGCCATCCGGTAGCGAGGACCGCGATTTCGATGCTGGTACGCACGAGCCTGACCGACAAGCCGGTGCGCGCCACCAGTCCTGTCATCAACCCGTCGCGGGGGCCCGGCCCCATGCCCGCGCCGATGTAGAGAACGCTGGCCAGTCCGTTGAGGAGGATTCCCGCGACCATGATCACGGCTCGAACTGGCATGGAATCAAAGACCGGCAAGAAGGCCAGTGAGGTATCCACCGAGATGGCAATTACAACGACATTGGCGACCGTTCCGAATCCTGGCCGCTGGCGGATCGGAATCCAGAGCAGCAGTACCACCGCACCGGTAATCGCAGTGATCACGCCGAAACTGAGCGAAACGTGCTCGGCCACACCCTGATGAAACACGTCCCAGGGATCCAAACCAAGACCGGCTGTGATCATCATGGCCATCGAGAAGCCGTACAACCACAGACCAACGAACAGCGAGGCGAATCTCCGTATCAACACTCGACCATCTTGATGGCCACTGGACTGTTCATCCATAGCCAAGTTACCGATACTGGACTGGTCGGTTACGTCTCTACGGAACCGCGATGACTGTCATGGAGCCTGGTGCCACTTCCGTGAAACCAGCGTCACGAACCGCGACGGCCTCCGACCGCTTCAATCGGTCTACTGCCTCGGCCCACTGTTTCGGACTTGCGTCGCGTACCGAGCAGCGAAAGTCGTTCTGCGCCCATGCCCAGCACTGTTTCTCGGACATGGCCGCTGCCAACAACATCGAGGCATGCCCTACCTGTGCCGACGCCTTGCCTACCGTCATCTCGAGCGCCGAGTCGATCCACAGCACCGGAAGACCGGGCTCGGGATGGCCAGGCTCGTCGTGCTCCAGGTCGGTGCCACCGATCTGCAACTTCTTGATACGCGGGTCCAGTTCTCCGACCGGCCCGGGAACCAGAGCCCGCGCCTGGGCACCATCCACGTCGACGGTGATTCCCGGCACCTCTTGCGCGGCGAGCCACTGGGCTCCACGCGCTCGGCGAGACACTTTCCGGATCCGGGCACCCACCCACGCCGAATAGTCCTCGTGCCACGGGCCGGGTTCCCCGTCTTCGGTGAACCCGACGCGTTCGTCCAGACACAGAGCCACAGCCGCCGTTGCGGCAGCCTCGAGCAGTGCAGTGCGCTTCGGCGGGTCTGCCTTCGGGATGTGGAGAATGATCGGCATCGCCAACACCAGTGCCGGATCCGCGGGATCGTCTCGCCCTCCGTACCCAGCAGCCAGCACCGCGTGGCGCTCGCGCCAGCGCGAATCGGGGCGGGACATCACAGCTGGATCGGAACTGAATGCTGGATCGGAACTCATGGAATCGGTACGCGTCGCACGCCACCGTCGACGGCGTCCGCAGCCTCGACCTCGTCGCGGGTCACACCGAGAATGAACAGCACAGCATCGAGGAAAGGATGCGACAAAGCAGCGTCCGCGACCTCCCGCAACGCAGGCTTGGCGTTGAACGCCACGCCCAGGCCCGCGGCGTTGAGCATGTCGATGTCGTTGGCACCGTCACCGACGGCGACGGTCTGTTCCATCGGCACACCGACCTGATCGGCGAACTTGCGCAGCGCAACGGCCTTCGCGGCGCGGTCGACGATTTCACCGATCACACGCCCGGTCAGCTTGCCGTCGACGATTTCGAGGGTGTTGGCGTGCACGAAGTCCAGTTCGAGTTCGTGTGCGAGGCCTTCGATGACCTGCCGGAAGCCACCCGACACCACGCCGCAGTGGAATCCGAGACGGCGCAGGGTGCGAATCGTGGTTCGCGCACCCGGCGTCAGTTCGATGCTCTCTGCCACCTCGTCGATGACGGAGGCGTCGAGACCGGCGAGTGTCGCCACACGCTGGTGCAGTGATTCGGTGAAGTCGATCTCGCCGCGCATCGCAGCTTCAGTGACGGCGCGGACCTCGTCCTCGACGCCGGCCTTCGCGGCGAGCATCTCGATGACCTCGCCCTGGACGAGCGTCGAGTCCACGTCGAACACGATCAGACGCTTGGCCCGGCGAGCGAGACCTGCGCGCTCGACCGCGATGTCGACGTTTTCGAGAGCGGCGACCTCGGCGAGTCCGGTGCGCAGCTTCGCGTCGCCGTCCGCCGTATCGGCCGCGCTGACGCTGAGTTCGAGGCCGGTGACCGGATAGTCGGCGACACCACGGATGGAATCGATGTTTGCGCCCTGCTTCGCGAGTTCGCGTGCAACCGATCGCATTGCGCGAGCATTGACCGGGCTACCGAGAACAACGACCGCGTGGGTGGACACCGCGGGCCGTCCGGGATCGGCACCGATTTCGATGTCGACGTTCATTCCGACCGTCGCCATCGCCTGTTCGAGTTCTTCCTGAAGCGCTTCGGGATCGTTCGGGCAGGCAACCATGACACCGAGTGTCAGTCGACCTCGAATCACCACCTGCTCCACGTCGAGTAGACGCACATCGTGCCGCGACAGCGCCGCGAACAGTACCGAGGTGACGCCAGGGCGGTCCGGCCCGGTCACAGTCACCAGAACAGTGGTGTCAGAGGCACCCACCGAAAACTCCGATCGTTTCTTCGTTCGCGTCTTGATCGTCACTATTGTGCCAAGCGAAAGGCCCCACCCGTTACTCGGGCGGGGCCTTCGCTGATTACTTCAGTGTGTTACTTCGCTCAGGAGCGGCTGTCGGTTCCGGGGTCGCCTTCGTCCCCGACCGTGAGCGGCTCGTGACGAGCATCTTCGAGCACGGTGCTGGCGTTCTTCCCGCCGTGGCCGGGGCCGACGTGCGCTTCCGCGCGCATCCGCTCCACCATGTGCGGGTAGTGCAGCTCGAACGCCGGACGCTCGCTACGGATGCGCGGCAACTCGGTGAAGTTGTGACGCGGCGGCGGGCAGGTGGTTGCCCACTCCAGCGAGTTTCCGTAACCCCACGGATCGTCGACGGTGACCACCTCGCCGTAGCGGTAGCTCTTGAAGACGTTCCAGATGAACGGAAGCGTCGAGGCACCGAGTACGAAGGCGAAGATCGTGGACACCGAGTTCAGAACCGTGAACCCGTCCGAGGGCAGGTAGTCGGCGTAACGACGCGGCATACCTTCGGCACCGAGCCAGTGCTGAACGAGGAACGTGCCGTGGAAACCGACGAACGTGGTCCAGAAGTGCCACTTGCCGAGGCGCTCGTCCATCATGCGACCGGTCATCTTCGGGAACCAGAAGTAGATACCGGCGTACGTGGCGAACACGACCGTACCGAAGACCACGTAGTGGAAGTGGGCGACGACGAAGTAGCTGTCCGTGACGTGGAAGTCGAGCGGCGGGCTCGCGAGGATGACACCCGACAGACCACCGAAGAGGAAGGTGATCAGGAAGCCGATCGAGAACAGCATCGGCGATTCGAAGGTCAACTGCCCCTTCCACATCGTGCCGATCCAGTTGAAGATCTTCACACCTGTCGGCACGGCGATCAGGAACGTCATGAACGAGAAGTACGGCAGGAGAACAGCGCCGGTTGCGTACATGTGGTGGGCCCACACTGCGATCGACAGAGCGGCGATGGCCAATGTTGCGTACACCAGGCCGCTGTAGCCGAAGATCGGCTTACGGCTGAAGACCGGGAAGATCTCCGAGACGATGCCGAAGAACGGCAGCGCGATGATGTACACCTCGGGGTGACCGAAGAACCAGAACAGGTGCTGCCACAGGAGCACACCGCCCGTTGCCGGGTCGAAGATGTGCCCACCGAGATGGCGGTCGACGAACAAGCCCATGAATGCAGCGGTCAGCAGCGGGAACGCCAGCAGGATCAGGATGCTGGTGATGAAGATGTTCCAGGTGAAGATCGGCATGCGGAACATGGTCATACCGGGTGCGCGCAGGCAGATCACGGTGGTGACCATGTTGACGCCACCGAGGATGGTGCCGAGGCCGGCGACGGCCAGACCCAAGACCCACAGGTCGGCGCCGACGCCGGGGCTGTGCAGCGCGCTGGTCAGCGGCGTGTATGCCGTCCAACCGAAGTCTGCTGCGCCACCGGGCGTGACGAATCCGGCTGTCGTGATGATCGCACCGAACAGGTACAGCCAGTAGCTGAACGCGTTCAGGCGCGGGAACGCGACGTCGGGTGCACCGATCTGGAGCGGAAGAATGTAGTTCGCGAAGCCGAAGACGATCGGGGTCGCGTACAGCAGCAGCATGATCGTGCCGTGCATGGTGAACAGCTGGTTGAACTGTTCGTTGGAAAGGAACTGCATGCCGGGTACAGCAAGTTCGGCACGCATCATCAGTGCCATGAGGCCACCGATGAGGAAGAAGGCGATGGAAGTCGCCAAGTACATGATTCCGAGCACCTTGGGATCGGTGGTCGTGATCATCTTGAAAATGAATGAGCCCTTGGGTCCCTGCCGCGGCGGGTAAGGCCTGGCCGGCGCTATCGTGGGGACTGGCTGGGGCGCTACGGCAGTCACTGATCCTCCTGAATGTGCCTTTGGTCGCTCCGCAGACTCCGTGAAAGAGCCCTTGGTTGCGCCCGCAGGGTCCGTCGCCCGGGCTGCGGACAACGGCTTCTGGCTTGCGCTCATCGAATCGTAGACCGTGACTCCGAGGCACCGCGACCCGGTCCTACTCTGCGTCGTACTCGAGCATCCGTTTTTGGGGGCACCAAACGAACGACCTGCGGTTTATGTTCCCTCGGGAGTCCGAACCCACATCCGAATCGGCGTGTCGTACCCGTCGAAGAATTCGGCCGGTGTCCGTTTTCGGCCATCTCCTCCACTGATAAGGTCACCCTCGCCTAACTCACCTCAGGAGTATTCAGTGAAATTCTTTCCCCGCCGCGCCGCGCTGGTAGCCGTCGCAGCCTCGATCGCCTTGGTCGTTCCAGCCTGCTCGAGTAACGACGAGCCCGCTGCAACCACCACCTCGACCGAGTCGGGCGCATTCCCCCGCACGATCGAACACTTCCGTGGAAGCACCGAAATCCCGGCAGCACCCCAGCGGATCGTCGCGCTCGACAACAGCTTCACCGACGCCGTCCTTCTCCTCGAATCCCCGCTCGTCGGCTACGTCGACTACCGCGAGCCCGGTCTGCCCGACTACCTCGGATCCTCGCGGGAGGAATTCGCCGCGGACGCCGTCTCGGTCGGCACGGTCAGCAGTGCAAGCCTCGAGAAGATCGCCGCACTGCAGCCGGACCTCATCATCTCCGCCGAGGTCCGCGACGGGAAGAACTACGAGCAGCTCTCCGCAATCGCGCCCACCGTCTTCACCCAGACAACCGGTCCGACGTGGAAGGACAACATCCGCGTAGTCGGTCAAGCGCTGGGCAAGGAATCGCTGGCCGAGGCGAAAATCTCCGAATACGAAACTCGCGCGGCTGCCGTCGGCAAGGAAATCAACGAGAAGGCGAACAACCCGGTCATCTCGGTAGTCCGGTTCGCCGGTGAACCGACCGCACGTCTCTACCGCACCACCTCGTTCAGCGGCATCGTTCTTCAGGACGCCGGATTGAAGCGCCCGGACAACCAGGGACCTGACCCCGCCGACGCCGGCAACATCATGATGAAGATCAGCCCCGAGCTGATCAACGAAGCCGACGCGGACGTCATCTTCATCAGCACCTGGCAGGACGCCGAGGGCAAGAGCGCCGAAGCCGCGAAGCCGTTCCTCGAGAGCCCGCTGTGGCAGACGCTTCGAGGACGCAAGGTCGACGTGGACGATTCACGGTGGATGTCGCCGGTCAGCATCCAGGGCGCCCACATGATCCTCGACGACCTCTCGGACACGTTCGAGGTGGACAAGCAGAACAGCTGAGTCGAACAGCTAACCTGAACGGCGCCCGCTCACACAGGAAGCCGTCGACTTGTCTGTTCTCTCACGCACGTCTGTTCTCTCACGCACGACCGCCCGCACGTCCGTTCGTCGTGTCTCGATCCTGGGGATCACCGCCACGATGCTCGTCCTCGGTGGTTGCTCGTCCGACTCGTCGGACGATCCGGCGAGCACCATCGTCCGGACCACTACGTCGATCGCCGGTGCCGGCGTGATGGGCATCGAACGCGACACCGCCACCGCGTGCCCGACGCCGACGCAAGCCGACCCGGGAGCGGGCCCCGGGGTGAAGCGTCGAGTCGTACACACTGCGGGTGAAACCGAGGTTCCTTCCGATCCCCAACGGATCGTGGTCCTCGACAGTGTCTCGATGGACGCCGTGTGCGCCCTCGGTCTGTGGGAGCGGGTAGTGGGCGCCGCAACCGGTGTCGACTCGCCTCAACCGTCGTACCTGGGTTTCGGCATCTCGGAGATTCCGAGTGTCGGCCCCGTGAGCGCACCTGACGTCAACGCCGTGAAGGCCGCCGCGCCGGACTTGATCCTCGGGTCCAGTCCGGCGTCCGACGGCTTGTACGGGCAACTCGACGCCATCGCCCCCACCGTGTTCGCGGGCTCGGATCCCGTGTACTGGAAAGCGCAGTTCGCCCTCGCCGGCCAGGCACTGGGCCGTTCGTCCGCGGCTGCGACGGAGCTGGACCGCTACCAGCAGGACGTCGTGCAGCTCGGCGACGCATTGAATGCATCGCAGACGCAGGCATCAGTGGTTCGGTTCGGTTCGAAGGACCTGCAGATCGAGGGCCCCGCATCCTTCGCCGGACAGATCCTCAGCGACGTCGGCGTCCGGCGCCCACCGGCGCAGCGATTGACCGATGCGACCACGGCACCGATTCCGGCCGACGATCTCAGCGCCGCCGAAGGGGACTTGATCTACGTACTCTTCGACGGGCCGAACGGTCGTACCTACGGCACCGAGGTCATGAAGAGCGACCAGTGGCAGGACCTCGCCGCTGCCACCGACCGACGTGTGTTCGTAGCGGAAGACGACATCTGGAGCGGAAACGGGATGACTGCTGCCCGTGCCGTATTGGCGGACTTGAAGGGAACCTTGAACGGATATGCCAGCTGACTGGAACGAACCACAACTCCGACATTCGAAGCGGCTCGCCACAACTGTGACGGTCGGGTTCTGACATGCCGATCCCGGAATTCATTGTCGCTTTGCGCGAGAAGGTCGGTCATGCGCCGCTCTGGCTGTCCGGAGTGAGCGTCGTGATCCGCGACGACGACGGCCGGATCCTGCTCACCCGCCGCGCCGACAACGGTCAGTGGGCCGTCGTGTCCGGCGTTCTCGAGCCTGGGGAGGAACCGTCGGCGGCGGCGGTGCGCGAGGCGAAGGAAGAAACCGGCGTCGACGCCGAATTGGTTCGGATCACGAGTATCGATGTCACAGAACCCATTACGTACCCCAATGGTGACGTGACTCAGTACCTCGACGTCTGCTTCCTGGCCAGGTGGACCGACGGAGATGCACACGTGGCGGACGACGAAAACCTCGAGGTCGCGTGGTTCGCGCCGAGCGAACTGCCTTCGGACATGACGGAAACCTCGCGTCTGCGCCTCGCAAAAGCGTTGCAGGACAAGCCGGAAGCGTGGTTTCAGCGCTAGCCCGCTCTCAATACACGGCCGAAGCCCGATTCCCGCGTGTGCAGGAGTCGGGCTTCGGCGTGTAGGTCGCTCTAGAAGTCCCAGTCGTCGTCTTCGGTGTTGACGGCTTTGCCGATGACGTAGGAGCTACCCGAGCCGGAGAAGAAGTCGTGATTCTCGTCCGCATTCGGTGAAAGTGCCGACAGGATAGCCGGATTGACGTCCGTCTCGTCCTTCGGGAAGAGGCCTTCGTAGCCGAGATTGTTGAGCGCCTTGTTGGCGTTGTAGCGCAGGAACTTCTTGACATCCTCGGTCAGACCGACGCCGTCGTAGAGGTCCTGGGTGTAGTCGACCTCGTTCTCGTAGAGCTCGAAGAGCAACTCGAACGTGTAGTTCTTGAGCTCTTCACGCTCGGCCTCGGTGAGCTGTTCGAGGCCCTTCTGGTACTTGTAGCCGATGTAGTACCCGTGCACAGCCTCGTCGCGGATGATGAGGCGGATGAGGTCTGCGGTGTTGGTGAGCTTGGCTCGCGAGGACCAGTACATCGGCAGGTAGAAGCCGGAGTAGAAGAGGAAGCTCTCGAGGAGCGTCGATGCGACCTTGCGCTTGAGCGGCGACTCGCCGTTGTAGTAGTCGAGAACGATCTGCGCCTTGCGCTGCAGGTTGGGGTTCTCCTCCGACCAGCGGAACGCGTCGTCGATGTCGGGGGTGGAGCACAGCGTCGAGAAGATCGAGCTGTAACTCTTCGCGTGCACCGATTCCATGAAGGCGATGTTGGTGTACACCGCTTCTTCGTGGGGAGTGATCGCGTCCGGGATGAGGCTGACGGCGCCGACCGTTCCCTGGATGGTGTCGAGCAGCGTCAGGCCCGTGAAGACGCGCATGGTGAGCTGCTGCTCCTGCGCGGTCAGCGTTCCCCAGGACGGGATGTCGTTGGAGACCGGCACCTTTTCGGGCAGCCAGAAGTTGCTGACGAGGCGATCCCATACCTCGGCGTCCTTCTCGTCCTGGACGC
Source organism: Rhodococcus sp. IEGM 1302 (assembly GCF_030056935.1). Classification (NCBI taxonomy): domain Bacteria; kingdom Bacillati; phylum Actinomycetota; class Actinomycetes; order Mycobacteriales; family Nocardiaceae; genus Rhodococcus; species Rhodococcus sp. IEGM 1302. The sequence continues at coordinate 103,668 of NZ_JASHKY010000013.1, read as the reverse complement.
GATTCCAGTTGATGGCGGAAACGCGACTGACCAGCTTGACCATAATTCCTACCTAGCGAGAGAGATACTGCCGAATGTTGGCTTGCCTGAACACTACCCGTTGTGTCGGGTCCGCGATGCCAACACAACAACATGTGTCGCACGCGCCCCTCCACGAGTACAAAAAATGTGATATCAATTAAATATCACTTACCGATGGAAAGCGAGTCTCGCATGACCAGCACACCCACCGTGGCCGAGAAACCGACCGGTGTCGCCACCACAACGATCGCCGAACGCCCAGGCTGGGACCTGTCCGGCAGCTGGATGCTCCTCGGCGGCGTCCTTCTCTTCCTGGCCGGAATCGCGCTGTCCGTCGTTGGCGGAGTTCTGGGACTCTTCGCCCTGATTCCGGTCGGAGTGGTGCTGTTCATCGCGTCACTCCCCCTCCTGATGGGCCTGACCTTGGTGCAACCTAATCAAGCCCGAGTTCTGCAACTTCTCGGAAGCTCGTACAGCGGCACCTTGCGCACGCCGGGACTGCGATGGACAAACCCGCTGACGGTCCGTCGATCGATCTCGACGCGCATCCGAAACCATGAGACCGGTCAGGCGAAAGTGAACGACGCCGACGGCAATCCCATCGAGATCTCGGCGGTGGTCGTCTGGCAGGTGGCCGACACAGCGCTCGCCTCGTTCCAGGTGGACGATTACGAGGAGTTCGTCTCCGTACAGACCGAGGCGGCCGTCCGCCATATCGCCGGTAGCTACCCGTACGACGCCGAAGGCCGAGTCTCGTTGCGCGAGAACGCCGATATCATCACCACCACCTTGTCGGAGGAGGTTCACGCCCGCGTGCGTGCGGCGGGTGTCGAAGTTATCGAGACACGCATCAACAGGCTCTCGTATGCACCGGAGATCGCCAGCGCGATGCTTCGGCGCCAGCAAGCGGGTGCTGTGATAGCCGCCCGCAAGCAAATCGTCGAAGGCGCGGTGTCCATGGTCGACATGGCACTCAAGCAGCTCGAGGAGAAGCACGTCGTCGAACTCGACGAGGAACGCAAGGCCACGATGATCAGTAACCTTCTGGTCGTGCTGTGCGGCGACCGCGACGCACAACCGGTGCTCAACACCGGTTCGCTCTACCAGTAAAGGAAAGGCCACATGGCCACGGATCCAGCTCCGCGATCCGAGCGTAAGAAGATCCTTCTTCGGTTGGACCCAGCGGTACACGACGCCCTCGCCCGCTGGGCCGCCGACGATCTCCGAAGTACCAACGCCCAGATCGAGTTTCTCCTTCGGCGCGCACTCACCGAGCACGGTCGAATGCCGAAGAATGCCGGCAAGATGCACGGTCCCGGCCGCCCGCCGGCCTGATACCCCTGTGCGCCTTTTCGGTAGTAACCACTACCGAAAAGGCGCACGGGGGCGGAGCCCTCTACAGCATGCAGGAAACGCAGCCCTCGACCTCGGTGCCTTCGAGTGCCATCTGACGCAGACGGATGTAGTACAGCGTCTTGATGCCCTTACGCCACGCGTAGATCTGCGCCTTGTTGATGTCGCGGGTGGTTGCGGTGTCCTTGAAGAACAGCGTCAGCGACAGGCCCTGGTCGACGTGTTGCGTTGCGGCAGCATAGGTGTCGACGATCTTCTCGTACCCGATTTCGTAGGCATCCTGGTAGTACTCCAGGTTGTCGTTGGTCAGGTAGGGCGCCGGGTAGTAGACGCGGCCGATCTTGCCTTCCTTGCGGATCTCGATCTTCGACGCCACCGGGTGGATGGAGCTGGTGGAGTAGTTGATGTACGAGATCGAGCCGGTCGGCGGGACGGCCTGAAGGTTCTGGTTGTAGATACCGTGCTTCTGAACCGAAGCCTTCAGCTCACGCCAGTCGTCCTGGGTGGGGATGTGCAGCTTCGCATCGGCGAAGAGTCCGCGAACCTTGTCGGTTGCAGGCTCCCAGGCCTGGTCGGTGTACTTGTCGAAGAATTCACCCGAGGCGTACTTCGACTCCGGGAAACCCTTGAAGTACGAGCCGCGCTCGATGGCGATCTTGTTCGACGCACGCAGTGCGTGGAAGAGCACGGTGTAGAAGTAGATGTTCGTGAAGTCGATGCCTTCTTCGCTGCCGTAGAAGATCCGCTCACGAGCAAGGTATCCGTGCAGGTTCATCTGACCGAGGCCGATGGCGTGAGAGTCGTTGTTGCCCTGCTCGATCGACGGCACCGAGTAGATGTGCGTCTGATCGGACACCGCCGTCAATCCGCGGATCGACACTTCGATGGTCTTGGCGAAGTCGGGCGAGTCCATGGTCTTCGCGATGTTCAGAGAACCCAGGTTGCAGGAGATGTCCTTGCCGACCTTCGAGTAGGACAGGTCGTCGTTGAACAGTGAAGGCGTCGAAACCTGCAGGATCTCCGAGCACAGGTTCGAGTGCGTGATCTTGCCCTCGATCGGGTTCGCCCGGTTCACCGTGTCCTCGAACATGATGTAGGGGTAGCCCGATTCGAACTGCAATTCGGCGACGGTCTGGAAGAACTCGCGAGCTTTGATCTTGGACTTGCGAATTCGCTTGTCGTCGACCATCTCGTAGTACTTCTCGGAGACGTTGATGTCGGAGAACGGAACTCCGTAGATGCGCTCGACGTCGTACGGCGAGAACAGGTACATGTCCTCGTTCTTCTTCGCCAGTTCGAACGTGATGTCCGGGATCACGACGCCGAGTGAGAGCGTCTTGATACGGATCTTCTCGTCGGCGTTCTCACGCTTGGTGTCGAGGAACCGGTAGATGTCGGGGTGGTGCGCATGCAGGTACACAGCACCGGCACCCTGACGCGCACCCAACTGGTTGGCGTAGGAGAACGAGTCCTCGAGAAGCTTCATGATCGGGATGACACCCGAACTCTGGTTCTCGATCTTCTTGATCGGGGCGCCGTGCTCACGAACGTTGGTGAGCAGCAAGGCAACTCCGCCACCGCGCTTGGACAGCTGCAGTGCCGAGTTGATGGAGCGACCGATGGACTCCATGTTGTCTTCGATACGAAGCAGGAAGCAGGACACGGGCTCACCGCGCTGCTTCTTGCCCGAGTTCAGGAACGTCGGGGTGGCGGGCTGGAAGCGTCCGGCGATGATCTCGTCGACGAGTTCGACGGCCAGGTCTTCGTTGCCTGCGGCCAGGGTGAGCGCAACCATGCAGACACGATCTTCGAAGCGCTCGAGGTAGCGCTTACCGTCGAAGGTCTTGAGCGTGTAGGAGGTGTAGTACTTGAATGCACCCAGGAACGTCGGGAAGCGGAACTTCTTGGCGTACGCGTGATCGATCAGGAACTTCACGAAAGTACGTGAGTACTGATCGAGAACCTCGGGCTCGTAATAGTTTTCCTCGACGAGGTAGTCCAGCTTCTCGTCGAGGTTGTGGAAGAACACGGTGTTCTGGTTGACGTGCTGCAAGAAGTACTGACGGGCTGCAGCGACATCCATCTCGAACTGGATCTCACCGTTGGCGCCGTACAGGTTGAGCATGGCGTTGAGTGCGTGGTAGTCGAGACCGTTGGTGGAATCGCCGCCGCGCGCATCACGCTCTACGCTTCCTGCCGCGATCGTGTCAGTGATGGTTGGCGCCACTGCCCGTGCTCCTTCTCTGTTTCGAGATGATTCCAGAACTCCCCCAAGCCTTCTCGTACCCGGTCGACGTCCTCGGCAGTGCCCATGAGTTCGAACCGGTACAGAAAAGGAACGTGGCATTTCTGGGAAATGATGTTTCCTGCATAGCAAAAGGACTCACCGAAATTGGTGTTTCCCGCCGCGATCACTGCTCTGATCAACGACCTGTTGTGTGGATTGTTCAAAAAACGAATGACCGGCTTCGGTACATAACTGGTGTCGCGCCCTGTCACGGTGACCCCGCCACCATAGGTGGGCAGAATCAGCACATAGGGCTCGTCTACACGAAATGAGCCGTCACGGTCATGGATAGGTATACGTGTCGCAGGCAGGCCGAGACGTTGAACGAATCGGTGGGTGTTCTCCGACACGCTGGAAAAGTAGACCAGCGAAGTCATCGGTTGTCACCATTTTCTTGTACGGTGCCCGGAACTACTCAGATGTGTCGGCGGAGGTGTCCACCGCCGACACTGCGGCGCTTCAAGCAGCGACGGTCAGGGTCTTGATGCGATCGGGACGGAAGCCCGACCAGTGATCTTCACCGGCAACCACGATGGGTGCCTGGAGGTACCCGAGAGCCATGACGTAGTCGCGGGCTTCGGCATCCTCGGTGATGTCGATGACGTTGTATTCGAGACCGGCCTTGTCCAGGGCGCGGTAGGTGGCATTGCACTGAACGCAAGCGGGCTTGGTGTAGACGGTGATGCTCATGAGAGTCCCTCTTTCGCTTAGCCAACAAAGGCCGATGTAGTGATGTTCAGCACCGATACGACCGATTGCCGGAGTCTCGCTCGAGGCGTTCCGCGTTGTGGTCTCTCAGTGCTCAAGACACTACACCTAGTGGCCGACAGAAACACATAACGCGAGATGTTGTGAGTCACATCGTTGGAATTCCCAGGTCGCCCCAGTTCAGCGCCTTCATTTCCCGGCGCGTCGGCGTGTCGCGCGTCACAGTTTCTTTTTGTGCTCGCCAGCCTCTCGGAGCCGCGCCACGGACCTACCATGAGCGTCGTGGAAACACCCCCGAAGGACGAGGCTCCACGCCACGAGGCAACCGTGACGAGAACACAGCAGGTGACACCGTTGATGCGCAGAATCACCTTCGGCGGGGAGGGCCTGAGCGACTTCGAGACGAGTGGTAGCCCGGACGAACGGGTGCTCGTCAGATTCCCCCTCGATCCCCCTCACGCCCGTAGTTACACGGTCCGGCGCTGGCAGCCGTCGAAGAACGAACTGGAGATCGACTTCGTTCTCCACGGCCACGGCGGCGCGGCACTCTGGGCCGCGACTGCGCAACCGGGCGAGACCGTTCACCTCTCGACGACGAGCGGGTGGTTCACGCCGCCGGCAGGTTGCGACTGGCTGCTGATGGTCGCCGATCACGCCGCTCTGCCCGCGATCGGGCGAATTCTCGAAGAAGCACCCGACGGTCTACCGATCCACGTCATCGCGCAGGTACCCGCGCCGAGCGAACAGCAGACGTTCACGACGCGCGCCGACGCTCACTACCGATGGATCGAGGAATCGGACTCGCTGCTCGCCGAATTGGCCGACGCTGCCCTGCCCCCCGGCGAGGGCTACATCTGGTGTGCAGTCGAGGCCGCGACCGCCAGACGCATCCGCGCCCATCTGCGTCGAACATGGGAAATCCCGGCACCCCGCATGCACGTGATGGGTTACTGGCGGGAGGACAAGGAGAACTGGGAGCGTCGGTACGCCGTCGTCGCCGACCGTATCGACGCCGCGATGGGCGAAGCGATGATGGCCGGCAAGGATTTCGAAGCGGTTCGCGACGCCGTCGACGACGCGATGGAACGCGAAGGGCTTTAGCGCATATGGGCGTGACTCGCATACGAGTGAGGGCCATACCTTCCGGCATGGCCCTCACTCGTGAAACGGATTACGCGTTGACGAGCTGCTTGCCGGCGTCGACGAGGTCGGAGACGACCTTGGAGACCTGAGCGAGCACCTCTGCGTTCTCACGCGGGTGCAGCTCACCGAACAGTGCGCCGGTTCCACCGATGCTCAGTGCAGTGTCCTCGACGACCTTGCCGCCGGCGATACGGACCGCCTTGGTGGTGTCTTCGTGTGCCCACTTGGCGCCGTTGCCGCTGGGCGAAGCGCTGATGACTGCGACAGCCTTGTCCTTGACTGCACCGACACCGTACGGACGCGAGATCCAGTCGATGGCGTTCTTCAGAACTGCGGGAATGGTGCCGTTGTACTCGGGGGTGACGAGCAGGAACGCGTCCGCGTCGCTCGCAGCGGAGCGCAGTGCGTCGACAGCGGGGATGGAAGCACCCTCGACGTCGATGTCTTCGTTGTAGAAGGGGACGTCGGCGAGGCCTTCGAAGACCGTCAGCGTGGCACCCTCGGGTGCGGCGGACACAGCTGTCTCGGCAAGCTGGCGGTTGACGGATCCGGCGCGCAGGCTGCCGACGAGAACGAGAACATTGGTCTGTGACATAGCGAGTTTCCTTCGAGAGTGGTGCGGTTGGTGGCTCCGGTTGAAAGTTATATCAACTAAACGGACCGCGGTCCACTTACATTCCCCGGCCCTGTAACCTGATCCCGTGAGCGCAATCCCCCTCCCCCAGATCGGCGCCGCGCCGGTCGAGCGCGGTGACGCAGCACGTAACCGCGTACTTCTGCTCGACGCCGCAGCCCTCCTCGTTGCCGAGCGAGGTGTCGACGCGGTGACGATGGACGCTGTCGCGTGCCGGGCCGGTGTGGGCAAGGGCACAGTTTTTCGGCGCTTCGGCAATCGATCGGGACTGATGCAGGCACTGCTCGATCACACCGAGCGAGAACTGCAGCAGGCATTCATGTTCGGCCCCCCACCGTTGGGTCCGGGCGCGCCGCCGATCGAGCGCCTCATCGCGTTCGGACGAGCCCGGATTGCCATGGTGGAAGTACAGGGCGAAGTCCTCCGAGCGGCGGAAAACGCTCCTGAATACCGCTTCGGCGGTCCGGCCCGGGCTCTCGGCATCGCTCACGTCATCGGGCTTCTTCGAGGAGCCGGCGTCGAGGGCGACCTCGATCTGCTCGCTTCAGCACTGTTGGCACCGCTCGAAGCGTCGCTCGTCCTTCATCAGGTGCGCGATCTCGGGATGACCACCGAGCGCCTGGCGGCCGGCTGGGAAGACCTTGCCCGGCGCGTTACTCGATGTTGACTCCCCAGATCCGTCCCACCACTTAATGTGAGCCCATGCGCATCGCTGCAGCCGTCATCGGCCTCCTGACCATCGCCGCGGTAAGTGGTTGCTCCGCTTCGTCCGACTCCCCCGAAGACAAGACGGATCCCTCCGGTCGTGTGTTCATCTCGACCTCCGTGGATGGAACACAAATTCCCGGCGGCGGCCCGCTGACTCTCGACTTCAGCCAGGCCGGTCGAGTGTCCGCGAGCGCCGGATGCAACACGGCAAACGGTTCGGTCGAGTTCAACGACGGCACGCTGACCACCGGCACCATGGCGTCGACCATGATGGGCTGCCCTCCCGGCATCGCCGAGTCCGACTCCTGGACAACAACATTGCTGACCGCCGCGCCGGCGTGGAGCCTCGACGGCGACACCCTCGTCCTGACATCGAAGGACGCCACAGTCACCCTGCAGGACAAGAAAATCGTCACGCCGGATCGACCGCTGCAGGGCACGACGTGGACTGTCACGTCCCTCATCAGTCCCGATGCGATCAGTACGAGCCTGGCTCTGGAGACGTCAGCTCCCGAACTGACGATTGCCGCAGACGGTTCGGTCAGCGGGAGCACCGGATGCAATCGCATGACCGGAAGCGCCCAGACGTCCGACACCACAGTCACGTTCACGCCGATGGCAACCACGCGTATGGCTTGCCCCGAGGAGAACATGGACATCGAGCGCCAGATACTGGCGGTGCTCGACGGCGAAGTGAGCTACACCGTCGACGCCGACACGCTGACCCTGCGCAAGCCCGACGACACCGGATTGATACTGACTGCGCAGGCTTGACCAGACGCTGCAGGCTCGATCAGACGTTGTCGAGCAGCCAGCGCCCCAACTCGCGGGCGCTGGCATCGATCATCGCGGGCCAGTCCAAGGCCGAGTCGTCCGCGTGATCGCTGACGTGTTTGACGAGTCGGCAGGTAGCACCCGCTGCCTGCGCGGCGAATGCGATGGCAAATCCCTCCATGTCGACCAGATCGGCTCGCTGCGCAAGGGCGTCCCGGGTTGCAGCGTCGGCGATGAATGCGTCGCCGGTCGCCAACACCGAGTCGTCACCGCCGGCGAGCACCAAACGGTCCGCGACGTCGTGCCCCAGCGCTCGGATCGCGGTGCTGCTGATGTCGTGATTGATGACGACGCCGGGAACATAGAGGCCGCCGTGGTGCGCGTGCAGCGCACCGGCTGTCCCGATGTTGACGACCAGCGGCAGATCATCCCGCTCGTACCGCGCGAGAGCAGAGGCGACTGCTGTTGCAGCACTGACCTTTCCAATCCCCGTGATCAGCAGTTCGTATCCTTGCGGCACGTATGCCGCTTCCGACTTCGTCGCACTGACCACCAGAACGTTGTTCGCACTCATGTGCGCGACCGTACCGCCCCGGATACGGTGGCACTGCACGCGCCTGCTCACATCGCTAGAGTCCATTCATGGCCACACTGCGTGAAAGCATCATCGAAGAACTCGGCACAAAGCCGACAATCGACGCCGCAGCGGAGGTTCGCGCGCGAGTCCAGTTCCTGAAGGACTACGTGCGCTCGACCCCCGCCAAAGGGTTCGTTCTGGGAATCAGCGGCGGTCAGGACAGCACGCTCGCCGGAGCCCTCGCCCAACGCGCGGTCACGGAACTTCGTGAAGAAGGCCACGAGGCCGAGTTCGTCGCCGTTCGACTCCCCTATGGCGCTCAGGCTGACGAATCCGACGCTCAGATCGCGCTCGGCTTCATCAAGCCGGACCGCTCTCTCACGGTCAACGTCAAGCCTGGCGCCGACGCGACGGCCCGTGAGGCCTCCGAGGCGTTGGGGAACGGCGAACTACGCGACTTCGTCCGCGGCAACATCAAGGCGCGCGAACGAATGGTCATCCAGTATGCGATTGCCGGTCAGCTCGGCTATCTCGTGATCGGTACCGACCACGCCGCAGAAGCGATTACCGGCTTCTTCACGAAATTCGGTGACGGCGGTGTCGACATCACGCCGCTCACCGGCTTGAGCAAACGCCAGGGCGCTGCATTGCTGCAGGAATTGGGCGCACCCGAGAGCACGTGGCGCAAGGTGCCGACCGCCGACCTCGAGGACGACCGACCCGCGCTACCCGACGAAGTTGCCCTCGGCGTCACGTACTCACAGATAGACGACTACCTCGAAGGAAAGGACGTTTCCTCCGAGGTAGCCGAGAAGCTCGAGAAGATGTTCACCAACACTCGTCACAAGCGCACGGTGCCGGTCACACCCCTCGATGACTGGTGGAAGTAACTCCTACCAGAGCTCTTACCAGCGACTAGCTACCGAACAGGCTGCCGAAGACGTCGCCCAGCGAACCCGTTCCCGAAGCCGGATCCTTCTTCGCGAAGTTGGTGGTGCATCCGTTGAACTGCACTGCATCGACCAGCGTCGACGTGGCGGCGGAACCGGTGCCCACACTGACGCCGTAGTGGTCGACTACCGCGTTCGGGTTCGCGGCGACGATGTCAGCCAAAGGCACTGACACGCGGTCCTTGGCGCCGTCGATGTTCTGAGTGCTCCACCACACGCCCTTCTGGAGATCCGCGTGAACGCCGCCGTCAGCCGTCGGCGTGGCGTCGGGTCCCGGGACCCACACCAGGGTGGTGAATCCGTTCTCGAACTTTCCGCCGGTCGTTCCGGTGAGGCGGAGCTGGAACGCCGCAGTCGGCGTGGCGGCGCGCTCGGCAAAGCCGATCGCCTTGCCGACTGCGTCGGACAACTTGATACCGCCGGCCGAATGGTAGGAAACCGAACGATCGCCGGTACCGTCGACGGCCAGCTTCAGTGAACCGTCCTTGTCGAGAACGTTGTCGGCCGAATACGACGCGGTCTGATCCTTCTCGTCGGTGAACGGGATGCCCCACCCGTTCGGCGTCGCTTCGGTGGACAGGGTCGAGCACGAGGCTTCCGGCGCAGAAGAGCCGAGAGAACCGGTGGACGGAAGCGCAGTAGCAATTGCCGGAGCGGTGAGTGCAGCTGCTCCGAGGAGCGCTACGACGACTCCGACACGGCGCGTGGAATTAATCGACATTGAAATACCTTTCACATATCCCGAGTGGAATTGCGCCAAAATTAACACATGTCGACAATTACCAACAGCGAAGGTATTTCTTTTGTCATCCAAACAGATGACAATTCACCTTGGCAATTCGAAGTGCATTCGCTCCCCCAAAAGTAGGAGAAACTAAACAAAACGACCAGTGCTGGACAATTGACCAACAATGGAGAAAACGGAGATAGATGCCACTTGAGCTGGAGTGATCAAGATATAAATATTTGGACCGGCAAACCGAAAAAGGACAATACGTCGGCAGCCCACAAATAGCTACGCCGGCAATTCTCGGACTAGCCTCCAGCGAAAGGCGGAAGAATATCGACAGCGCTACCGGAGGCTCGAGAGACGTCGCGGGTCAACTCGTCACCGACGAGGAAAGCCGAGACCGACAGCACTCGCTCCATCTCCGGTCCGTATCGCCCGACCAGCACCGCCACCAACTCGGCAAGTGTGTTGTCAGGCGAGATGGCGACTACCTCGCTACGGCAACCGGATACATCCGCTGCAGCAGCAAAGTAACGAACCGAGATCGAATGCGGATCAGCCACCAATCGCTCCCATACTTCTTTCCGGCGGAACGAAGTCCGCGGCGTCGATGCCGTGCCCTGCCCACTTGTTCCACATCGCACCGCGCCACAAATCCGCTAGTTCGTCGTCACTTGCTCCAGCCCTGAGCGCGGCACGCAGGTCAACTTCACGGTCACTGAACAAACATGACCGAATTGTTCCCTCTGCGGTCATTCGCGTCCGATCGCATTCACTGCAGAACGAGCGGGTCACGGAAGCGATGATCCCTACCGTCATCGTGGTCCCGTCGACGCGCCATTCTTCAGCAGGAGCCGACGGATCTTCACGGCCGATTGCTTCCAATTCGAAACGGCTTCCCAAAACGGACAACAATTCAGCCGCGGTCACCATGTTCTCGCGTGCCCATGCATGGTCTGCGTCCAGAGGCATTTGCTCGATAAAGCGCAATTCGACGCCGGCTTCGAGGCACCACTGCAAAAGATCCGCCGCGCCGTGGAGCGTTTCACGCATCAGCACCGCATTGATCTTCAGTGGCGCGAGCCCGGCCGCAGCTGCCGCTCGAATTCCCGCGAGAACGGACGGCAACCTGTCTCGACGCGTCAATTCAGCGAAATGGGCGCGATCAACCGAATCCAGGGAAACATTCACGCGAGTCAAACCAGCTGCAGCCAGCTTTGCGGCACGATGTTCGAGCCCAACGGCGTTGGTAGTCATGGAAAGTGGAATTCCTGGCACGCGCGCGGCGCACCCCCCGATGATCTTTTCGAGGTCACTACGCATCAGCGGTTCGCCGCCGGTGAATCTCACCTCGCGAATACCGACTCGTTCGACGCCGATTCCGACTACTCGAATGATCTCGTCGGCACTCAGAAGATCTTCCGCAGCGATGGCCGGCAAGCCTTCCTCCGGCATGCAATACGTGCAACGAAGTGAACACTTCTCGGTGATCGAGACTCGCAGATCTCTGGCAACACGCCCGAACCTGTCGACCAGGAGATCCGTCTCGGGACGACCGGCGAGGGAGGCAGCGTCGAACCGCACGGTGGGAATTCCCATCGAGACCACTGTCATCACTTCACCAACTTCCGTATTGCTCCAGTATGACCGAAAGCCGTACTCCGTGTGTCGGACGGACCACACCGCCTAGGATCAAAACATGTCGAGGTTGTCGAGGTTACTGTCATGAGCGCGCGTTCGGTCGAGGAACACGCGTCGCACATCTCCGGATTGCTCACCGGCCTGCACACCCTCTCTCCGACGGCAGTTCCGACGGCAGAAGCGTTGGGGCGCATAACTTGCTCGGATATCGCATCGCCGGTAGACCTGCCACTCTTCCGCAACTCGCAGATGGACGGGTATGCCGTCGATGCTGCTTCTGTGGCCTCGGTTCCGACCACACTGACGGTTCGAGGCGTGATCGCCGCTGGAAGCGGAAAACCACCGAAACACCTTCCAGGATCGGCATTTCGCATCATGACCGGTGCTCCGCTCCCCGAGGGTGCCGACGCCGTTGTTCCGGTCGAGGACACAACGGGTGTCACCGAGCACGTCGTCACGATCGAACGGGGCAGGTCGGTAGGCGAATTCGTACGCGAACGTGGCAGCGACATCACCGCCGGAATGCTACTGGTCACGGCCGGAACGCACTTGGAACCTCGCCATATCGCCGCGCTGAGTGCTGTGGGCCTGGCCTCGCTCGACACCTACACGAAGCCACGGGTCGCGATAATTACGACGGGCGCCGAACTGAAAAGTGCCGGAACAACTCTCGAACCCGGTGAGATCTACGATTCCAACGGTCCAGCTTTGGCAACATTGGCCGAAGCCAACGGCGCCGATGTCGTATCCGTCGCCCGAAGCAGCGACGACCCCGCCGAGTTCCGCGAATTGCTCTCGTACGCAACCTCGGTCGCTGATCTGGTGTTCACCTCCGGCGGAGTGTCCATGGGCGACTTCGAGGTGGTGAAGGAAACTCTCACGCCTCTGGGAGCACACTTCGGCCACGTCGCAATGCAGCCGGGCGGTCCGCAAGGCACTGCAGTGGTGAACGAAGTGCCGGTACTGAGCTTCCCGGGCAACCCGGTGAGCACGATGGTCTCCTTCGAGGTCTTCGCACGGGGCGAACTGCGCCGGGCCGCGGGCCTGCCCGAGATCCCGCGCGAGCGACTCCCGTTGACTGCACCGCTGCGTTCGGTGGACGGCAAGCGGCAGTTCCTGCGGGCACGCAGAACTGCGGACGGAATCGAACTCGTTGCCGGACCCGGATCGCACCTTGTTGCAGCCATGGCGTGGGCCGACGTCCTGATCGACATCCCCGCCGCCGTGACCGAGCTCGGCGCGGGCGATCTCGTCGACGTCGTCCCGCTCTCGACTTCCTCGATCTGATTCACTCGATCTGATTCAAAGGACACTGATGACCGAATTGACACACGTCGACAGCGAGGGCCGAGCGCGCATGGTCGACGTCAGCGCCAAGGCCGAGACGACGCGTATCGCCGTCGCTGCCGGCGAACTCGTCACGACCGCCGAGGTAGTTCGCCTCGTCCGCGCCGACGGCATGCCCAAGGCTGATGTCCTCACCACCGCGCGCATCGCCGGAATCGCCGGTGCGAAGAAGACCTCCGAACTGATCCCGCTGTGTCATCAACTCGCGCTCTCGTCGGTCAAGGTGGAATTCGGGTTCACCGAAACATCGATCACCGTCGAGGCGACGGCGAAGACTCGCGGACAGACCGGCGTCGAGATGGAAGCACTCACCGCCGTCGCGGTAGCCGGCCTGACCTTGCACGACATGGTCAAAGCGGTGGACCCCGGAGCTACCATGAACGGTGTTCGTCTGCTCACCAAAGACGGTGGTAAGCGCGGACATTGGACCCGCGACACTCAGAACGCACAGACAGCTCCGGCGCACACCTTCACCTCGGCACGGTCCGCGACCGTCCTCGTGGCTTCCACCGGCGGTGCGAACGGCACCAGACCCGACACCACCGGACCCACGATCGCGACCTGGCTACGTGAACGGGACTTCGAGGTACGTGGACCGCTTGTGTACGCCGACGCCGACATCGCGGCGGGCATCGCTGACGCCAAGGAGGGCTCCCCGTCACTCGTCATCAGTACCGGCGGCACCGGGGCTTCCCCCACGGATGCCACCCCGGAAGCTACCCGGGCAGTCTTGACCCGTGAGTTGCCCGGCGTCGCAGAAGCGATCCGGACCAAGGGCCTCGAGAAGACACCGCACGCGTCGCTGAGCCGTGGTGTGGCAGGTCTCACAGGTACGACGGTCATCGTCAATCTTCCGGGTTCTCCCGGTGGAGTGAAGGACGGTCTCGCCGTCCTCGAACCCATCATCGATCACCTGCTCGCGCAGGTCGCAGGCGGAGGAGCGCACGATGAGTGAGCTACTGGCTCGGATCTCCGAGCAACCGATTCACGCAGACACCGTCGACGCCGCCGTTGCCGGTCCGAAGAACGGCGCTGTTGTGGTGTTCACGGGAACGGTGCGCAATCACGATGGAGGTCAAGCGGTTTCGGCGTTGGAGTACCAAGCGCATCCGGATGCCGAACGCTTCCTCCAGACGTGCTGCCAAGAGGTTGCGGCCTCGACCGGCCTGCCGGTTGCCGCGATCCATCGCGTCGGCCACCTCGAGATCGGCGACCTCGCACTGGTCGCCGCCGTCGCCGCGCCGCATCGAGCGGAGGCGTTTGCCGCGTGCGCCGAACTGGTGGAGCGCATCAAGCACGAGGTACCGATCTGGAAGCGGCAACACTTCGCGAACGGCGTCTCCGAATGGGTCGGGTTGTAGGTCGAACGCTCCGGGAAGGTAGAGTTGCGATCACTAGGTGCCTGAAATCGGGCATCCAGCGTCGTAGAACGCAAATTTTCTTGCTGAGTGCTCAATGCACCCGCTCTTCTTACGGCGAAGAAGCCTGCCGACCGGCAGCGCCGCCACCACTGTGCTTGATTGTTCGACCGGTTAATTCCCGTGTCGGCATCCGGGCACGAACACGTGCCCGAAAGGCTCTGAACACACTTGTCTGACATCTCTACGCCCGCTACCACCTTCGCAGCCCTCGGTGTGCGCGCACCGCTGGTGAAAGCTCTCGAAGACGGCGGAATCACTTCTCCGTTCCCGATCCAGATCGACACCCTCCCCGACACTCTCTCGGGGCGCGACGTACTGGGCCGCGGAAAGACCGGAAGCGGCAAGACCCTCGCGTTCTCCATCCCCATGGTCTCCCGCCTCGCCGGCGAACTGTCCGGAGGAAAGCGTCGTCCGGGTCGACCGCTCGGCCTCGTGCTCGCCCCGACGCGTGAGCTCGCCACCCAGATCACCGCAACCCTCGAACCGTTGGCCGCCGCATACGACTTGCGCGTGACCACCATCTTCGGTGGCGTCTCGCAGCACCGCCAGGTTCAGGCTCTCAAGGCCGGAGTCGACATCGTCGTCGCTTGCCCCGGTCGCCTCGAAGACCTCATGAAGCAGAAGTTCGTCAGCCTCGACGCCGTCGAGATCACCGTGCTCGACGAGGCCGACCACATGGCCGACCTCGGCTTCCTGCCCGTCGTCACCCGCATCCTCTCGTCCACCCCGCAGGACGGGCAGCGCCTTCTGTTCTCGGCAACGCTGGACAACGGCGTCGACAAGCTCGTCAAGCGTTTCCTCAAGAACGAGGTCATGCATTCGGTCGACGAGGCCAACTCCCCCGTCGCCGCAATGACGCACCACGTGTTCGACGTCGACGGCGTCGAAGCCAAGAAGGCTCTGGTCGAGAAGCTCGCTTCCGGTACCGGACGTCGCATCCTGTTCATGCGCACCAAGCACCAGGCTCGCAAGTTGGCTCGCCAGCTCACCGAGTCGGGCATCCCGTCCGTTGACCTTCACGGCAACCTCTCGCAGGCTGCTCGCGACCGTAACCTGGCGGCATTCTCCGCCGGTGAAGCGCGCGTCCTCGTCGCCACCGACGTCGCAGCGCGTGGCGTCCACGTCGACGACGTCGAGTTGGTCGTCCACGTCGATCCGCCGGCCGAGCACAAGGCTTACCTGCACCGCAGTGGTCGCACCGCTCGCGCAGGCAGCGCCGGCGACGTGGTCACCGTGGTTCTGCCCGAGCAGCGTAAGGATCTTGCGATCCTCATGCGCAAGGCAGCCATCAAGGTGACCCCGGTCCGTTCGACTGCCAACTCCGAGCACGTCGTCAAGTTGGTCGGCGACATCGCACCGCACGTCACGCCGGCTCCGAAGGCTCCTGCCCAGCCCAACGGTGGACGCGGACAGCGTCCCGCCGGCCAGGGTGGACGCGGCGGCGCAGCACGTTCGGGTCAGGCTCGCTCCGGACAGGGCGGTCAGTCACGCGGTGCTCGCACCGGCGGAGCTGCCCGTCAGGAACATGCCGGTGGTGGCGCTCGCCGTCCCCGCACCGGCGGCGGCGCTCGCACCGCAGGCTCCACCGGTGGCCGTCCCGCACGCTAGGCCACACCGCCGCCCCGCGCGCAACGCAGCCCGGTACAACTCAATAGGTTTCGTAATGGACAGCGTCGGCCAGTGGCCGGCGCTGTCGCCATCCGAAGCGTTCGAGATCCGGAACCTGTTGAAACTCGGTCACCTTGCCGACGCACAGCCACGCAATGGGGCGAACGGGTGACGGAATGCCCATGAGTTCGGTGAGGTACTTCTCGTCGTAGAACGAAACCCAGCCGATGCCGATCTCCTCGGCTACCGCGGCGAGCCACAAATTCTGAATTGCCAGTACCGCCGAGAACAGCCCGGTGTCGTCGACGGTATGACGGCCGAGGATGTTCGGGCCACCGCGCGACGGGTCGTAAGTGACGACGATGCCGGTACCACTCTCGGCGATTCCCTCGATCTTGATGGGGTCGAACGTCGAGCGGCGATCCTCGGGCAAGGACTGCGCGAATTTCACCCGGGCATCGGCGACGTGTGCCGCGAAGGTGTCGAGCGTCTCCGGATTACGAACGACGACAAAATCCCACGGTTGCGTGTTTCCCACGCTCGGCGCGCGATGGGCGGCGTCGAGAATGCGCATCAGAGTTTCGTCGGGGACGATCTCTCCCGAGAACTCGGCGCGAACGTCTCGGCGTCGCCGAATCGCTTCGTACACGGATACAGCTGATTCACTCACGCCCCGACGGTATAGCGGTGCAATCCCAGCATGGCGTCGGGGTGCGGTTCGACCGTTTCTTCGCGCATGCAGGCGCGGAGCGCGCTGCCGACCGCCCCCGAATCCATCCCGGTGCCGATCACGACCAGTTGCGTGGTTCGAGGTTCGCCCGACTTCCATCGCAGCGGCGTGATCCGGACATGATCACCCACCGATTGGATCTCGAATTTTCCTGTGTAGCCCGGAATCTCGAAGTTCACGAAGCCCTTGATGCGGTAAACACCCGACGGCTGATTCTCGAGAAAGTGCGTCAAGGCCCTGGCATCGAGAGGCGTCTCCGATGCGAAATCAACCGATTCGTAGCGGTGGTGCAGGTGATCGTGATGACACGAGCCGTCCTCGTGATCGTCGTCGTGCCCGTCGCGCAGGAGCTCGTCGAGGCTCAGTTGATCGCCCGGAGCAGGAGGGGTCACCTCGCCGGTATCGAACAACAGAGCGGGGTCTATCCGCGAGTGCGAGGTTTCCACCATCGGCGCTCGCGGATTCAACTCACGAATTTCGGCCGTGAATCGCTCGCGTTCGGCGACAGGAACGCTGTCGATCTTGTTGACTACCACCAGGTCTGCCAGGCGGACATGTTGATCGAGCTCGGGATGTTCGCGGCGAACGGTGGAGAAATTGGCTCCGTCGACCAGGACTACCAGGCCGCCGTAGACGACCGACGGGTTCTCACTTCCGAGGACGAGTCGAATCATGTTCCGCGGCTCGGCAAGCCCGCTGGCCTCGATGACGATCACGTCGATCCCGGACTGCCGGTGCGCCAACTTGTTCAGCATCTCGTCCATGTCCGAGACGTCGACAGCGCAGCACAAACAGCCGTTGCTGAGAGAGACCATCGAATCGACCTGACCGGCGACCATCATCGAGTCGATGTTGACGGAGCCGAAGTCGTTGACGATCACGCCGATGCGTACACCGTCGTTGTTACGCAGAAGATGGTTGAGCAGCGTCGTCTTGCCCGAACCGAGAAAGCCTGCGACGACTATTACGGGAATCTGCTTCTTCGCCACCACACAACCTTCCGAAACCACACGTACCGATCAGTGATCGTAGTGGAGTGTGGCTCCGGAAGGTTCACGCTGACAGCAGACTCACACCGTGCAGAGCGGACGGATGTCCGACGTGCCCTCGGTGGTCGGTGACGTCAGGATCGTGCATGCGTTGTATCCACGGGATTCGGCGACCCGGCGGATCTCACTCCAGCCTGCCGCGTCGACGACCGCCGACCGTGAGAGCACGAACCCGGAAAGCCTGAGCGGATCGCCCACCAGTGCCCACGAATAGTCGTCGGCAATGTAGGTGACGATGTAGTTGGGTGGGCCGTCCAAGCTTTCCTGTGAGGGCACCCCGGGGAAGCTCACGTGCAACTGGGCACCCGTTGCTGGATCGGTAACTCGGGCATTCCCGACGATCTCGTTGGCTTGACCGGTCCACGTCGTACACGTGTTCTTCACGCTCACGTTCGACGAATCGACGATCCCGTAACTCGCCCGGGTGTCCTTCGCGCACGCGAGGTTGAAGGGCTGAGGAATCGCCGCCACCTGGTTCCATTCCCCTACGTAGCGCGCGACGTCCAGGTTCGCCACCGGCTGCAAGGGTTCCCAGAGTGGGCTCGCCTGCGCGGTTCCCGAAAACATCGTCGCTGCGGCGCACACTCCCGCAATCGCAATCGCACTTCGCCCCGACCACTTCATGTCACTGCTCCTCGTCTGTACAACGCTCGATCGGCATTGGTTCCTCAAGGCATTCGGAGCTGACGAACTGGAGGATGGGGCGGTATGTAAAACTACTTTTGGTTTGTTATGGACCTACTTCACAAACCTTATGTAGTCTTTGCTAAAAGATAGCTGAAAGTCGGACGGAGCTACTGTGATGAAGGTTGTCGACTTAGGTCTAGAACGCACTCGCTATGCAGTCATCGACGAGACGATCGAGTCGAGGTGGCGCCGCGTCACCTCTATGCAGCACGACGCCGTTGCCGTCGTGACTCCGCGCGACCGGATCACTTTCGCCGAACTCGAACTCCGGACCGACGCATTGGTCCGCGAACTTCGCCTACGTGGGTCACACGGGGCACGCCCGGTTGCGGTCGATCTCGAACCAACGGCCGAGTCGGTGCCCGCCATCCTCGCCACTCTGATTTCCGGTCGGCCCTTGGTCATGATCGACCCACAACTCCCCGAGGCCCGCCGAGCGCACATCATGAGCACCTCGGGTGCAGTCCCGCTGCAGTCGATACTCGACGAGTCTGCTGCGACGGGCTTCAGATTCGACAGCGCGTTGGAACCATCGAGTTCCGACCCTGCAATGATCGCGTTCACGTCAGGCACCAGCGGGGCGCCCAAGGGAGTCGTGTTGAGCCACTCCATGTGCCTGAACAAGGCCGACGAACTCGCCGCAGCAATCGACCTGCGACCCGACGATCACATCGGGAACCTGTTGCCCGTCAGTTTCGGAGCCGGAATCACGGCCCTGATCATGGGCCTGATGAACGGAGTCACGGTCTTCTGCTGGGATCCACGTATCGACGGCGTCTCGGGAATCGACGACTGGCTGATCGAGTATTCGATCACGACCACGCACTGTGCGCCGTCCTTTCTGCGGGCGTGGTCGGATCTCGATTGCGATGCAGCAAATGATGATTCGATCGGTTCCCTACGCGTCGTCGTAACGTACGGGGAAGCAGTTCACGGCGAGGACTACGCGCGCCATCGCAGTCACGGCTTCGCTCGCGTCACGTACGTCAACTGGCTGGCCACCACCGAGACCGGTGTCGTCGCGTACAACGCGTTCCCACCACATTCCGAACTACCCGTCGGAGTGGTACCGGCCGGACGTGCTCGCGACGGCAAGGACGTACAGATCGTCGATGTGAACGGCGTGCCTCTCCCCGACGGAGAGATCGGAGAGATTCAGGTTGTCTCCAGTGATCTTGCCGACGGATACCACGGCGACCCGGATCGAACTGCAACACGATTCGCGCGACTGGGCGACGGAGTGAGCATCTACCGGACCGGTGACCGGGGCCGCATCGACGAACGCGGAGAACTGCAACTGCGGGGACGCGTCGACGACGCCGTCAAGATTCGGGGCTACCTGGTGGAGCCGATGGAAGTCGAGGCGCATATTCGTCGAATTCCAGGCGTCGCCGATGTTTTCGTGGCCGTCGTCCTCGAGAACGATCGACCGGAGATCGTCGCCTACGTGGTCCTGACCAAAGCCGTGATGGCACGGTCGGGCGCCGAGATGCGGCGCGAATTGGCGACATATCTGCCGGCCTGGATGCTCCCCCGACATTTTGTTCTGATGCCGGCGTTGCCCCGCAACGAAAGAGGAAAGGTCGATCGAACAGCGCTGCCCTCCGTCGAGGTGCGGTCCACTCCACCGACTCTCGCCGGGCCCGCCGAATTGTGGTTGTCCTCGATCTGGGAGTCGATTCTCGGTATCGACTCCATCGACCGTGAGGACGACTTCTTCGAACTCGGCGGCGATTCGCTTGCTTCAACCGAAGTGGTGGCAAAGATTCACGACATGTTCCGGATCCGGATCACGGCGGCGGAGTTCGCGGCCGCCAGTACCGTCAAAGACCTTGCAGCGCTGGTGGATCGGCGCAGAATCGATCCCGATGATCGCGTCTGTCACAACACGATGGTGCCACTGAAGCTCGAAGGCTCCGGGCGACCGCTGTTCATCATGAACGGAGCGGGGTGCCCATCGACGACGCTGTCCGCCTTGTCGAAAGCGCTTCACACCGATCGGCCGGTTTACGCACTTCAGCCACATGGCTTCGAATCTCGCGGACTACCCGACCGGTCGGTGAAAGCAAGCGCCCGCCGTTTCATTTTCGAAATCAAGAAGATTCAGCCCACCGGGCCATACCTCCTCGCCGGATACTCGTACGGCGGCTACGTGGCGCTGGAAATGGCGACACAGCTGTCCGAGTCAGGTGACACTGTCGAACACGTCACCGTTCTCGACACCAGAATCTCCACCGAGGCTGCCGCACGACTGGCTGGTCGAGCGGGCATCACTTTGGATCCGTCGATCGTCGACCTTGCACCACAACCATCCACCAATGCCCGCTGGAAGCCGACCAGACGCACCGTCGCGGCCATGTGGATCCGCACGCTGTTCGCCGGCATTCTGCAGTACCCGCCGGCCACCCAGTGGACCGTGTTCCTCTACAAAGGAGGCCAGGCGCTCCGGAAGCATCGGATACGAGCATGCGCCGCGCCCGTCACCGTGATCCGTGGGGCCACCAACAACCGTGGACGCGAGATCTGGTCACTCATTGCCACGGGCTCACTGGATTTCGACGACGTCGACGCGTGCCACGAAGACGTCGTCCGCCAACCGTACGTCCGCAAGACTGCGGCGATCATCGATCGAGTCTGTGATCGAGCGTGACCAGCGCTCCTCATGTCCAGCTGTAGAAGAAAGAGCGGCGCGGAGTGAGGGCCCAGTCGGTCGTCGACGAACACACTCGTTCCTTGACGAACGCACCCGCCCTGCCTGCGACGAACATGCCCGTTGCGTTGTCGACACGAGTGGTCCGCTGGAACACACCTCGCCGCCTCCCGAGACTGATGCACCGGCCTGCGAACTTCGGAGCCACCGGGCGCGGCGCGGAACCTTCGAGTCGATGCAGGATCGTCTCGGCCGCATGGACTCCCAAGGGAATCGCGGCCTGACAACTCATCCTCAGTAAAAGATCACCGACTGCGACCGCATCACCCGCACCGACGATGTTGGGGTGGGACGAGCATTCGAGTCGGTCGTCGACCTTCAGACGACCGAGACCGTCGACGGGAAGGCCACTTCGGCGCGCCAGATCGGGGACCCCGAATTCTGTCGCGAGAATCGTGCAATCTGCCTCCACCCGTGCGCCTCCCGCAAGCTCGCAGGACGAACCGTCGATCCGCGTCACCCGGGATTCGGTGACGATGTCGACCCCAAGATCGGTCAATGTTCTGAGAATTGCAGATCGCGCACGCTCTGACAGATCCGGGGCCACGATTCCTCCGGTCACCAAAGTGATTCGGCTGCTTCGCTGCTCAGCCAATTCTGCGGCAGTCTCGATTCCGGTGAGACCGCCGCCGACAACGCAGACCGTAGCCTTCCCGTCGAGTGTCGCCATTCTGGATTCGAGGCGAACCGCGTCCTCGAACTCGGAGACGCTGAACCCGTGCTCCGCCGCCCCGCCGATAGTGCTGGGTAACTGCCCACTTCCGACTGCGTAGACCAGATAGTCGTAGTCGAGCACACTGCCGTCGTCGAGGGTAAGCCCGCTGACCGCGGCGTCGATGTCCGTCACCGTCCCGAATACTCGGTGTGCCGCACGCGGTAGCGCCCTGTCGAACGAGACCGTCGCGTCGTAGCCAGCCGCGATCATCTGATGGAGCCTGATTCTTTGCACGAAGTGTGGGCGCGGATTCACGACGGTCACCGTGATGTCCGACCGAGTTCTCAGCAGTCGCTTCGCTGCCATGACGCCCGCATATCCTGCCCCGATTATCACCACGTGTGCACTCATGGTTCTCCGTTCCGCCAACGGTCCCCATGCTGAGAATGCACGGGATGATCAGGCCTCATCGCGGACGTTATTGAACATTGACGCCCTGGCGTTATGGCGGTCGACACATCTAGGCAGAACTGTGCTGCATGCAATAGAGACTCGAAAAACACAGGGTCGACAACACAACACTGGCTCGAATACAACAAATGCTCTGCACCGATTGGTGCAGAGCATTTGTCTTGGGTGGAGCTAAGGGGACTCGAACCCCTGACCCCCACACTGCCAGTGTGGTGCGCTACCAGCTGCGCCATAGCCCCGTATTCAGTTCACTCTAACAGTCGAACTCGCAGCGGCTGTTCTGCTTTCCGCTTGCTGGAAGAAAGTTACACCACTTGACTCCAGGGCAACAAATCGCCTGGTCAGAGCGAAGCGGCCGCTCCTCGTCGGAGCGGCCGCTTCAGCTCAGGAGGAGAGCTTGGAAACCCAGTCGCTGCTGCCCGTGTCAACGATCTTGCCGTTCGCCACTACCGTGGGCGTCCCGTTCGACCCGACATCCTTGAGCGCCTGGCTGGCGGCTGCGGCATTGGCCGCGGCGGCTTCGACGTTGGTACCGGAAGAGATGCAGGTTGCCACGTCCTCGGATGCGCCCGCATCACGAGCGATCTGGGCGAGGTCGTCGTTGGTGTGGTCGCTGCTGCCGCCCTCGGCCGGCTGCGTGTCGGTCGCGAAAAGCTTGTTGTGGAATGCGGAGTACGCAATCGCGTCACCACCCTGAGCGACGCAGAGCAGAGCGGCGCCGGCCCGTGTGGAGTAGTCACCGCTGCCCGACGCCCGGTTGAGGAAGTTCAGCATGTGGTACCGCACGGCGACGTCACCGTTGTCGACGGCGGCCGCGAGAGCCTGGCCACTGAGGTGTTCGAGAGCAGCACAGGCCGGGCACAGCGGATCCTCGAAGAGATCAATGGTTGTCGCGGCGGAGGGCTTGCCGAGCAGCACCACTCCATTGTCCTGCACCGTGACGGCAACTTCGGAACTCTGCACGGAGCCGTAACCGTCGTTCTGGGGCTTGTTCTTGCTGTTCGTCCACAAGACACCGCCGATGACGAGGGCCGCGATCACGAGCACCGCGAGGCCACCGATGATGTAGGTGGAGCGGCTCGAGACCGGTTCCGGCGAGTATTTGTTCTTGCTGCTCTTGGTGCTCACGCTGATGCAGTCCTTCGTGCGTCGAAACGATTTACCGATTGCTTACCTTGCCACTGAAGACTGAGTATCCACTGAGAACGCCGCGCGTGATCCGGGCCCCAGTGCGAGTGGCGAACGCGGGAACACGAGCAGCCAGACGGCAAGTGCCAAGAAGCCCAGGTCGCGGAGAATCTCCTTCGAATAGTCCCAAGCGCCGACGTCGGCTGCACCTCCGCCGCCGAAACATCCGCAGTCGATGGACAATCCCCTGGCCCACACCGAAATGATCACCGCAATGAGAACCGTGAGGATGACCACCGAGACTGCAGCGGATGCTCGCACCGCCAACCCGACGAGGATCAGCAGGCCCAGGACTATTTCGACCAGGGGAAGAGCCGTCGCCACCGGACCCACCAGTGACTCGGGCAATAGTTGATAGGCGCGCACCGCGATCTTCGTCTGAACGGGATCAAAGAACTTGAGTCCCCCGGAAATCAGCCAGACGGCCGCCAAACCCAATCGGGCCACAAGACTCACGATGCGAATTGCCACCCGATCGAGAGTACAGAATGCCCGGTCAGTCCAGGTTTGTCCGCGCAGGAGTATCCGTTAGCACCGTCACATCAGTCAGATCTTCTACAACGGATTCGACAGACTTCGTTCGCGACGGGACGAACAACCACCCCGTCGCCGACACGACAACGACGGCTCCCATCACTGCGAAGGCCGCCGAGTACGAAACATGTTGGGCGATCAGCCCGGCACAAATCGGCGCCACTACCCCACCGATGTCGGACATCATCTGGAATACCGCCAGGACGGGTCCACCTCGGGCCGTCGATCCGACAACATCGGCAACCGCGGCCTGCTGGGCCGGACTCATGAGGCCGGAGCCGACACCAGTCACTGCGGCAATGGCGAAGAACACCACGAGGTTGTCGGTGAATCCCATTGCGATGGTTCCCAGACCGCAGATGAGTAGGCCGCTCACGACAAAGGGCTTGCGTCCGAAGCGGTCCGAGAGTCGTCCGGAGACGATCAACACCAACGCATTGCCGACGGCGAAGATCGTCAGGGCGTAGGCCGCAATCGAGGGGTCTCGGCCGAGGAACTCGACGACGAACAGGGGAACCATGGCAACGCGAACTCCGAAGATCACGCCACCGAAGGCGAGGTTCGATCCGAGCGCTGCCCGGTACACCGGAGACTGGAGGCCTTCTGTGAGAGTCATCGACTTCACATCGACAGCCTTGTCCGGTGACGCCAAATGAGATCCACGCAGGCTCACGAAGACAACGAGCGCGGCGATCACCAACGCAATTGCGTAGATGATGAACGGCATCCGCAGACCGAACTGCAACAGCGCACCGCCGACCAGCGGGCCGCCGATCGATCCCATGAGAAAGCTTGTCGCGTACAGACCCGACACGCGGCCGCGACTGTCCGACGGTGACATGCGAATGATCAGCCCGAGGGCCGACACCGTGAACATGGTCGACCCGATGCCGCCCAACGACCGGAACAGCAGAAGTTGCCAGTACTCCCCCGCGAAAGCGCACGCACCGGTCGAGACCGCGACGATGAGAAGGCCGACGATGTAGACCGGCCGCTCACCGAGTTTCTGTACCAAAGTGCCGCTCATCGGCGCGAACACCAACCGCATGAAAGCGAAAGACGAGATCACGATCGTGGCGGCGGTGACCGATACGTCGAAGCTGCGTGCGAACTGAGGTAGTGCCGGGGCGACCAACCCGAATCCGAGGGCGATGACGAAGCTGGCGGCGACCAGTACCCAAATTTCCTGTGGCAGCTTGGCTGCACGAGTTTTCATGTCGCCCGGAATTCTAGCCGGGCGACATGAGCGGTCCGCGGGCTAGTTCGCCTTCAAGACGCCTGACACCAAGTCCTTGGCCGCTGCCTGAACCTGAGCCAGATGATCGGCGCCCTTCATCGACTCGGCATAGATCTTGTACACGTCCTCCGTGCCGGACGGCCTCGCTGCAAACCACGCGTTCTCCGTCGTCACCTTGAGACCACCGATCGCCGCGCCGTTTCCGGGCGCGGCAGTCAGTGTCGCGGTGATCGGTTCACCCGCCAGCTCGGTTGCACTCACCTGGTCGGGAGACAGTTTTGCCAAGACTGCCTTCTGTGCGCGTGTCGCGGGCGCATCGATACGTGCGTACGCCGGGCTCCCGAACTTCTCGGCCAACGCGGCGTAGTGCGCTGACGGAGACTCTCCCGTCACCGCGGTGATTTCCGACGCGAGCAACGCAAGGATGATGCCGTCCTTGTCCGTCGTCCAGACGGAACCGTCGTGTCGGAGGAAAGACGCGCCGGCGCTTTCCTCGCCGCCGAATCCCACAGACCCGTCGAGCAATCCGGGAACGAACCACTTGAACCCGACCGGAACCTCGAGCAATTCGCGGCCCAGGCTGCTCACGACACGGTCGATCATCGAGGAACTCACGAGGGTCTTGCCGACCTTGGTATCTGCGCCCCAACCTGGCCGGTTCGCGAACAGGTACTCGATGGCAACGGCCAAATAGTGATTCGGGTTCATCAAACCGCCGTCGGGAGTGACGATGCCGTGGCGGTCGGAGTCCGCATCGTTTCCGGTCGCGATGTCGTAGCGATCCCGAATCCCGATCAGCGACGCCATCGCGTCGGGCGACGAGCAGTCCATGCGGATCTTGCCGTCAGTGTCGAGCGTCATGAACCGCCAGGTCGGATCGACGAGTGGATTCACCACTTCGAGGTCCAGTCGATGAGTTTCGGCGATCGCGCCCCAGTAGTCGACGCTTGCCCCGCCGAGGGGGTCTGCACCGATCCTGATTCCGGCATCGCGGATCGCGTCGAGGTTGAGGACACTGGGGAGGTCTTCGACGTAGTAGCGGAGGAAGTCGTAGCGTTCGACGCGGTCCAGCGCTTGTGCCGCCGTCACACGCCGTACCCCGGAAAGCCCCTTGCGCAGTAGCTCGTTCGCTCGATCGGCGATAACCGACGTCGCATCCGTGTCCGCGGGCCCGCCGTGCGGCGGGTTGTATTTGAAGCCACCGTCACAAGGCGGATTGTGTGACGGTGTCACGACGATGCCGTCGGCTTTGGCCTCCGGACCCGTCGAGTTGTATCGCAAGATCGCGTGACTGACAGCCGGGGTGGGAGTGTAGGCGTCGCGTGAATCGACGAGGACGACGACGTCGTTGGCGACCAGGACCTCCAAGGCCGACAGCCAGGCCGGCTCCGAGAGCGCATGTGTGTCCCGGCCGATGAACAGCGGGCCGTCGATTCCCTGCGAAGCGCGGTACTCGACGATCGCCTGGGTTGTCGCCAGGATATGAGCTTCGTTGAACGCCGAGTCGAGACTGGAACCGCGATGTCCTGAAGTGCCGAAAAGTACCTGCTGCATCGGGTTCTCGGGATCCGGAGTGCGCGTGTAATACGCGGTGACCAGATGAGGAACATTGATCAGATCCTCTGGCAGAGCCACTTGTCCTGCTCGTTCGTGCGCCACGAATCCCCCTCGGCCCGGTGGTCGACCACTGTGTCGACGCGACTGTGGACAATTGTCTACCCTGGCCGCGTGGCGTGCACGCTCGGCGCCGGATCCGTCAATCCGTGATCTGGATTCCCAACCACGCAGCGGACAGTCCCACGATCAGACTGAGGACGATGTAGATCAGAGAAAGCGCCGTCTGGCGCCTCTCGATCATCCCGACGTTCTCGGTCGCGAAGGTCGAATAGGTGGACAAGCCGCCGCAGAAGCCGGTCGCCAGAAGTGCGGCCATCTCGGTGGAAAGAGCTGCCCCGGTGAACAATCCAAGGAGGAAGCAGCCGATCACGTTCGCGGCGAACGTCGCAGCCGGAAATCCCTTGTACGCGGGCACATACCGCGCCAACAGGTACCGGCCACTCGCACCAGCGCCGCCGCCGAGCGCCACCAGGAGAACTGTCATGCCGACGCTCCGTCCCGCGCGCGGATCCAGCGTTCACCGAGCCCTTTGCCCAGTGCTGCAGCGAGGATCGCGGGAATCAACGTCCCGAGAACATAGAGAATCGATCGCCACGGACTCTCCGTCACGGCGTGAACCGCGAAGGACGAGAAGGTGGTGAAGCCGCCGCAGAAGCCCGTGCCGAGAAAGAGGTACCCAACCTTGTTGTGCACGAGCAGGGCCGCGAGAACACCGAGAACGAACGAGCCGACGACGTTGATGACCAGAGTCGTCCAGA
The DNA here is from genome assembly GCF_030056935.1 of Rhodococcus sp. IEGM 1302. Lineage (NCBI taxonomy): Bacteria > Bacillati > Actinomycetota > Actinomycetes > Mycobacteriales > Nocardiaceae > Rhodococcus > Rhodococcus sp. IEGM 1302. The sequence goes on along the minus strand of NZ_JASHKY010000013.1, from coordinate 76,130 downwards.
TGTGGGGAAAGAGCTCCCCCAGACCGTAGCGGCTGAGCGCGCCCAACCCTCCGCCGACGGCAACCGCGCATACCGCAGCCGGCAGTTTCAGATCACCCATGCTCTGGCCTCACCCGAAAGAGCCTACGTCCCGGAGCGGGCTTTCGGCGGGCGAGGAATGAAGTAACTTGTCCGCTGCTGATACTCGCGATAGCCCGGACGCTGTTCCATGTGTCGCTCGAGCAACCGCGCTCCGGTGGCGAAGACCAGGAAGTACGTCATGGCGATCGGTGAGAGGACGGTCAACACCCCCGGCCACACGGACGCCGAGACGAGGAAGATCCCCCACCAGACACACGCGTCGCCGAAATAGTTGGGATGCCGCGTCCATGCCCACAAACCTTGATCCATGATGTGGCCACGGCTGGCCGGATCGGATTTGAACTCCTCCATCTGTCGGTCGCCGACCGTCTCGAACGTGACGCCGACAATCCACAGCGCGATTCCGAGTACGACAAGAAGTCCGAAGCTGCCGTTCGACACTGCTGCGACCTGGATCGGCAGGGAGACGAACCACAACGAAATCCCCTGCGTGAGATAGATCTTGCGGATCGCATACAGCGTTCGATTACCCGTCGCTCGTCCGAGCATTTCTTCGTACCGCGGGTCTTCACCTTTGCCACGCGATCGAATCGCCATGTGCGTCGCCAACCGCAGACCCCAGATCGCCACGAGCGCAAGCATCAGCAACCGGCGCCAGAGGTCGCCGGTTCCCACTATCGCGGACACGAGCGCGATCAGAACGAAGCCGGCGCCCCACGACACGTCGACAACGTTGTGGCGCCCGATCCGTACACCGATCGTGGCTGTCACCGCCATTCCGACGGCGATCGCCAGCAGACTCGTGAGTGTGACCACTCCGAACGCGCCCCAGTCGAATCCGTTCATCGCCGCGACACCCACTGCGGCCGTACCGGTTCCATACCCGATCGACCATCACCGTGCGGCCGGACCGACAGAATCTGATCGACGCCCATCCTGCCGTCCCGAAATGCAATTCCTCCGCCGACGAGGTAGAGACGCCACACCCGGGCGACTTCGACACCCACGAGATCCACGACGCGATCCCAGTTCGATTCGAAGGTCTCGATCCACGCGTCGACGGTCCGCACGTAGTGCTCACGCAGGGCGTGGACATCCCGCACTTCGAGTCCACCTTCCTCGATCATCGCAACAGTGCGACCGACGGGCCGCATGTACATGTCCGGCGCGATGAACGACTCGATGAACGGACCTCCCCCGGGGTGCGGGCCAGTGCGGGACATCTGCTGAATCAGCACACGGCCACCGGCAATAACATTGTCGTGAAGCGCTTTCACGTAGGTCGGATAGTTGTCCTCACCGACGTGCTCACCCATCTCGATGGACGCGACCGCATCGAAGGGACCGTCGGGAATCTCTCGATAATCTTGGAGGCGAATCTCGACCCAGTCTTCCAAACCGAGCGCGCGGACCTTCGCGTCGACAAAAGCCTTCTGCTCCGCCGAGATCGTGATTCCGACAACGCTGGCGCCGTACTCCCGCGCTGCATGCAGGCTGAGCGAGCCCCAACCACAGCCGACATCGAGAAACCGCAAGCCTCGCGCTCGATCGAGACCGACCTTGCGGCACACCAGGTCCAGCTTGTCTGTCTGTGAGTCTTCGAGCGTGTAGTCCGGTGCATCGGAAGTCCAATAGCCCGAGGAGTACGCCATGTTCTCGTCGAGGATCAATTGGTAGAAATCGTTCGACAAATCGTAGTGGTGCCCGATCGCCTCGCGGTCGCGGGCGAGGCTGTGCAGGCGCCCCTTCACCTGAGCCTGCGACGCCGGCGGAGCCAAAGGTCTCCCGAAAGCACCGAAGGATCGCGCAGCCTTGACCGCGGCCAGGACAAGCGACGGTGTCGGGGTAATCGACCCGAGCCCCCGCTCGGCAGACACCTTCCACACGTGTGTGAGTGCATCGCCTAGATCGCCCTCGACGTCGAGTTCACCGAGAACATATGCCTGCGCAGCCCCCAACTCGCCGGGATTCCAGAGCAAGCGTCGCAAAACGTTCGGGCTGTAAAGCGTCACCTTCGGAGCATCTTCCGGACCTGCTGTGCTGCCGTCCCATGCAGTCAACCGCACCGGAAGTTCGCCGCCGACAAGTGGACTGAGGATGTCCGAGAGACGACCCGCAACGCCGGTACCTTGTGTCGTTCGATCCATTGTGGCAGTCATCGCTGGTTCCTCCGATCGAGAACAATTTGCTGGACGTCGAGATACCCCGACCGAAACCCCGCCTCGGAGTAGCAGAGGTAGAAATGCCACATGCGCGCGAACACTGCGTCGAACCCGAGCGCGGACGCCTCGTCGGTGCGAGCGCTGAATCGCTCGTCCCACAGTCGCAACGTCTGCGCGTAGTGATCGCCCATCGACATCCGCTCACGCACCCGCAGGGTTGTCATGCGCTCGGTGACGTCCTCGATCGCCCGCACCGACGGGAGAAATCCGCCGGGGAAGATGTACTTGTGCACCCAGGTGTAGGTGTTGCGGGTCGCGAGCATTCGATCGTGCGGCATCGTGATGGCTTGGATCGCCGCGCGCCCACCCGGCGCCAGCAGGGCGTCGATCGTCTGGAAGTAGCTTCCCCAGTACTGGTGGCCGACGGCCTCGATCATCTCGACCGACACAACGGCGTCGTACTCCCCCTGTACTTGCCGATAGTCGAGAAGGTCGACCTGAACGCGATCTGCCAGTCCCGCAGCGCTTATCCGCTTCGCTGCCAATTCCTGCTGTTCGACCGAAAGTGTCACCGAGCGCACCGTCGCTCCCCGTTGGGCAGCTCGGATCGCCAATTCTCCCCAGCCTGTGCCGATTTCGAGCACTCGCGAACCGGGTCCGACACCTGCGCCATCCAGCAGTCGATCGATCTTCCGATGCTGCGCCGCTGCGAACACGTCCCACGACGGGGTAGCTCCTACCGACAAATCTTCGAAGAGAGCACTGGAATACGTCATGGTGTCGTCGAGGAACAGTTCGAACATCTCGTTCGAGAGGTCGTAGTGCCGGGAGATGTTCGAGCGCGTGTTCTGCGTCGAATTCCGCTCACTGCGAGGCTGCTTCGGAATGTAGAGGCCTCGTAGCCGCTGCAGGAAGTCGGGAATGAGCGTCGCCACGCGGGAGGCGAAGACTTCCAGGACCGCAGTGAGGTCGGATGCTTCCCAATCGCCCGCCATGTACGACTCGCCGAATCCGATCAAACCACTGTCACCCACACGAGCAGCGAAGTCGTCTGGGCGGTGAATGACCATCAACGGCGAATCGGGGCTACCGCCACCGGAGAACTCACCGTTGGGCATCTGGACACGCAGCGGCAAACGTGCGACCGCCTTGTGGAACAGGGCGCGGGCAACCGGTGATGCAACCCGCACTTTGAGCCCGCTCGGCACGGTGGCGACGCCCGGCCACCGCTCGGTTTCGATCGTGTGAGCGGAAGGTTCGGTGCCGAGAGTGGTTGTGGTCATTGCACTGCCTCCTGCGGGTGATGTTGCGGTCGGGGAACGATGGGTAAGCGCCTGGCCCACAGCCGGATTCCTTGAAATCTGATCTGCGCGGCGACTCGGAGCGGAGCCAGCGGGATGGCGAGCGCACTGCGCACGATCTCGCGCGTCGTCGCCGGCACACAACGACCGGACACCGTGGCCACGAAGGGCGCCTTGCCGTCACGGGCCAGAACTATCGAGAGCGCGAGCGCGGTGTCGGGTAGCGGAAGTCGCATCCGGTACTCGCCGTCCAGATCGTTGAACGGAGATACGTAGAACTCTTTGGACGTGCGAACCCCGCCACGTTCGTCGGTTTCGAGCAGGTAGCAGTGCCGTTCGCCGTAGGTGTTGTGAACCTCGGCAACGACGCACCGCTGACTGCCGTCGTCGTTCAGACACCAGAACACACTCAGCGGGTTGAACACATGGCCGAACACACGCGCGTTCGTAAGCATGAGGATGCGACCGCCGGCGAACTCCAGTCCGTTGGTTGTCAGAAAAGTCTCGACGTTGGCACGAATCGATCGAGCGGGGTCGCCGAGGTGATCCCCGGCGTCGAACTTCGCCAAGGGCCGCAAAGCCTTCGGGAGCTCGGGCAAATCGTCGACGTCGACGAGCCAACTGTAGCTTCGGTACTCGAACTCGTTGTGCAACGGCTCCGTTCGTACGTGCCGAATGCTCGTATGAACGATGGACGGCGTGATGGGTGCGGTCACGGCCACCGACCTCCGACGCGTTCGGCGGCGCGCAGGCCAGAGAGTGCACCGTCCTCGTGGAAGCCCCATCCGTGGTACGCACCGGCAAACGCGAGCACGTCCGAGTCCAACTCGGGAAGCCGCGCTTGAGCGGCGACGGAGGTGGGTGTGTACTGCGGATGCTCGTAGGTCATCTGATCGATCACCGAGTCCGGGGACACCATTTCGCCTCCCCCCAAGGTCACCAGGTAGCGCCGGCCGGTCTCCGGGAGCCGCTGCAACCTCGTCATGTCGTAGCTGACCAGAACGTGATCCGGCTTCGCGTTGCATTCAGGGATGTAGTAGTTCCACGACGCGCGCGCATTGGTGTTGCCGGGCAGCACATTCTCGTCGGTGTGAAGCTGGGTGTGGTTGACGGAGTACGGCATTGCGCCGAGGACCTGGGATTCGGCAGGCGTCGGATCCGCCAAAATCTTCAGTGCTTGCTGCGGATGCGTTGCGACCACGGCTGCGTCGAAGGTCTGGATCTGGTCGTCGCCGTCACGAATGTCGACGCGATCGTCGAACCGGTGGACGGCGCAAACCGGCGTGTTGAGGCGGATATCCCCGATGCTTTTGGCGACGAGACGAACGTATTCGCCCGATCCACCGGTGACTGTTCGCCAGGTCGGCGATCCAGTGACGCTCAGCATTCCGTGGTGATCGAGGAACGAGAACAGGTACCGCGCGGGATATTTCAGCGCCGAGCCGGGATCACACGACCAGACTGCCGACACGAGCGGAGTCATGAAGTGAGCGGTGAAGTAGTCGGAGAACCGGCCGCTGCGCAGAAACACCCCCAGTGTCTGGTCGGGTGCCGACGGATCCGTGTTGTCGAGCAGGGCTCGGGCACGGCGATGGAAGCGCTTGACCTCCATCAACATCGACAGAAAACTGCCGTTCACCAGCAGCCCCGGCGTCGGGAGAACGCCGCGCAACCCTTGGCCTCCCGAGTACTCGAGCCCGCACCCCCCACACCTGACCGACATGCTCATATCGGATTCCTGCGTAGGCACATCTAGTTCTGCGAACAATCGCAACAATGTCGGATAGGTGCGATCGTTGTGGACGATGAACCCCGTGTCGATGGCGAGGCTTCGCCCTTCCGGGTCGGTGACCGAATGGGTGTCCGCGTGCCCGCCGAGCCGTGAATCCGCTTCGTAGAGGGTGACGTCACTGTCCTTACTGAGCACCCACGCCGCTGTCAGACCTGCGACACCACTACCGACGACGGCCACCTTGCGCTTGTCGGAACTCATCGTCGTTCTCCCATCTTTGTTGCGGCTACCCCGCGACTCATTCCTGCGATTGCATCCGCGACGAGGCGATGCCAAGTCGCCGCCCGACGGAGCATGAAGTGGCCTGCGCCGTCGATGCCGATCCATTCAGCGCTCTTACCCGACTTCTGCAGTTCGTCGACCTTCCGGCGAGACGCTGCCGGGTCGGTCCACGAGTCGGCCGTGCCGTGGAGCACAACCAGCGGTGTGTCCGAATGCAGATTCACCGACGTTCCATCGGGCCACCACGGCGCCAGCGCGACCACACCGACCACCGCCGGATCGCCACATAGTTCGGCGGCGACCCGTCCGCCCATCGAGTGCCCCAGCAGGATCACCTGAGCTTGTGAATTACGTTTCGTTATCGCGTCGAGTGCGGCGCGGGCGTCGGCGACCGGACTGCGCTCGGCACCGTTCCAACCTCGAACTCGATAGCGAGCCTGCACCGCCTTGACACCGGAGAGGCGAAGCTGAGCGGTGAACGGGCACATCCGAAGGTTGGACAGATGCCAGGCGCGAGCCGGGCGATGGCTCGATACCTTTCCTCCAGGCAGCACTAGCACCACCAGGTGCTGGTCACCGTCCTGCTGTTGCCGTCGGTTGGGCGTCATACACGGCATTCGGAGCCGAAAACCATTTGGATGGGGTTCGTAGAATTTCTTTTGTGAATCGTGAAGCACTCGTCGGCGATGTCCTCGACGCCATGGACGCCAACTTGGTATCCCATGCCTGCCACCTGCATGAACACTTGCCGACGGGATCGGTCACGGTCTCTGCAGATGTTGTCGTCGCAGACAGCGGCCTCACCGACGACACTTTCAACATCATCGCTGGTGCGCGCTTCGCTGTACCTGCTGCTGAAGGCCCGGAAGAAGACCGACGACTACTCGACGTACTCGCGTGGCTTCGAGCAACCGGTCGTCCGTTCTCCTGGTGGACAGGTCCGCGCGACAAGCCCTCTGACCTCGGCGCTCGCTTGTCAGCCCTCGGCTGCGTGCGCTCCGAGGAAGAAAGAGCGATGACGGCAGACTTGGACGTCGTCCCACGCCCAACGCCTGTCTCAGAACTGTGCGTTCAGCGAGTGACGACTCGTTCGAAGCTCGCCGACTACGCCGCCGTGATGGCCGCCAATTGGTCGCCGCCCTCGACCGCAGTAATACGTTTCTTCGAAGACACCGCCGATGACATCCTCGATGAGCGCTCGCGGAGTTCGTTTGTCGTGGGATACGCGAACTCCCAGCCTGTCGCCGGAGCCGAGGTCCATTTTGCCGCCGACGTCGCCGGACTGTATGGGGTCGTCACACTCGAAACGGCGCGCCGACGCGGATTCGGCTCGGCGGTCACCCTTGCCGCACTCGACATCGCCCGCGAGCGAGGTGCCCGAACCGCTGTACTTCAGGCGTCCAGCGACGGCGCACAGCTCTATCGAAACGTCGGCTTCGAGGATGTCGGTACCTACGCCGAGTACTCGATCGGCAGCGGTTAGACGTCCCCGCGGGGACGCTTTCCGTCCTCATCCACGGATGTGTGTCGGTACTGGCATCTATTATCGAACGTACATTCGAAACATTGTCGGACACGCGCCGGGGGGCAACGATGAACGCAGAACTGACCGATACCGCAGCACTGATCAATGAAGAAACGCAGGGTTCCACCCGAAGCGACGTAGAGCAACTCGGCTCCGAAATCTGCGCTCTCGCCGGCCAGATCGCCGCGGCCACGGCTCGATTCCTTACCCTCCTGTCAAAATTCGACGAAGACCGCGGCTGGACCGGCCCTGGACTTCATTCGTGCGCCCACTGGCTGTCGTGGAAATGTGGAATGAGCCTGCACACCGGCAGGGAATATGTTCGCGTCGCCAAAGCGCTCCGACCTTTGCCCGAGATGCGGAAGGCCTTCGAGCAAGGCCGGCTGTCCTACTCGAAGGTTCGCGCACTCACCCGGGTCACGACGCCGTCAAACGAACAGCAGATGGTTCGGTTCGGATGCGAGGCGCCCGCAGCCCAGATCGATCGTCTCGCCGCAGGTCTGCGTAAAGCAACCGACAATGAATCCGGCAAAAGCAAAGCGCCCGAACATCTTCAGGTCCGCTGGCATTGGGACTCGGATACGGGCGAGTTTGTCATCAAAGGACGCCTGCCCGCACAGGACGGCGCCCGAATCCTCGCAGCATTGGCGGTGGCGGAACGTGAACGCACCCGAACCGCTGCCATCCGCCCTGTCGACGAGAAGGCTACAAAGAACCCGGCCGGAAATATCGGACCAGGACTCGTCGCGATGGCAGAGCTCGCCACCGCCGCAGTCACAGACCGCACGTCCAAGGCCGCCGCGAACGAAGTTGTGTTCTTCCACGAAGCGAACACCGTCCGCGTACCGAGTGGACCCGCGCTCCCCCAAAGTGCCGCCGAGGAAGTGCTCTGCAACGCGAAACTTCGCCTGGGAACGACAAAGGAGGGATGCGTTTTGAATCTGGGCCGAAGGACCCGCGTCGTCAGCGCCAAACAAATGCTGGCATTGAATTACCGCGACGGATGTTGCCGCACACCGGGTTGCGGGCGGACTCGCTTCTTACACGCACATCACGTGAAATTCTGGGGACGCGGCGGAAATACGGACTTGGACAATCTGATCATGCTGTGCGGCACCTGCCACCGCGCTGCATGACGGCCAGTTCACGATCACTACTCTCGGCGAGCAGAAGTTCGAGTTCCTTTACGCCAATGGTGACGTCATCGACCCAGCACCACCGACCGAGGGATTCGCTGATGGCCTACTGCGCGGAGACATACCCGACGACGCGATCATCCCAAGATGGGACGGCGAGCCCCTTCACCTCGATCACGCGGTCAGCGTCATCCTCGACGGTTGGGCCGCCTGAGGAAACATTGGTCTAGTCCAATCTGAATCTGCCGTGAACAACAGGACAACCCTCACATCCAGGTAGTGCAATTGGTCTAGTCCTATCGCAAGATGCTTAGCGTGACCAAGAAAATCGCACGCACCTCAGCCGCTATCACACTCCTCCTCGCCGGCGCTGTTGCTGCCGGAACTGCAACTGCTGCAGCAATTCCCGGATCGTCCGACCTCAATCCGTCGGCCGCCGAGAAGACAGTTGTCATCGGCCTCGACGGCACTATGCTCAGCCACATCAAGACCGCCGACGCTCCCCGCCTCCAGAAGCTGATCGCCGAAGGAACCAGCGGAGAATCTTCCATCCTCGGCCACACCACCATCTCCGGACCGTCGTGGTCGACCATCCTGACCGGAGTCTGGGATACCAAGCACGGAGTCAAGGACAACACGTACGCGGGCGCCCGCTTCGACCTCTACCCGAGCGTCTTCACCCGGCTGGAAACAGCAAAGCCCTCCCTCCTCACCGAATCGATCTCCACCTGGGGCGGCATCGACAACATCGCCTCCAGTGGGACACCGAAAGCCGATGTTGTCGTCACCACGGCCGATGCAGGTTCCGGAGCGGCCACCGACGCTGCGACGGCAGACGCCGTCGCCCGCGACATCACAGACAAGGGACCTGACCTGATCTTCACCCAACTCGATCAGGTGGACGGCGCGGGACATAGCGGCGGCACCAACGGCGCTGCGTACGAAGAGTCCATCGCCTCGGTCGATGCTCAGGTGGGCAAGATTGTCGATGCCGTCGATCAGCGCGCAGCAAAGACCGGTGAGAAGTGGACCGTACTGGTCACTGCGGATCACGGGCACAAGCCCGCCGGTGGGCACGGCGGTCAGACACCCGCGGAAGCAACGACATTCGTCATAGCACGCGGCTCGGGATACGCGGCCGGTCAGAACACAGACTCGTACACGATCGCTGACATCACCCCGACAATCCTCCAGAGCCTGGGCGTTGCATTGCCTGCCGATCTGGACGGCAAGCCGCTGGCCAAGGAAGCTCCCGGCTTCGTCGGCTCGGTCGACCTGGGATTCTTCGGCTCCTGATCGCAAGAAGGCCCGGGCCACACAGCAGAGTGCCGCAGCAAGACAGCAGCAAAAAGGCAGCAAAAAGGTCGGGCCGGAGAGCGTGTGCTCTCCGGCCCGACCTGTTGTGGAGCTGCCGGGAATTGAACCCGGGTCCTACGTTGAATCGCTAGGGCTTCTCCGTGTGCAGTTCGCTAAGTCTCTACTTGGATCTCCCAGTCTCGCGAACAAGCCAGGATGACGATCCCAGTCACTGTTTGATGTCCCATTCGACTCCGTGACCGAGCCGAACAGTAAAGCCCTCTAGCTGATGCCAGGAACCGGGTCGAGGGCAACCCCGGGCTGACAGACACGCTTCGCTACTTAGGCAGCGAGAGCGTAGTCGCGCTGATTGGAATCGGCGCTTATAGGTTTGCAGCGACGCTTACGGTGGTCTCTTGCCTGCACCGACACGCTTCCCCTAACTCAACACACGCAGTCGAAACCGTTCAGCCCCGTGTGTGCCCCGCGTCTTTCGTGGGGCTATTCACTATAACGCGCCGAAGTTCGGAAGTCATACCAATTAATCGGCGGCACTTTCCGTGTCCTTCGCCCCAGCCGTTTCCTGCACTGCACCCGCTTCCTGCACTGCACCCGTTTCCTGCACTGCAGCCATCTCACGCTCGGCGGCACCGGTGATGTTGGTGATCATCCCCTGGAAGACAACTCCGTGGAAAGGAAGGATCGAATACCAGTACGCCCGTCCTGCGAGCCCGCGAGGGAAGAAGACCGCGCGTTGATCGAGGTGGGAACCCACCGGCCGTCCGTCGGCACCGGCTGGGCCTTCTGATACTCGCAACTCCAACCATGCTCCGCCCGGGACCTTCATCTCGGCGCGCAATCGGAGCAACTTGCCTCGATCGATTTCTTCGACCCTCCAAAAGTCCAGGGCTTCGCCCGTGTTGAGCCGGCGTGGATCCCGCCTGCCCCGGCGCAGTCCGACACCACCGACCGCGCGGTCCATCCACCCCCGAATGGCCCACGCCAAAGGGAATGAATACCAACCGTTCTCGCCGCCGATCGACTCGACCACCGACCAGAGGGTTTTCGGATCCGCCGCGCAGTCACGTTCGCGATGATCGACGTAGACCGCTTCGCCGGCCCAATCCGGGTCGGATGGAAGAGGATCGGATGGAGCGCCCGCAATCGTTGCACCGGACCACGCCGTCTCCACCTCACCGGTGTCGATCTTTCGAAGTGCCAGTCGCACCGCTTCTCGATACGGCGTGAGGCCCTCGGCGGGAGGCGGGATGAAGCTGTCGATGTCGTGATTGTGCATCACCGCGTCGTTCTGCAGGGATTCGATCAGGGGCATCGCCAGACCTCGTGGGATCGGCGTGACCAATCCCACCCAGTGACCTGCCAGACGCGGGGTGAGGACGGGCAGGACGAGGATGCGTCGGCGTACCAATCCAGCGACGTCGGCGTAGGTGTTCATCATTTCGCCGTACTGCATGACATCCGGCCCACCGATGTCGAAGGCGCGGTTGACCTCCGGCGTCGTCGCCGCGGCTGCAATCAAATAGTGGAGTACGTCACGCACCGCGATCGGCTGAATGTTGTTGTGCACCCACTTGGGTGTGGTCATCACCGGAAGCCGATTGGTCAAGTGGCGCACCATTTCGAAGGACGCCGAACCCGATCCGATCACCACTCCAGCTTGGAACACAACCGCCGGAACCTCGGAGTCGAGCAGGATCCGACCGACTTCGAGCCGGGACTGCAAGTGAGTCGACAACTCTCGGTCGGAGGGATGAAGCCCGCCCAGGTAGACGATCCGTCGCACCCCCGCATCGCGGGCAGCGGCGGCGACGTTCTCCGCGCTTCGCTTGTCGATATCCGAGAACGACCCTCCCCCACCCATGGCGTGAACGAGGTAGTAGACCACGTCGATATCGTCGAAAACACCTGAGAGGGTGGCACTGTCGGTCAGATCCCCGCGCTTGATCTCCACCGAATCGTGCCAGGGAACATCGCGTAGTTTCTCCGGGCTGCGCACCACCACTCGAACTCGATGACCCTCTTCGACCAGGCGAGGGGCAAGACGTCCGCCGATGTATCCGGTCGCACCCGTGATCAACACTCTCACTGCGTCCATCACCCCACGCTACGCACAATTCAACTGCGAAGCGCGAGTGCAACCTCGAGGTCGTCGTTGGTCAACATCATGTTGATCCCCGCTCCGGCCTTCGCCCCGGCGGCTGCGGCCATGATGACCTGGGCACCCGGGTCCACGACATTGCCCGCAGCGAACACGCCGGGCACGCTTGTGGCCCCCATCATGTCGACTGTGACGAAATCGCCCATCATCGTCTCGGCGCGCTGCGCACCGAATGCGCGCAAGATCGCATCGTTGGGGTCCATCGTGAGGGCGCCACCGACAAAGACCGCCGAACGCGCGACCACACTGCCGTCGGCCAACCGCACGCCCACCAACCGATCATCCTCGACGACGGGACCGGCAACCTCACCCTCGACGATCGAAATACCGCGAGCCGCAAGCTTTTCCCGATCTTCGGAACTCAGTTCGGTGATGCGATGAAGGAAGAGAACCACGTCATCGGACCACTGGCGAACCATGAGCGCCTGGTGCATCGCAAATTCCGCGCTCCTGGCGATCACGCCGAGCGGCTGATCACGCACGCCATACCCGTGGCAGTACGGGCAGTGCAACACATCGCGTCCCCAACGCTCGCCGAAGACTTCGAGTTCTACCGGTAGGCGGTCCGTCAGACCCGTCGAAACAAGCACCTTGCGCACCTGAATCTTGCTGCCGTCAGCCAGTTCTACCGAGAATTTCTCGCCGTCCCGTGTCACGGAGACAACGGTGCCGTCGTGGAACTCGCCGCCGAATTTGCGGACCTCACCTCGGCCGATGGTCAACAATTCTGCGGGGTTCATGCCGTCACGGGAGAGGAATCCGTTCATGTGGTCGGCGGCCGCGTTCCGTGGCGATCCGTTGTCGAAGACGATCACGGACCTGCGTGCCTGACCGAGAATGAGTGCGGCGTTGAGGCCTGCCGCACCGGCTCCGATTACTGCTACGTCGAATGAGTTCTGCGTCATGAATCCAGAATGACAAGAGAACGCAGTCTTGACAAACGCTGTTGCCACTTTGGCAAAATGAGTGCATGACCGAAACATCGTTCGAAGCCGTACTAGCCGGCATCGGCCCTCGTCTACGTGCGTTGCGCCAACAGTCCGACATGACCCTGGCCGATTTGTCGGAGACCACCGACATCAGCGTCAGCACACTGTCGAGACTCGAATCCGGTACTCGCCGAGCCAACTTGGAGCTTCTGCTGCCGATTGCCAAGGCACACGGCGTCCCCTTGGACGACCTCGTGAACAGCAAGATCAAAGATCCGCGCGTGCGCGAAGAACCTCGGACGGTCGGATGTATGACGGTCATTCCGTTGACGAGTCAACCCGGCAATCTGCAGGCCTACAAGATGATCATCTCGCCCACCGACGACGATCGCGAACCGGGATCCCACGAGGGCTACGAGTGGGTCTACGTTCTGTCCGGGCGCATCCGACTCCAACTCGGCGACCGGGATTTCATCATGGGGGCAGGCGAGGCCGCCGAGTTCGACACGCACATCCCGCACCGCATCAGTGCTGCCGACGGACGGCCGGCCGAGGCGATCAGCCTCTTCGGAAAACAGGGCGAGCGGGTTCACCTACGCGCAGCGCCGGCCGACAGACGCGGCTGAGGAAAATTCTCCGAGAAGCGAGGACATCTACAAGCGGGTGACTCGGTGGAGCGGGTGCACATCGTTGAGAGATGACTGAGAATCCGGCCAAACCAATTCCACCTGTTGTACCGCGCCGCCTGTCTCCGCGCGAGATAGCTAGCCCGATGAATCATCATGACCGAGAAGAGGAATCCCGATGAGTGGAAAAACCACTTCCTACTGCGGTCCGGGCTCGTGCACGATTTGAATCGCTCCGATGAAGTGGTTCGGCGGACCCACCTTGTCGATGTATGGAATGTAGATGTTCGTTCGTCCCACAGGGCCTGCCGACCGCTCAGAGCTCTTGCAGGGTAATTGATCTTGCGTCCAATCATTCGTCGAGTTCGCGGGGCGACGAATTCACGTAAGTGGCGAAAACAAGGGGAATGACATGGAATTACGACAACTCGCGCGCGATCTTCAAGTCTCGCGTATTGGCTTAGGGTGTAACAACTTTGGTACCCGACTGGACCCTGAGGGGAGTACGGAGGTCGTCCGTACCGCCCTCGATGAGGGCGTCACCCACTTTGACACAGCGACGATGTACGGAAACGGACGCTCGGAGGAAATCCTCGGCAAGGCGCTCGCAGGTCAACGAGACCAGGTGGTAATCGCCACCAAAGCGATTCCACGCCCGCGTGAGGTCGATTACAAGCCCGGAGTACTCGCACGAAGCATCGAGTATAGCTGTGAGGCAAGCTTGCGGCGACTCAGCACCGACCGAATCGACTTGTACTACCAGCATGTCCCTGACCCCGATGCTCCACTGGAGGAGGCCATCGAGGCGTTGAATGGGCTGGTAGCCAAAGGGAAAGCCCGCCACGTAGCTTGCTCGAACTACTCCGCGGATCAGATGAGGCAGGCCGAGGGCATCGCCACCGGTACTGGCGCATCGCATTTATTGGCGAACCAGGTCGAATGGAATTTGCTCAACCGCGCGATCGAGGCAGACATTGTTCCCGCCGCACACGAGGTCGGAATGTCAATCATCCCTTTCTTTCCGCTTGCTTCCGGAATGCTCACCGGTAAGTACACGATGCGACGGCCGTTTCCGACCGGCAGCCGACTAGCCAGTGCGCCGTACTTCGCCACACTGGCGACGGAAGAGAACTTCGAGTACGTGGAGAAACTGTCAGCGTTCGCACAAGCGTACGGACACTCGATACTCGAACTCGCCATAGCGTGGCTGTGCGCGCAGGAGAGCGTTCCCTCTGTGATCATCGGTGCGATGAACCCCGAACAAGTGCGATCAAATGTTGCCGCCGCGGAGTGGAAGCTCGACGACGACGTTCTTGCGGCGCTGCCTTCGCGCCCCTGAAAGTCTGCGGTTCAACTCCTTTTGCTGATTTGACTACTGAGCAGCCAGATAGAAAACAAACGGCCCGCGCACTGGTAGCTCGCTTTCGCAGTCCAATGTTGGACTTCCAACCTGTAAGCCGCGTCGACCGTATTCGTTCCGCCGGCAGTCGCAACGACAGGACCAGCGCATCACCTCCGAGTGTGTGTGAGTGACGAAGAGAAGTGGCCATCGATGACCTACCAGGCTGTGCAGCCAATCGAGGGCACTGCCCTCTGCTGGGGATGCATCCCACACGCTGATTTGATACAGCTCGCCGAGTTGGCCCGTAGGGGCGGCTTTCCAGAGATCACTGTTCATCCCTCGCAATATTCGATTGTGAAGAGTGCCGACTCCCGAGTGCGGGAGCGCCTGGACGATCTAGGTGTGACTGTTGGCGTGATCGATGCGCTCATGACCTATCTACCCGGCTCTGCTCGACTGGATGAGGTACCTCCACACTGGCGCAAGCTCATGGTAGATCTCGACGAGTGTCTCGAAGCCGCTGAGGCGCTTCACGCTCGCACTCTCAACGTCGCCCATTTCTTGGGTGATCCGACAGTGAAGAGAAACGCGCTGGCGTCGGCGGTGCGACAAGTCGCCGACCGCGCAGCCGAGGTCGGAGTTCGTGTCAGTCTGGAGTTCATCCCCGGCACAGGAATACCGGATCTCGGTGCGGCGTTGGACATCGTCCGGCGAGCCGACCACCCCGGCGTTGGAATCCTGTTCGATACTTGGCACTTTCTGCGCTCGGGTGGTACGCCGACCCAGCTTGCAGAGGTTACCCATGGTCAGGTATTCGAATTGCAGATCAGCGATCGTGTCCAGCCTGGCCGCCACGATCCCTATGTACCGATGACCGGCCGCCTGGCTCCTGGCGAGGGAACGGCGCCGATCGCGGAGATTGTGCGGGCGTTGGGGGTCGTGGCTCCCGACGTCGTGTTGGGAGTCGAGGTGTTCACCGCTGATATCGGAGATCCGGAGGAAACCGTGGCCCACCTTTCCGCGGCCACTCGGATGTTCCTGCGGAGTACTGAATTTGGTTCGCCCGCGGGCATTGTCGAGCCGTCATGAGCTATTCCGAGGCCCTGAGTTTGGTGCGATACCAAACTCGCACCGCCGCCGCGTTTCCAATTTGGCCACTCCGCCAATCGGAGACCAGTTCAAACCACGCGGGACTCTTTTGACAGGATGGTGTCGGATCGGGGTATCCGGCGTGCAAGTAGCCCAGGTACTCGTCGAGGAATGAAACAGCGCGTTCCTACGATGGGTGTACGGGTCACAGCCGCTGAAAAGGAACTACGCCCCAGCGACGGCAATCATGCCGACTGCCGCCAGCGCCAACAGCATTCCCGCTTGTTGCACGCGGCTTACCCGCTCGCCCAGCATCACCATGGCGAGCAGAACCGTCGCAGCCGGATACAGCGAACCGATCACGCTGACCAGTGAGAGCATTCCGCCTTGGAAGGCGTAGATCATCGTCCCGTTCGCGACGACGTCGAGGACGCTGACGTACACCGCGAGCTTGAGTGGCTCGCCTCGTGGGAGAACGAAGTGACCGGCCGCCAGCGCGACCAACCACACCACGACGGTCGCGGCGCCTCGAGATACGGCCAACGCCCACAGCCCGCTGCCCTCGCCGATCTGGTGAAGTGCGATGAACGAGAGCGCAAATGCGCCACCGCTTCCGACGGTCAGAAGAGCCACTTGTCTGGTGAAGCGGAGGGTGATTCCGCCGGCAACCTCACCCGCGGTGTCGTCAGGCGACTCGCGGCTGACCAGGACGACGGCGACCAGCGCGACGGCAATACCCAGGTACGCGATCAACCCCGGCCGCTCACCGAAAGCGAAGCCGACGAGCACCGGAATGCCCGCCACCAGAACAGCTGTCAGCGGCGAGACCACCGACATGGGGCCGGTTGCCAGCGCGAGATAGAACCACCAGACCGCCAGACCACTCGTGACGCCCGCGATCGCACCCCAGATCAGACCGTTCGGCGTCAGCGTCCCGGATACGAAAGGTGCTGCGATCAGTACGATGACGAGCGAGAGTGGATACGAGACGATCACCACACGCAGTGCGGCAACTCGTCGTGACGCAACTCCCCCGACGAAGTCGCTGACTCCGTAGGCAACTGCCGCCACGAGGGCAAGCAGGATGGAGGTCAGCGCATGCCCTTGATACGACGACCGAGCTCGCGGGTCACCTCGCGCTCGGCGGTGCGCTTGGCCATGTCCTGGCGCTTGTCGTAGTCCTGCTTACCTTTTGCCAGTGCGAGTTCGACCTTGACCTTGCCGTCGTTGAAGTACATCGACAGCGGGACCAGCGTCTGGTTTCCCTCGCGGGTCTTGCCGACGAGGTGCTCGATTTCACGCTTGTGCAGCAGGAGCTTTCGAGTACGACGTGGCGAATGGTTGTTCCACGTGCCTTGCGTGTACTCCGGAATGTGCAACGAGCGCAACCACACTTCGCCGTTGTCCACCGTGGCGAACGCGTCGACGAGCGACGCCTTGCCTTCACGCAGACTCTTGACCTCGGTCCCGACGAGAGCGATGCCGGCCTCGTAGGTGTCGATGATCGTGTAGTTGTGGCGTGCTTTGCGATTGGTCGCAATGACCTTGCGGCCCTTTTCCTTCACTGTCCGGGCCTCTCAGTCCGCTGTCTTGCTGTCGAATGGTTCTTGCTGTTCCAGCATAGAAGCTCGTGCAAACCGATTATTCGCGGACGTACAGACGCAGCGTCACGTACGCCGTCACCGCGGCCATTCCGACACCGGCAAGTACGAGGATCGGCGAGACGAACAGCACGTCACTGTTGGATATCCGCGCCACGATGTTCGCTTCGTAGACGTCGGACAGGACCCCGTCGATGAAGACGTTCTTCGCCGTGAACAGTCCGGCAATGGCGAGCACCGCACCGATCAAGGCCGCCACGACGGCTTCGAGGAGGAACGGAAGCTGGGTGTACCAACGCGTCGCGCCGACCAACCGCATGATGTTGACCTCGGTACGACGCGTGAACGCGGCGATCTGGACCATGTTGGCGATGAGCAGGATGGCCGCTATCGCCTGGACGATCGCGATCGCGAACGCTGCGTTGCGCACTCCACCGAGCACGCTGAACAGTCGGTCCACCAACTCGCGCTGATTGAGCACACTCTCGACGCCGGGCCTCGAACCGAAGGTGTCGTTGATGACGCCGAACCGCTCCGGGTCACTGAGCTTGACCTTGAACGACGCCGGGAAGCTGTCCGGGCTCACCAGGGCTGCCAGTTCGGGCTGGTCCTTGAACACGCGCTCGGTGGCGTCCTTCACGGCGTCTTCGCGGTTGAGGTACTGAACCGCGACGACGGACGGAGTCTGCTCGAGTTCCTTGCGCAACGAACTGCAGATCTCCTGCTCGCAACCGGGATCGGCCGAAGAGATGTCGTCGGTCAGGAAGATCTGCACCTCGACTCGTTCGAGGAAGATCTGCTGGGTCTTGCCTGCCATCTGCACGACCAGCAGACCGCCGCCGAAGAGTCCGAGGGAGATCGCCGTCGTCAAGATCATGGCGATGGTCATCGTGATGTTGCGGCGTAGGCCGGTCAGGACTTCGCTGAAAATAAAGCTGGCGCGCATCGGGGAATCCGATTCCTTCTCGAGAGGCCGGTTGTTTCACGACAACCGGTGGGCGTACGGGACGTGTGGTCGTAGTCGGCGCTACCTGCCGACGCCGTACACACCCCGCGCTTCGTCTCTGGTCACCTTGCCGAGATCGAGTTCGATGACGCGTCGACGCATGGAGTCGACGATGTGGTGATCGTGGGTCGCCATCACGACGGTGGTGCCGGTGCGGTTGATCCGCTCGAGCAGCAGCATGATGTCCTGGCTCGTTTCGGGGTCCAGGTTGCCGGTGGGCTCGTCGGCGAGCAGCACGAGAGGGCGGTTCACGAATGCGCGGGCGATGGCGACGCGCTGCTGCTCACCGCCGGAAAGTTCGGTGGGCAGTCGATCGGCTTTGCCGGCCAGACCGACCATGTCGAGAACCTCGGGCACAGTGCGCGCGATGACGTTGCGGGGCTTGCCGATGACTTCCAACGCAAAGGCCACGTTCTCGGAGACCGTCTTCTGCTGAAGCAAGCGGAAGTCCTGGAACACACAGCCCATGCTCTGGCGAAGCTTCGGCACGCGGCGGGCCGCCAACTTGTTGACGTGGAAATCCGCGACCTCGATGTCGCCGGACGTGGGCGACTCCATCTTGAGCAGCAACCGCATGAACGTCGACTTGCCGGAGCCGGAGGGGCCGATGAGGAAGACGAACTCCCCCTTCTCCACCTCCACACTGACCTTGTCGAGCGCCGGCCTGGTGGAGGCCTTGTAGGACTTCGACACATTCTTCATGCTGATCACAACTAGCCAGTCTAGCCGTTATCTAACGGTGACCTTGGCGCCACGCGCGAGCACCCTCGTCCTTATCCGGTACCGGTGGTCGCGGGTGACTGCGGCACAGACGTCGGTGCCTGCATCGCCGCGCCGGGTTGGGGAACGGTCGTCGTCGCCGGAGTGGTCGGCACCGTGGTCGCGGACTGTTCGGCGTTGCCCGGCGCAGGCGCGGGACCCGAAGTCGGCGTCGGAGAACCTGAGCTGCCCGTGCTCGATTCCGGAGACTGGGTCTCGGACGTAGTCGTCGGCTCGGCCGAGGACGGCACGGGGGTCGTCGTCGACGGTTTGACCGAGGGCGCGACGTAAGGCTCGGTCTGCGACGTGTCCACGCTGGGCGGTGGTGTCACTGCGGTCGGGTCCTCAGGATTGAGATACGTATGCAACAGATACGTCAATATCCACGCCACGATGAGAATGAAGGTAGAGGTTCGCATCCGGCCGCCGAAAATCCGGGACGGGAGCCAGTCCAGGTGAAACAGTCGGTCGAGTCCGCGGCGCGGTTCCTGATCGGTCATTCGCTCGCCTCCTCGGTCCGTACGGTGTGCAGATCCGGTGACACCGTGATCCCCTGACGTCGCAGTGCTGCGGCGACGCGGACGCGAAGAGCGCGTCCGACCTGGAACTGTTTGCCAGGGAGTGTGCGCGCGACCATCCGCACGTTGACCTGATCGACCTCCAGGCTTTCGACGCCCATGACCGTGGGCTCGTCGAGCAGCAGTTTCTTGAGTCCGCGGTCGGCCATCGCGTCGACTCCGACCTGGCGAAGCACCTCGTTGACCCGGGTGAGATCGGCGGTCGCCGGAACCGGAACGTCGATGACGGCGCGTGCCCAATCCTTGGACAGGTTGGTCGCTTTCACGATCTGCCCGTTGGGAACGGTGATGACCTCGCCGTCGGAGTTCCGCATTCGCGTCACGCGCAGGGTCACGTCCTCGATGACACCCTCGGCGTCGTCGGAGGAGCCGGTGATCGCAAGTCGCACGGTGTCACCGAAGCCGTACTGACGTTCGGTGATGATGAAGAAACCGGCAAGAATGTCCTGCACGACGCGCTGCGCACCGAAACCGAGCGCCGCACCGAGAACGGTCGCCGGCGCGACGAGACTTCCGATCGGCAGGTTCAGTTGGTCGAGAACCTTCAGCGTCGCGATCACGTAGATGAACGTGATGACCACCCAGGTGATGACCTGCGCGACCGAGTGACGATGCTTGGTCGCCTCGGAACGAACCAGCGCATCGCCCAACTGATAGTTGGAGTCGATCTGGTCGGTGACCTTGTTGCCTCCCCAACTGACCAACCGGGCGAGAATCATCGCCCCGAGCACGGTCATGAGGACGGACAAACCGGTGGTTTGAAGCCAATCGAGCAGGTTCTGCCCAGGTCGAAGTAAAGTCATCGTGCCTTTCGGTATCCGAACGCTATGCGGACTGGTTCTCGCTCATGCGCCAGCGGATGCCGGCCTCGAGGAACCCGTCGATGTCGCCGTCGAGCACTGCCGACGGGTTGTTGACCTCGTACTCGGTACGCAGGTCCTTGACCATCTGGTACGGATGCAGAACATAGGAGCGCATCTGGTTGCCCCACGAGCTGCCGCTGTCGCCCTTGAGCGCATCCATCTCGGCGCGCTCTTCCTGACGCTTGACCGCGAGCAGCTTCGCCTGCAGGACGCGCATCGCCGACACCTTGTTCTGGAGCTGCGACTTCTCGTTCTGACAGGTGACGACGATTCCCGTCGGGATGTGCGTGAGTCGAACGGCGGAGTCCGTCGTGTTGACCGACTGGCCGCCGGGACCGGACGAGCGGTAGACGTCGACGCGGATGTCGTTCTCGTTGATCTCGATGTGGTCGGTCGTCTCGACGACCGGCAGTACCTCGACCTCGGCGAACGACGTCTGACGACGCCCCTGGTTGTCGAAGGGGCTGATGCGAACGAGCCGGTGGGTGCCCATCTCGACGGACAACGTGCCGTACGTGTACGGGCCTTTGATCGCGAACGTCGCGCTCTTGAGTCCGGCTTCTTCGGCGTACGACGTGTCGTAGACCTCGACGCCGTAGTCGTGCTTCTCCGCCCAGCGGATGTACATACGCATGAGCATCTCGGCCCAGTCTGCAGCGTCGATACCGCCGGCACCGGAGCGGATGTTGATGAGCGCGTCGCGCTCGTCGTACTCGCCCGAGAGCATGGTCTTGACTTCCATCGCCGCGATGTCGTCTCGCAGGCTCGCGCGCTCGGCGTCGGCGTCGGCCACCGCGTCGGGGCCTTCGTCTTCTGCCAGTTCGTAGAGGATCGGCATCTCGTCGAGTCGCTCGCGTAGTGCCACGATCCGGCGCAGCTCGGCCTGCGCGTGGGAGAGCTGGCTCGTGACCTGCTGGGCGTGTTCCTGGTCGTTCCACAGACCCGGGTCGGCTGCCTGGTGCTCGAGCTCGTCGATGCGTCGGCGCAGCTCCTCGACGTCCACAACCGATTCGCAGGTGCGAAGGGTGGTGTCGAGGGCGTTCAGGTCTGCAATTACGTCGGGATGCACGGTTCTCAAGGCTACCGGGTGCCGACCTCGGCCCTGCCGCCCGTCACGTATTGGGATCACCGGGACTGGAAGCCTTGCCAACCTCGCTCCGAGGGAACCTACTGGAACGATGACTGTCACCGACGAATACCTGCAGAACAACGCCGCCTACGCCGAGCAGTTCACCGGACCGCTCCCCCTCCCACCCAGCAAACACGTCGCCGTACTCGCCTGCATGGACGCCCGCATCGACGTCTATCGGGTGCTCGGAATCAAGGAAGGTGAATCGCACGTCATCCGCAATGCGGGTGGAGTCGTCACCGACGACGAGATCCGATCCCTGGCCATCAGCCAGCGTCTGCTGGGAACTACCGAGATCATCCTCATCCACCACACCGACTGCGGAATGCTGACGTTCACCGACGACGACTTCAAGCGATCCATCCAGGACGAGATCGGCATCAAACCAAATTGGGCTGCCGAATCGTTTCCCGACATCGACGAGGACGTCCGTCAGTCGTTGAAGCGCATCGAGAACAGTCCGTTCGTCACCGCGACGACCTCCCTACGCGGATTCGTCTTCGACGTCGCAACCGGAAAGCTGAACGAGGTCCTCCCCGATTGAGCCGGTAGGTTGTGTACCCGTGACCGATCGCGCATCCGACCTCGCACTCGCCCTCCGTATCGCCGACGAGGCTGACGCGATCACTCGCGCCCGCTTCGGCGCCCTCGACCTTCGAGTGGACGACAAGCCGGACCTCACCCCCGTCTCCGACGCCGATCTGGCTGTCGAGCGAGCAGTGCGCGCGACGCTCGGTGAGCATCGTCCTGCGGATTCCGTACTCGGCGAAGAATTCGGCGGCGACGCAGTCTTCGAGGGCAGACAGTGGGTGGTCGACCCCATCGACGGGACCAAGAACTTCGTCCGCAACGTACCGGTGTGGGCCACGCTGATCAGCTTGCTCGAGGACGGCGTCCCGGTCATCGGCGTCGTGAGCGCACCTGCACTGAATCGGCGATGGTGGGCTGCAACAGGTTTGGGTGCACATACGTCCTTCGGGGACAGTGATGCGCGGGCGATCCAGGTATCCGCCGTCGATCGCAGCGAGTCAGCGAGCCTGAGCTTCTCGAGCCTCTCGGGGTGGAAGGACCGCGGAATTCGCGATCAGTTCGTCGAACTCACCGACCACGTCTGGCGCGTGCGCGGTTACGGGGACTTCTTCTCCTACTGCCTCGTGGCCGAAGGCGCCGTCGACATTGCTGCCGAACCCGAGGTTTCCCTGTGGGATCTGGCAGCGCTCGACGTATTGGTCCGTGAGGCCGGCGGCGCGTTCACCGATCTGGACGGCGGCGCAGGTCCGCACGGCGGCAGCGCGGTCGCCACCAACGGACTGCTGCACGAAGACGTTCTGGCCCGCCTGCGGTAACACCCGAGTACCAGAACATCCCACCCGCCGCAAGGGTCCGAGGGAGGAGTTCCGACAGGCCCGTCGGCAGGATTCGGCACGACATCTCGGCCCGTTGACTGGAAGTAGTTGATCACGCACTACTTCCAGGAGAACGATGAACCGGATTTCCAGGCGCACGATTCTGTTCGGTCTGGCCGCAGCGCCCCTCGGGCTCGCGGTGGGCTGCGGCGCCGACCCGGCAGCGAAGAGCGCCACGTTGGCGGTGGCCGGAACTTCGCGTCCGCTACCGATTCCACCGCTTGCCGAATCCACCGTCGACGACGCCGGTGTTCGCCACTTCACACTTCGTGCCGGTGCCGGGACCACCGAGATCGTCGCGGGAAAACTCACCGACACTTGGGGTTTCAACGGATCCATTCTGGGGCCGACCGTCCGCGCCGAACGCGGAGAATCTGTCGCATTCACGATCGACAACACACTGGCAGAGCCCACGACCGTCCATTGGCACGGCATGCATCTGCCCGCCCGATACGACGGCGGCCCGCACCAGACCATCGAAGCCGGCGGACGCTGGGAACCGGCGTGGACGATCGGCCAGTCGGCGTCGACGCTCTGGTATCACCCACACCCGCACGGATCCACCGAACGGCACGTGCAGCGCGGTCTCGCCGGACTGTTCCTGATCGACGACGCCGACACGCGGGCGTTGGACATCCCCAAAACCTATGGTGTCGACGATGTTCCGCTGATCATCCAGGATCGTCGATTCCTCGCCGACGGCAGCTTCGACGAATCGGATCCGACCGACATAGGCCTGCTCGGCGACACGATAGTCACCAACGGCATCTCCGACGCCTACCTCGACGTCACCACCGGGGTCGTCCGGTTACGCATTCTGAACGGCTCTTCCGGCCGTCTCTACAACCTGGGGTTCCCCGACGACCGCACCTTCGATCTGATTGCCACCGACGGCGGACTGCTCGAATCACCTATTGCGATCAAGCGGATTCAGCTCAGCCCCGGCGAACGAGCCGAGATCGTGGTTCGCGTCGACCCCGGTGCGACGACCACACTGGTGTCGTTCCCGATCGAGGACGGCGGTGGCGTGAGTTCCTCCGACGCCGAGAACTTCGGCATGAACGACCGCTTCGACATCCTCGAACTGCGGGGCGTTGCCAGCCGCGCGTCACGGTCGACTCTCCCGGCGCAGTTGGCCGTACTGCCGAGTCTGGATCCGTCGAAGGCAAGCGTTTCCCGAACCTTCGATCTGCAGTGGTACATGATCAACGGGCAACGAATGGACATGAACCGCATCGACTTCGAGGCCGAGGTCGGCGCGACCGAGGTGTGGACGATCACCAACAAGGACAACTGGCCACACAATTTCCATGTCCACGACGTACAGTTCCAGATCCTCGACGTCGACGGTCGCACTCCCCCGCCGCACTTGCGCGGACTCAAGGACACCGTCTACACACCGCCGGGCAGCAGGGTTCGCGTCGCACTGCAGTGGTCCGAGTACACCGATCCCACCTTCCCGTACATGTTCCACTGCCACCTGCTGATGCACGAGGACCAAGGGATGATGGGCCAATTCCTCGTCCTCGAACCGGGACAGAAGGCGGCTCCGATGCAGATGGACATGCCGATGGACATGCCGATGCCTGGTTCGCACTCCGGTCACTGAAAGTTCTGCAAGTGGTACACGGCGAGGCGAACCCGATTGTCGCAACCGGTCTTCGACATCAGGTTCGCCACGTGCGTCTTCACCGTGGTCACACCGAGATGCAGCGTGTCCGCGATCTCCTGATTGCTCTTCCCTTCTGCCACCAGCGCGAGGACCTGCGATTCGCGATCGGTCAACGGAACCTTCTCCGTCGCAGCAGTGTCTGCGATACCACCGATCACCGCTCGATCCACAACGCGGCGGAGAAGTTCCGGAGTGAACACCATCTCGCCCTCGGCGATCCGCCGAATGGCACCGAGCAACTCGGCGGGTTCGGTGTCCTTGACGAAGAATCCCGAAGCCCCCGCGGCGAGTGCGGGATACAGATGATCGTCGTCGTCGAAGGTGGTCAGCACGAGGATGCGCGCTCGACGACCGGCCTTGACGATCTGCTGCGTGGCGCCGATCCCGTCCAGCCCGGGCATTCTCAAGTCCATCAGAATCACGTCGGGATCCAATTCTGCAGCGAGCGCTACCGCCTCGACGCCGTTCGACGCCTCACCGGCCACGGTCATGTCCTCGGCTGCCGCGCACAGCATCCGCAAACCGGCGCGCACAAGTCGCTGGTCGTCGACGATCAGCACGCTGATCACGAGACATCGCCCGAGACAACGAGTGGAATACTCACGTGCACTTCCCATTTCCCGTCACTGTTGGTGCCGGCGGTCATCTCGCCGCCGACCAACTCCGCACGCTCCTGCATTCCCACCAGGCCATGACCTGCACTCCGAGGCGATCCCTCGACGTCGTTGACAACCCTGACATGCACCCGGCTGTCTTCGCGACCGACCGAGACCGATACCAGCCCCTTCTTGTCGCCGTGCTTCATGACGTTGGTCAGTGATTCCTGAATCACCCGCAACAACGTCAGCCTCCCGATCGCGTCGAGATCGGCTGCGCCTGACTCGACATTCTCCTGGGCATCGAAGACTGCCTGCACCTCGAAACCCGCCGCACGCACACGATCTATCGCCGCCTCGATTTCCGCCTCGACGGCATCCGGCTCGACCAGAGCGACCTCACCGAGCGAAGGATCACGAAGTGCGACCAGGAGGCGACGGATATCGGCCAGCGCATCGGACGCAGTCCCACGCACATCCGCGAGGACCTCACGCACGGCCTCGTCCTGGGGCGCCAAGACATGTTGAGCCACGCCGATTCTCAGGACGATCGATGCCATGTGGTGCGCAACCAGGTCGTGCAGTTCGCGGGCGAGCGCACTGCGCTCCGCAGCGCGGGTCTGCGCAAGATTGTTCGCGGCCAATTCACGCTGCGAGCGTAGATACAGCCCGAGCAGCAGTGGCAACCCCACGTACGCAAGCACTTTCACAGCCGTCGTGACAGACCAGAACGCTTCGTGAGATTCGAACCAGATACCCGCGAGCACCGAACCGCACCATCCTGCTGCCGATACGGCAACCATTTCTCTACGCTCGGCCCGCATCGTGACGTCGACGACGGCGACCGCCCCGAGATACGGAACAAGCTCGGACAGCCCCCAGGCGTCGGCGACGAACATCGGAACGGCGAGCGCCGAGATGACCAGGGACGCGAAGACCGGCCATCGACGGCCGACGGCGAAGGCGAGCGCCGACAGCATCGACAGAATCCAGTAGGTGAGGGGAACTCGATACTCCCCCGGATACGTGCTGGCGATCAACAGGCACGGGACCACCACCAACGGCGTGTAGCGCACGTACCGCTGTATCCGATCTGGCACCTCTGTCCGGTTCACCCCTCGAGCCTATGACGCGCATCATTTCGCGGTTTCTCGACAACAGACCTTACTGATGAGTAAGATAAGGATCGTCCAACGCCCCAACACCGAGAAACAGCTGGTGATCATGACCAAGCAAGACAGTGTTGCCCCCGACAAGAGCGCTCAGCGCAGCGAATCGGGCGCGCAGCGCGGCGGCGCCAAGGGTGCGCCCCGCGACACGTCCGCCGTCGGCCTGAACCCGATCAAACGCGACGCCATGGGCGCAGCCATGCGTGTGCTTACCAAGATCACCGGTTCGGAACTGGCCGAGAAGTTCAATCTGCGTCAGACCATCGATCGCGTGACCTACGAGGGCACCAAGACGGGCTTCAAAACCCTGGGTGCCGCCACTCGAGGATTCCAGAAGGTCTCGGGCAACGGCGCACCCAAGCGCCTGCCCGACAACCCGAGCAAGAACGCCGACTACTTCGATCTGACCCCCGACGACGACCAGAAGATGATCGTCGAGACCGTGCGCGAGTTCGCGGCCGAGATCCTGCGTCCCGCAGCGCACGACGCCGACGGCGCAGCGCAGGCACCCGCCGATCTCTCCAAGCGCGCGGCCGAACTCGGCATCACGCTGATCAACGTTCCCGAAGAACTCGACGGAGCAGCTGCCGATCGCGGCGCAGTCACCAATTCTCTTGTCGCCGAGGCACTTGCGCACGGAGACATGGGGCTTGCACTTCCGATCCTCGCACCCAGCGGCGTTGCAGTCGCACTGACGCAGTGGGGCACCGACGCGCAGCAGAAGACCTACCTTCCGGCCTTCACCGGCGAGCAGGTCCCCGGCGCAGCAGTGGTGGTCAACGAACCACGCGCACTGTTCGATCCGTTCGCCCTGCAGACCAAGGCAGTTCGCTCCCCCAGCGGCTACAAGCTCAACGGCGTCAAGAGCTTGGTGCCCGCCGCGGCTACGTCCGAACTCTTCGTCATCGCCGCAGAACTCGACGGCAAGCCCTCCTTCTTCATCGTCGAATCCGACACCAAGGGACTCGTCGTCGAAGCAGATCCCAGCATGGGACTGCGCGCCGCAGGCCTGGGTCGCCTGATCCTCACCGATGTCGCTGTGCCGGAGTCCGCACTGCTCGGCGACGGTGACGCCGAGCAGCGCAAGGCCGAATACGCCGACGCGATTCGCCTGGCTCGCCTCGGTTGGGCGTCCATGGCCGTCGGAACCAGCCAGGCAGTTCTCGACTACGTGATTCCGTACGTCAACGAGCGCGAAGCGTTCGGCGAGCCGATCAGCCACCGCCAGGCGGTTGCCTTCATGGTCGCCAACATCGGCATCGAACTCGACGGACTGCGCCTGGTCACGCTTCGGGGCGCTTCACGCGCCGAGCAGGGCTTGTCCTTCGCTCGCGAATCCGCTCTGGCCCGGAAGCTGGCTTCCGAGAAGGGCATGCAGATCGGCCTCGACGGTGTGCAACTCCTCGGTGGACACGGGTTCACCAAGGAACACCCGGTCGAGCGCTGGTACCGCGACCTCCGTGCCATCGGCGTTGCCGAGGGCATCGTCCTCATCTGACGCCGCTGAACTTCCAGGAGAACCACGATGATCAACCTCGAACTTCCCAAGAAGCTCAAAGCATCAGCGAACCAGGCACATCAGGTCGCGGCGCAGATCTTCCGACCCATTTCACGAAAGTACGATCTCGCTGAGCACGAGTACCCCGTCGAGCTCGACACCATGGCCGCCATGGTCGAAGGCCTCTCCGATTCCGGTGGAGACATCGGCGGTGCCAGCGGCGGACGGTCCGACGCGAGCGCCAAGGGTGGCAACGCCAACGGCGGCAACATGTCTGCGCTCCTCAACTCGCTCGAAACGTCTTGGGGCGACGTCGGACTCATGCTCTCGATCCCCTACCAGGGGCTCGGCAACGCCGCGATCGCCGCAGTGTCAACCGACGAACAGCTCGAACGTTTCGGCAAGGTGTGGGCCTCGATGGCCATCACCGAACCGAGCTTCGGTTCCGACTCCGCCGCCGTGACCACCACCGCCGTTCTCGACGGCGACGAGTGGGTTCTCAACGGCGAGAAGATCTTCGTCACCGCCGGTGAGCGTTCGACGCACATCGTCGTGTGGGCGTCGGTCGACAAGTCGAAGGGCCGAGCGGCCATCAAGTCGTTCGTCGTTCCGCGTGACGCACCGGGCCTGAGCGTTGCTCGCCTCGAGCACAAGCTGGGCATCAAGGCCTCCGACACCGCAGTACTCCTGCTCCAGGATTGCCGCATTCCCGCGGACAACATCCTCGGCAGCCCGGAGGTCAACGTGGAGCAGGGCTTTGCCGGCGTCATGCAGACGTTCGACAACACCCGGCCCCTCGTTGCAGCCATGGCCGTCGGCGTCGGACGCGCAGCTCTCGAAGAACTGCGCGGCATCCTGACCGAAGCCGGTGTCGAGATCTCCTACGACACACCGGTCTACAACCAGCATGCAGCTGCAGCCGAGTTCATCCGTTTGGAAGCCGACTGGGAGGCCGCGTACCTGCTGTCTCTGCGCGCGGCGTGGATGGCCGACAACAAGAAGCCGAACTCGCTCGAAGCGTCCATGTCCAAGGCGAAGGCCGGCCGCACCGGCACCGACGTGACGCTCAAGGCAGTCGAGTTGGCCGGCACTTACGGCTACTCGCAGCGCCCGTTGCTCGAGAAGTGGGGCCGCGACTCGAAGATTCTCGACATCTTCGAGGGCACCCAGCAGATCCAGCAGCTGATCGTCGCACGCCGTCTACTCGGAAAGTCGTCCGCCGAACTGAAGTGACGGTCGCACGGACCAGATCCCGAAACACTCCGCCCCGCCACCTTTCGAGGTGGCGGGGCGGAGTGCTCGGTCGCCATCGTGAAACTTCACCACCGAAACCTGATTGCGCATTAGTGTGTAATCAGTCCTACAACGACGCTGGGAAGAGGTTCACGTATGCCCGGATTGGTCACCAAGGTCACTGACACCATCGGCGCGGCGGGGGTTATGTTCCGAGCCGGACTCGTCCCGTTCCCTCGCCTCGATCGCGGACTCAAATCCATTGCAGCCGTGGACAAGTACGGACCCTTTGCCGGGCCGGTCCATGCACACGCCGAGAACGGCTACGATGCGGTGGCGATCATCGACGAGCGCGGACCCATCACCTATGCCGAGCTCGAGCGTCAGAGCAACGCGTTGGTCCGGGCGTGGCAGGCCGACGGCATCACCTCCGACTCCGTCATGGGTGCGATGTGCCGTAACCATCGAGGCTTGGTCCTGACCATGCTGGCGGCAGCAAAGAACGGAACGAAGCTCGTTCTCATGAACACGGGCTTCGCTCGGCCCCAACTCGTGGACGTCGCAGCGCGTGAGAAGGTTGTCGCCTTCGTCTACGACGACGAGTTCGCGGACATCGCCGATGCCTTGCCGGACGACGTCGTCGTCTATCGTTCCTGGCCAGAGGGCACAGCCGCTGACGGTTCCACGGCAGCTACTCTCGACGAGGCCATCGCCGGACGCACCACGTCGTCGGTGCCGGCACCCGAGAAGAACGGTGGCTTCGTCCTCCTCACCAGCGGCACAACGGGAACTCCCAAGGGTGCGCCGCGTGGCCACACCTCCCCTCTCGCGTCGGCACAGTTCCTCGACCGCGTGCCGTTGCGCCGCGGACAGACCATGATGATGGCGGCCCCCGCCTTCCACGGAACCGGTGTCTCGCAGTTCGCTCTCGCGTTGGCGCTCGGCCAGACCGTCGTCATGCATCGAAAGTTCGATCCGGAGAACACGATCAAGCTTGTCGCCCAGTACAAGTGCGACAGTCTGGTCGTGGTCCCGACGATGCTCACTCGCATCATCGACCTCGGTCCCGACGTGCTGTCCAAGTACGACACGTCGAACCTGAAGATCATCTTCTCGGCAGGTTCGTCACTCTCACCCGACCTGTGCAAGCGAGTCACGGCCTCGTTCGGGTACGTCCTCTACAACCTGTACGGATCCACCGAGGTCGCAGTGGCCACGGTCGCGACTCCCGAGGATCTGACCATTGCGCCGGGAACCGCGGGCCGCGCTCCGGTGACCTGTCACGTCGAACTGTTCGACGAGAACAACAAGAAGATCACCACCCCACACACGATCGGCAGGATCTTCGTCGCCAGCGGGCTGAGCTTCGAGGGATACACCGACGGGCGCGACAAGGAACGTATCGACGGACTTCTCTCGACCGGCGACGTCGGACACTTCGACGCCAACGGCCTCCTCTTCGTCGACGGCCGCGACGACGACATGATCGTCTCCGGTGGCGAGAACGTCTACCCGCTCGAAGTCGAGAACCTGCTCGCCGATCGCGAGGACGTCTTGGAAGCGGCAGTCATCGGAGTCGAGGACGCCGACTTCGGGCACCGTCTGCGAGCGTTTGTCGTCGTCGCCCACGGCGCCGACCAGAACTCCGACGAGCTGAAGGATCACGTCCGGTCGAATCTCGCGCGCTACAAGGTTCCCCGCGAGATCGTCTTCATCGACGAACTTCCCCGCAACGCCACCGGAAAGCTGTTGCGCCGCGTCCTGATCGAGATGGAGATCAGCGAAGACTGAGCACAGTCACAAAGCTCTGAGCGTGCGGATCAATTCCGCCTCGTCGACGCGAGTGGAGTGCCCGTCGCGGAGCACGACCTCGCCCGCAACCAACACCGTGTCCACTATCTGACGACTGCCCGTCGTGAGAATGGACGCGCCCGGATCTCGCACCGGGAGGCAACCGAAGTCGCGTTCGAACCGAATCATGGTGAGGTCGGCGGGATCGCCCACGGAGATCCCGCCGGACCTGGCCGGCAGACCGAGTGCTGCGTTTGCACCGCCGGATGCGATGTCGATCATGGCTTCGAAGCCGAGCAGGTCGGCGCGGCCGCGCGCGGCTCGCTGCACGTAGGCGCCGGTGCGCAGCGTCTCGAGCATGTCCTGAGTATCGTTGCTGGCTGCGCCGTCCACACCCAACCCCACCGCGATCCCCGCGTCGAGGAAACTCGGGACGGGCGCGATTCCGCTACCGAGGCGCATGTTGCTGACGGGGTTGTACGACACTCCGACGCCGCGCTCCGCCAGCACCTTCTGACCACGGTCGTCGAGTTCGACGCAGTGGACCGCCAGCACCCGGTCCCACAAGAAACCATGGGAATCCAGGTAGTCGACCGCGTTCATGCCCGCGTGTTCGGTACACATCGTGTTGTCGGTCTGCGTCTCGAGCAGGTGAATCGAGACCGTCAGGTCGCGAGCCTGCGCGAACTCACGCACTTCCGACATCCCCTCCGGGGTCAGCGAACGCGGGTTCGGTACCGCGACTGCCACGTCAATGCGGGAACCGGCGACGTCCCGCATCATCTGATCCGTATGTGCGAGAACGTCTCCGAGTGGTTGCATGAGCCGCGGATCGAAGCCCCACTTCCTCGTCTTGTCCGCCCGGTCTGCGGTTCCGCGTCCCAGCACCGCACGAATCCCGGTGTCGTGCAACGCCCGGATCACGGCATCGTGAACCTCGCTGGACGGGTGCGGCCACATGTGTTCGACCAGGGTGGTCGTACCGCTGCGCAATGCCTCCAGCGAGGCTGCGACAGTGGCCGCGTATGCGCGCTCGGGAGTGATCTGAACCGACTCTTCTGCGACCGCGAGTAGCCATTCGAGAAGCGGTGCCCCTTCGGCGATCCCACGCATCAGTGACTGCTGAAGGTGCGTATGGGTGTTGACGAACCCAGGGATCAGATACGCCCCCGATCCGTCCACACTTCCAGGTGTGGCGGTGCCGGTCGACTTCTCGATCGATTCGACCACCCCATTCGAGACGACGACGTCGTGGCCGGTCAGCCATTGCCCGCCGCTGTACAACGTCACGTCCCGGATGATCACGTCGGTCATGTTCTTGGGCGCGGTAGTCATCGCCAGTTCTCCTGAAAGTGTGTGACGGAACGGATACGGATCAACGCGCGAAGTTCGCGCGTACTCGCTGGTCGATGTAGTCCTCGGCAGTGATCGGCGGGTACTTGCCCGCCGGCCCCTCGATGGTCACGTCGCGGTTCGCCTGAGCGAAGAACGCGAGGCTGTAGCGGGCTCCCCGATAGTCGGTGACTCCGGGACTCTTGACTCGATGAAAATTCGACGGCAGGACGTCATCACTCCATCTCATCAGCATGTCGCCGATGTTGCAGGTGATTGCTTCCTCAGCCGGCACCACCGACGTCCATTCCTGGGTGTCCATCTCCTTGCCCGGGCACAGTTGCAAGCCGCCCTGACCGTCACGCTGGAAAAGCAATGTCAGGCAATCGAAATCGGTGTGTGCTCCGGCACGCCACATCCCTTCGACATCTGCGTCGGCGGCAAGGGGGAAGTAGTGGAGTAGTCGCAGCGTGCTCTGGTAGGTGTCCACCGACGGGTCATGTGCCCTGGTGAAGAAGTCTCGTTCGAATCCCAGCTTCTCGGCGAAGCACGACAACAGGTCCATCGCAATGCCCCAGCACTTGGCTTCGAAGTCCAGGATCGTTTCGCGGAATCCGCCCAATTCGTCTGCAGTGGGCCACAGATCACCCATATGCGGGCGGGTCACCTGATAGGACTCTTTCTGATCAGGTGTTCCGATGGACGGACGCACCTGCGTCATGCTCTCCCAGCCGGAGTTGAAACCCTTCTTGAGCGGATACTGCGCTTTGACCTCAGTGGGCAGTGCAAAGAATCGCTCGGCCGCTGCGAAAGCCTCGCGGACCTGGTCCAGATCGATCCCGTGATTGACGATTTGGAAGAATCCGATGTCGGTTGCTGCCGACCACAACTCCTCGGCGATCTCGCTGCGCCGGTTCTCGAAATCCGAGAGATCGATTCTTCGGACCTCGCGGTCGGTGGTCTCCGTGCCCAGGCCACCCATGCGGGTCTCGCGGTTGAGTTCTGTCATGTCGTAAGTCATTTGCTGTCAGCTCCTTCAGCGGATTCCGATGGACCGATCGGTGAACTTGTCGGTGTAGATCTCTTCTGCAGTCAATGACTGCGGTATCGCCGCACCCCCGGCGTTCAGGATGGGCTTCAGTTCTTCGACGGTGTGAGCGACTCGCGTCATGTCGAACGTGCCGACGGATCCGTCCGCCTCGTTCGCGATCAGGCCCTTCTCTTTCAAGAGTTGGGCACTGAACGCTGCTTCACCCTCGGTGTAGGGAGAGAACGACACGTCCTGCGAGACGACGTCGACAATGGCAGCATTCGCCGTATCCGGCGCAGTGATGTAGTCCGCGGTGGCCTGCTGAATGATCGGAACCAGCTTGCTCAAACACGGGGAGAGTGTCTCGACCTTGTCGGCACGAACGGAAACATTGGACGCGTAGATGTCGAAACCCGAATCTTTCAGCAGGTCATAGGAAACCGGCTTGTCCCACGCCGGCGTCTCCTTCTCGTACGTGTACGGTTCCGAATTCGCGAATCCTTGCTGAGCGATGGTCGGGTCACCGACAAATCGCGAGGGAGCTCCGTCGTAGCTCGTGTCGAGCTGAGACCGCTTCAGTAGGCCTTTCGCCACGAGCCACTGCGGAAACAGTTGCTCCTTGGAAACGACGACACTCGCGTCGGACTTGCCGATATCGGCAACACTCGCCCATTCCGGATGAGACTCTTTGTCCCACATGAGGATTGCCGGGCTGTACTTGAGCAATGGCGTGACGGCCACAACGGGCTGACTTGCCGCTGCCGCGATCACCTGATCGCCGTGCACCAAGCCGAGAGTGATCGAATCGTCGACGTACATCTGGGAGCTGACGGATTGGAACCCGATTGCCGGTCCCCCGGCCCGCAAGGTCAAGTCGACTCCGGTGTCCTTCCCTCCGGCGACAAGAGTCCCACTGAC
Organism: Rhodococcus sp. IEGM 1302; assembly: GCF_030056935.1. Classification (NCBI taxonomy): domain Bacteria; kingdom Bacillati; phylum Actinomycetota; class Actinomycetes; order Mycobacteriales; family Nocardiaceae; genus Rhodococcus; species Rhodococcus sp. IEGM 1302. The sequence continues at coordinate 41,869 of NZ_JASHKY010000013.1, read as the reverse complement.
GGACTTGTCGTCGGTGTCGACCGAATAGCCGGGACCAAGCATCTCGAAGAGCGCCCCCATATCCGACTGTGGCTGCCATTGGAGTTGAGCCACAACGTTTTCCGGACAGAGACCCGCTAGGTTCTGAGCCTCGGCAGCTGGTTCGAGAGATTCAGCCTTGGCCGTCTCAGCCTCACTGGAGCTGCACGCAGTCAATCCGATGGCTGCACACATGGCCAGTGCCGCGCCCGCCGCTCCCACACTTCTGCGATTGGAATGCACCTTGCGATTTGAATACACAGCGTCTCCTTCGTGAAAACAATTGGGATGTGGGCGAACCAGGAAGGGTGATCCGATGAGCACACTCTGCAGCACGTGGATTACATGCAATCGACTCGTTGTTTCCATCAGGTAACGTGCGCCAGGATTCTCGCTTCACCTGCAATGTCACCTCACATTTACATTCAGCAACCTAGGCGACATACATGCAATTCAAGATGGTTCATACATATTGAACAACTTTTGCATGCATTATCGAACCGGAGGCTCAGATGGAACTCGCGAACACGATGCAGGATGCCGACGCTCGCAAGCTCACCGCACCGATGCAGATGGTCTTTTCCGATGTCGTCAAGAAGTTCGATACCGGCACTGTCGCGCTGGACGGCATCGATCTGAACGTGGAGCGAGGAGACTTCGTCGCCGTGGTCGGACCCTCCGGCTGCGGCAAGTCGACTTTGTTGCGCATGGCGGCCGGCCTCGAGCGACCGACCAGCGGCGCGGTTGCCCTCGACACCGAATCAGTTGGCTTCATCTTCCAGGAGCCGACTCTCCTCCCCTGGCGAACCGTGCAGGCCAACGTCGAATTGTCCGCCGAACTCGGTGGCGGCGACAAAGCAGCCCGAAAGTTGCGCGCCGACGAGGCAATTCGCGCAGTGGGCCTGGCGGACTTTGCGAAACAACTGCCCAACGCGTTGTCGGGCGGAATGAAGATGCGCGTCTCGTTGGCACGTGCGCTCACCCTCGCACCTGCTGTGATGCTGCTCGACGAACCTTTCGGTGCTCTCGACGAGATGACACGACTGGAGATGCAGGTAGAGCTGCAAAGGCTCTACACCGACAAGGGGTTCACCTCGATGTTCATCACGCACTCGGTATCCGAGGCCGTGTACCTCGCAAACAAGGTGGTCGTCATGACCGCCCGGCCCGGACGAATCCATTCGGTCGTGGACATCGATTTCCCGTACCCGCGTAGCCCGGAACTGCGCTACGACGCCCGATACACCGAACACGTCGCCGAGATCTCGGCCAGTCTCCATGGGAGCTCACGATGACCGAAGTCCTTGCAGTGCAACAGGGCACCGCACGCAATTCCGCCGTTCGCACTGATTCTGCGACCGCCGCGCGAGCACAGTCACAGCCCGGACGGCCCTCGCGAATGAGAGCGCTCGGCACCTTCCTTCTCTATCCGCTGCTCTCACTTGCCGGCGCGGTCGCAGCGTGGTCGATCGTCAGCTACCTCGTTCTCTCCCCGGAACGTCGATTTCTCCTTCCGCCGCCGAGTCAAGTACTGACAAAGTCGCTACTCGACTGGAAACACCTCTCTCCCATGCTCGAAGCCCTCGCAGTGACGGCACAGGTAGCACTGGTCGGCTTCGTGGTCGCGGTGGCAGTCGGCGTCGGAACCGGCGTGCTGATGAGCCAGGCCAAGTGGATCGAGCGGATCGTCTATCCCTATGCCGTTGTGCTGCAGGTCATTCCCATCCTCGCCATCGTCCCCCTCATCGGGCTCTGGTTCGGCTACGGTATGACCGCGCGTACCCTGGTGTGTGTTCTCATCGCAGCCTTCCCGATCATCACCAACACACACTTCGGATTGCAATCGGTCGATCGCGGACTGCACGAACTGTTCACCCTCGGCCGCGCGTCCCGTTGGGATCGATTGGTGAAACTCGAACTGCGAGCGGCAATGCCGGCTATTCTCACCGGCATCCGCACCGCCTCCGGCCTTGTTGTCGTCGGTGCCATCATCGGCGACATGTTCTTCGCCAAAGGACAACCCGGGATCGGAACGCTGCTCGACGTCTACCGAAGCCGCCTTCAGTCCGAGGATCTGATCGCCGCGATCGTGATCGCGTCGGTGTTCGGTGTCCTCGTCTTCTCTGCCTTTGGATTCCTCTCACGTGTGCTCGTCGGTAAGTGGCACACGTCCGGCCGCAAGGACTTTAAATGACCCACGAAACTCCTGTCTTCGAAATCCCTACGATCGATATCAGCCCGTACCTCCGCGGCGAGGCAGCGGTTGCAAACGCCACCAACAGCACTGCCTGTGCGGAAGTGGCAGCTCAACTCGATCGCGCGTGCCGGGAGGTCGGATTCATACAGATTGTCGGACACAGCATTCCACGATCGGCGACCGAAGGACTGGCCGACGCTCTCGACGAGTTCTTTGCTCTCCCACTGACGGTGAAGAACAACTATCGCCGTCCCTCGTCCGAGAACCGCGGCTACTCACCACCGAAATCGGAATCACTCAGCATGAGCCTGGGCGTCGCCGCTGCGAACCAGATGAACGATTTCTACGAAGCAATAGTCGTGGGCACAGAGGTGAGCGACTATCCGGGCGTCGACCTACCCGAGTCCAGCTACGCCGCCAACACCTGGCCCGTGGCCGCGCCCGGATTCCGACCGGCAATCGAAGAGTATTTCCGTCATGCCCAGGGCTTGGCACGAATCCTGATGTGCGCCTTTACCGACGCTCTCGGATTGCAGCCCGGGTACTTCGATTCGATGCTCGACCATTCGATCGACGCGATGAAGATGAACAACTACGCACTGCCCGAGGGCGAGATCCGCATCTCCGGCGACATGACGGGAATGGGCGCTCACACCGACTTCGGAATCTTGACCATCCTGTGGGCAGATCGAGTTCCGGGTCTTCAAGTTCTGAGTGCCGACGGCTTATGGCACGACGTCCAACCTGCCGACGGCGCACTCTTGATCAACCTCGGCGACGCGATGGCACGCTGGACGAACGACCGATGGCGCTCGACAGTGCACCGAGTCGACCCACCTATCGTCGATGGTCAGATCATCCGACGTCGCTCTGCCGCATTCTTTTTCGACGGGAACTACGACGCCGTCATCGAAGCACTGCCAGGGACTCTCACACCGGGCGAAGTGGGATACCCGCCGATCACGATCGCTGAGAACATCGCGGCCAAAGTGGCCGGACTGAAAGGCGCGACGGCGCCCGAGGTCGACAGTCGCAGCGCTGACCGGGTGCGCGCCGCTGGATAGCGCTCCCGGGTACCGTCGACATCGTGCAGGATCGAAGTGAGGACAAGATGACCACCACCGAACGAGCTTTACTCACCGAGTCCGTGCACGAGACGCTTCGCGAACTGATCTTTTCGGGCGAGCTGGCGCCGGGGACACCACTGAGTGTTCCCGCGCTGGCGAGCAAGCTCAATGTCAGTCGAACGCCGGTCCGCGAGGCCGTGCAGCAGTTGATCTACGAGGGCATCGCCGTCCACACACGGAATGCGGGTGCAAAAGTCGATTCGCTGGACGCGGAGTCTCTGCGCGCGGTCTTCGAGGTGCGTGAGGTACTCGACGGTCTCGCGGCGTTCAACGCGACGGCCAATGCCACGCACGAAACCGTGTCACAGCTGAACAAGATGGTGCAGGTGCAACGCGAACTTCTCGAGAGCCCGCCGGATCAGCGTCGGGATTCGAAGCTCGACCTCGAGTTCCACACCTTGATTCGTGAGACTGCATGCAATCACCCGCTCAGCGAAGCCCTGCATCGTCTGGATGGTCAGTCACACCTCTACCGTTCGGACATGTGGAGCCTCGAGCTCAATCGGCGGATCGCCGTCACCGAGCACGCACGTATAGTCGCGGCCATCGAATCGGGTGACGCCTTGGGGGCGAGGACTGCCGCGAGCGCACACGTAGCCGGGCTACTCGTCCGAACAACCCGGACCTGAAGCTTTACCGAAATGACGGAAACAGCGTGTCAGGCCAGGTGATGTCGCCGTCGTTCTCGTCCACGAACGTACCGACACAGTCGCGCCCCAAAGCGCTGATCGCTCCCGAGATGACCTCTGGATGCTCGAGCTCGGTGAGGTGGTCTCCTCCGGTTCCGGCCCCGGGAACGCCATCGACGTACACCCGGCACTGGCCCCCGTCCAACCGACCGTCCGCCCACTCGCCCGAACTCTGCACCACCGAATAGTAGGCAGATCCAGGAGTGTCCTCACCGGCATTGAGCTTGGTGAGAACTTCGGAGAACATGCAGGTGTCGTAACCGTCGGCAGGGCCTTGTACGCAGCCACCGGGGCTACCGTACTGTGGCGCACCGATGGCGACGAATGAATCCACTACTTCGGAGCCACCGAGGAACTTCGCGTAGTACCGGGAGCTCAGTCCACCCGCACTGTGCGCGATCACCCCGACGGAGTCAGCGCCGGTAGCGTAGGAGCGAATCGAATCCGCAATCAGCTCGGCGTCGGCCGCAATCATCTTGCCGGGTGCGTCGACGAAGTGTGTCTCGTAGCCCGCAGCGCTCAGTGCCTTGTCGAGGGCGCGGTAGGTCGCCTGGTGCGTTTCTCCCGAGTTGTAGAGCTGCTGCCCCGGAACGATGAAGACCACGCGCTTCGCATCGGTGATCCGCCCACCGGCGGCAGCGCTTCCTGCCGAGAACGCCAGAGCGGTGGTCACCAGCGAAGTAGTCACCGCCATCGCCAAGAGAATCTTCGAGAGTCGCACGTCGCCACCCTACGACGGCTGCGCACAAAAAAAGGACCGCCGCACTGGATTCCAGTGCGGCGGTCCTTTTCTAGTAGCGGGGACAGGATTTGAACCTGCGACCTCTGGGTTATGAGCCCAGCGAGCTACCGAGCTGCTCCACCCCGCGATGCATGGACAAAGTTACACGAGCAGGTGAACGGAACGCAAATCGCCTGCGCTGGAGCGAAATACACGCCTGAAAGTCGAAGAATCGGGTGACTGGGTTCACAAAATGCCCGTGAGCATCAACACATAACAAGCATGTAACGAACGTACGTCGAAACGGCATCGGAAAGGCTCTACCAGCACAAACGCTAAAATTTTGGGTCGAGAGCAGACCAGACAGTCCGGAAAATTGCGAATCGACCCTCGTTCGACGCTCCCGTACGGTCGGTCCCGGCCCGAATCAACCGGGCGAACGCCGACCCGCCGCTGCTCCACTCTGCCCCGCGGGATCGGAACCCCCGAAACCTTCGAGGGGCAGAGACACGGAGAGACAAGCGCCCGGGAAAGTCAGCATCATCGCCGACCCGCAGGCCCGCCGATGTCAGCAAGCGCGGAGAGGATTTACCCCGACATGACGTACACCAGCATCAGCAAGCGTGCATTCGGCACATTGGCAGTAGCCGGCGCACTTGTCGCAGTGCCCCTCACCATGAGCACCGGCACCGCTTCCGCAGCCACCCACAACTGGGACGGCGTCGCACAGTGCGAGAGCGGTGGCGACTGGAACATCAACACCGGAAACGGCTACTACGGCGGCCTGCAGTTCTCGCAGAGCACCTGGACCGCCAACGGTGGCACCGGCTCGCCCGCCAACGCTTCCAAGGAAGAGCAGATCCGCGTCGCCGAGAACACCCTGCAGAGCCAGGGCCCCGGCGCATGGCCCGTCTGCGGCCAGCGTCTGACCGTCGCGAGCGAGCCTGCAGTCGAAGAAGCTCCCGCCGCAGCGCCGGCTCCCGTCGCCGAGGCACCCGCAGTTGCTCCCGCCATCGAGATCCCGGCCGAGCTCAAGCCCGCCGCACAGCAGGCTTACGACACCGCTCGTGACCTCGCCGGCCAGTACGGCTTCGCCGCACAGTTCCAGCAGCTCTCCGATGCCAACGCACCGATCGTTGCAGCACTGCGCTGATTCAGCTCGTACAGCTTCACCTGAGAACACAAGAAGGCCCGCCATCCGATCGGATGGCGGGCCTTCTGTGACTCACGAACGAGGTCGACTAACTGGGCGGCAGCGCCTGGTAAGCGTCAACCGCCTTCTGCAGGCGATCCAGCGCGGCTCCGTAACCACTGAAGTCACCAGTCTGTTGCGCAGACTTCAATGCATCCATGGCAGCGTTGACCTCTGCCAGAGCCTTCGACACATCTTCCGATGATGCCGGACCTGTAGGCGTCGTCGGCGCCGTCGGCGCGGGGGTGGTCCCGGTTCCCGCCGGCGGTTCCGTCGTGGCAGTTCCACCCGGTGCGGTGGCAGCACCCGCGGCTCCACCATTGTCGAAGACCTGATCGAGCGCCTCGGCCAACGTGGATGCGTAACCGACACGAACCCTGCTGCCAGCCTTCGCAGACTCCTGGTAACTCACCAGAACTCGGGAAAGCTGCGGGAACGAAGTCGTTGTGTTACTTCGCTCGGTATACATGGGTTCGACGTAGAGAATTCCACCCTCTGCGATCGGCAAGGCCAACTGGTTGCCGTATCGGATCGTGTTGGTTCTCTCCAGCAGTGCCTTCTCCGAGCCCACGCGAGCATCCGAGATCATCGAGTTCTGCGACTGTGACGGACCCTGCGTCTGTTTGTTGACGGGCAACTGCAGAACAGTGATCTTGCCGTAGTCCTTCGGATCCGAATTCACGGTGATGTAAGCCGACAGGAAGTCTCGCTGGAATCCCACCATCGGACTTGTGAGCCGGAACGACGGCGCGCCGGTTTCCTGGTCCCCCACCATCACGTAGTACGGCGGTTCATTTTCCTTCGAATTCTCCACCGTCGGCTCGTTGGGCACCGACCAGAAAGCGTTGTTGGTGAAGAACTCGGTCGGATTGTCGACGTGGTACTTCGCCAACATTTCCCGCTGAACCTTGAACAGGTCTTCGGGATAGCGGAAGTGTGCCCGCAAATCGTCCGAGATATCACTCTGCGGCTTGACCGTGTCCGGGAACACACCCTTCCACGCATTGAGTACCGGGTCGTTGTCGTCGACCTGATAGAGCGTCACGTTGCCGTCGTAGGCATCGACGGTTGCCTTGACCGAGTTGCGGATGTACGAGACTTCCTTCTTCGGCAACAAACGACCGGTCGTTGCATCCACACTGTCCGCGACCAGTCCGTCCAGCGAACTGCGCTGTGCGTACGGGTAGTTCTCCAGCGTGGTGTACGCATCGACGATCCAGACGATCTTGCCGTCGACTGCGGCCGGGTACGCATCTCCGTCAGTGGTCAACCACGGAGCAACCTGACCGACGCGATCGCGAGGATCACGGTTGTAGATGATCTTGGAATCCGAACCGACGGCACCCGAGAAGAGAATGTTCCTCTCCGTGTACTTCGCCGCGAAAGCCAAGCGATTGACCCAGTTTCCGATGGAGACGCCGCCGGAACCGGTGTAGGTGTACTTGGTCTGCTCCGTGTCGTATTCGCGAGCTTCCGAACCACCGGCACCACCGACGATTGCGTAGTCGTCAGCGCCTTGACCGATGACCTCGCCGTAGTAGATGCGCGGTTGATCGACCTTGATGACCTGTGTTCCCGCGTCCTGCGAGGCGATGTCGCTGACCGTGTAGATCGGGTAGCCCGCATTGTTGTTGTTCGCGTTGTCCTTCGTCGGGTCCAGGACCGGCGCAGTGATCTTGTTCGCCGGAGCGGCCACCAAGCCGTCGCCGTGGGTGTAGACCGTGTGCTTGTTGATCCAGTCCGTCTGGTTTCCCTGCAGGTTGTTCGGTGAGATCTCACGCGCCGCCACGATGTAGTCGCGCATCTCACCGTCGATGTCGTAGCGATCGATGTCGAGCGAGGGCGGGAACCCGTAGAAGTTCTGACGCTGTTGCTGCTGGGTGAAAGTGGGCGACAGAATGTTCGGATCGAGGAGACGAGCATTGGCAATAGTGGTGACGTCTGCCGGCACCTCGCGCGGAATTGCGTCGCCGTCACCCGAGTAAGGCTGATATGTGACCTTGTCGTCCGTGATTCCGTAGGCCTGCCTGGTGGCCGCGATGTTCCGCTCGATGTACGTACTCTCCTTGTCCGCCGCGTTGGGCTTGACGGAGAACTGCTCGACGATCATCGGCCAGACTGCGCCTACGAGCACGGACGAGAGAACCAGCAGAGCAACGGCCATAGCCGGGATACGAAGGTCGCGGGTGAAGATCGCAGCGAAGAAAGCCAAAGCACAGATGATCGCGATGGACATCAATATCAGCTTTGCCGGGAGCACAGCCATGATGTCCGTGTACCCCGGGCCGGTGAACGTCGGCTCTTTACGGCCGCTCGAAAGCAACGAGTAGCGATCGAGCCAGTAGGCGACGGCCTTCAACAGCACGAAAGTGCCGGCCAGAACAGCCAACTGCACACGAGCGGCGGTAGTGAACGTCCCCGCTCGTCCGGCCAATTTGATTCCACCGAAAACGTAGTGGGTGATCAGATTTGCCACGAAAGCCAGCAGGATCGAGACGAACAACCAGTTGAGAACGAAACGGTAGAACGGCAGATCGAACGTGTAGAAGCTGACGTCCATGTTGAACTGCGGATCGGTGATACCGAATGCCTGGCCGTTGAGGAACAACTGGATAGTGACCCAGTTGGCCTGCGCGATGAGACCGGACAGGATGCCGATCGCTACCGGAATGATCACGCCGAACAGACGAAGACGCGACATAACGGTGGTGCGGTAGCGCGCGATCGGATCATTGGGCCCGGAGACCGGGACGAACACCGGGCGTGCGCGGTACGCGAGAAGCATCGCGAGCCACACGATGGCGCCGACGACAATTCCGACGACCAGGAAGAGCACGAATCGCGTCAGCAGAACCTTGGTGAAGACACCGCGGAAGCCGACTTCGCCGAACCACAACCAGTCCGTGTACATGCCGATCAGTCGCGGCCCCACGAGCAGCAAGGCCGCCACTACGACAGCCACCACCAACAAGATTCGACTGCGTCTGGACAGAGAGGGTAAACCTGCGGGGGGCCGCATGCCCACGTGCCACGCTCCAAGATTTGGCGACGCCGTGGCGTCGCAACCGATTGCATCGATCACTGCGGCCACGCCCGAGTGGACTTGGCCGTTTCCGACCACTCTACGTAACAACGGTCACGGGTTGACAACACGGAGAGCGGGGAGCCGGACAGAAGGTGGGAGGATGAACGTGTGAGTGAAGAGAATATGAGCAGATCACCGAGTGCCCTCGCCCGGTGCGTTCATGAAGTTGTCGACCACATCGACGCCGAAGGCTGGGATCAGCCGCCGAAGCTGTACGCGTTGGTACCCACCGAAATGCTCGCCGCGGCCGAACCCGGACTGCTCGACCAACTCGCCGAGGGCGCCGAATACACACCGATCGAACAGGAATCGCTTCCCGAGGACATCATCGGCGGTTCACGGGCACTCGACGAGTTCCTGGCGACGACGCATTGGCCCGAGTCCGTGCAGGGTTGCATCCTGGTGCAGGAGATCGTCGTCCTGCCGCCCGAGGCGGAATCGGATCTCGACCACGCCACGGCGCCGGTGTTGACCGATCAGCACGCGGCGGACGAGGTCGCGCGGCTGACGGCCAACGCGCATCCCGATCGACGCGAGGCTCGACTGTTCGTCGGCGTGCTCCGTGACGGTCCCTCGCTGTCGCTCCTACAGATGCGTCCCGACGAGGATGCGGATCCGTACGGTGACTTGGAACTGCTCACCTACGACGGTCTTGCACCTCACCTCGTGCACGCCCTGTACGCGACGCTCGACGAGGTCGAAGAAGACTGACAGAGTCGTCGGCGGCCAGGCAGCTTTCAGCAGCGGGGTGCGTCGCCGCCCGTGTTGAGGCTCTCGAGTGAGTCCACTGCGCCGGGCAGTTTGTCGACCTTGACGAGTCGAAGCCCGTCCGGCGCATTCTGTTTCGCCTCGTCACAGTTCTGGGCCGGCACGAGGAAGGTCTCAGCACCGGCTTCGGACGCGGCGATCAACTTGTACCTGATGCCGCCGATCGGACCGACCTCGCCGTCGGAGTCGATGGTGCCCGTTCCGGCCACGAACTTTCCACCGTTGAGCTCCCCCGGAGTCAGCTTGTCGACCAAGGCCAGTGTGAACATCAGTCCGGCAGAAGGACCGCCGATGTCGGCGAGATTGAACTGCACGGTGAAGGGAACGTCCGGGACCTCGTTGGGTGTGACGCCGAGGTAACCCGATTCGGGCTTGTTGGGCCGCGCCCCGACGGTGACCGGCACCACGGTCTCCACACCCTCACGAAGGACGGTGACGTCGATCGCGGTGCCGGGCGCGATCGCACCGACCGTGTCCTGAACGCCGGTGATGGTGGTTACCGGAGTGTCGCCGATCTTGACCAGGACGTCGCCTTCTTGCAGGGCACCCGCAGCGGGACCGTCCGGAGTCACCTTCGAAACAGTCAGTGCCACCGGCTTGCCGAGAAAGTGCAGTGCCGCCAACTCGGCACTGTCCTCGGATTGCTGGAAGTCGGCCGTGTTGGCCTGCTGAATCTCTTCCTTCGACTTCTCGGGCGGATAGATCTCCGAGCGAGGGACGAGTCCGTTGCTGCCACTCGCCCACAGTCCGAACGCTTCGAAGATGTTGAGGCCGTCGCGAACCGACACCGTTGTCATGTTGAGGTTGCCGTCGGTGGGATCGACCTCGGTCCCCTGGATGTCCACGACGGGCTTACCGTCGACGTCGCCGAGCGTGTTGAAGGTGGGGCCCGGACCGAGTGCGACATAAGGAACAGTGACCATTGTTCCGACGACTCCCAACACGACGATGGGTGCGAGTGCGGCCAAGAGCGTCACTATCCGTCGATTCACCTGATCCAGAGTAAAGCGCGAAGGCTCCGGAGCACCGATCGCACCGCCTGAGCGCCGTGCGTGTTCGCCGTCAGCGTGACTCGGAGGGCGACTCCGACCGCTCGAGCCTTGTACCGTTGAGGTATGAGCAATATGCCGTTCGGCTTCTCCAACTCCGACGACGATCCCGATCGCGACAAGAACGCGGCGGGTGGCAATCCGTTCGGGGGTGGTGACATGCCGTTCGGGTTCGGCGCGGGCGGTGAGGGATTCGATCCGGCTCAGCTCGGCCAGATGCTCACCCAGTTCGGGCAGATGCTGAGCGGAATGGGCTCGTCGATGGGCCAGGGCGGTACGTCCGGCCCGGTCAACTACGACATCGCCAAGAAGCTGGCACGCCAACAGATCGGATCGGTCACACCGATCACCGAGGGCAACGTCAAGGCGATCGCCGACGCCGCGCACCTGGCCGAGATGTGGCTGGACGCCGCGACAACGCTCCCTGCCGGAGCGAGCCGCACTCTTGCGTGGACTCCGAACGACTGGCTCGACAACACGATCGACACCTGGAAGCGACTCTGTGATCCGGTGGCCGAGAAGGTAGCGGGCATGTGGGTCCAGGGTCTTCCGGCCGAAGCACAGCAGATGGCTGGCCCGATGCTGGGCATGCTCGGCCAGATGGGCGGACTCGCGTTCGGCTCGCAATTGGGCCAGGCACTCGGCCAACTGTCCACCGAGGTGCTCTCCTCCACTGACATCGGCCTGCCCCTCGGCCCCGAAGGCACCGCGGCCCTTCTCCCGGCTGCGGTTCAGGCTTTCAGTGAGGGTCTCGAACAGCCGCATCAGGAAGTTCTGGTCTTCCTCGCCGCGCGGGAAGCCGCTCATCAGCGCCTTTACAGTCACGTTCCGTGGCTGCGCCAGCGTGTTCTCGCGACAGTGGAGGAATACGCCCGCGGAATCACCATGGACTTCTCGGCGATGGAAGAATTCGCCAAGGACCTCGATCCATCCGCTCTCACCGATCCGAGCAAGCTCGAAGCGCTGATGCAGCAGGGCACGTTCGAGCCGCAGAACACACCGGAGCAGAAAGCCGCTCTCGAACGTCTCGAGACTCTGCTTGCGCTGGTCGAGGGTTGGGTGGAGACGGTCGTCACCGCCGCACTCGGCGAGCGACTGCCTGGTGTTGCCGCGATGAGTGAGACGTTGCGGCGTCGCCGCGCTACCGGCGGCCCCGCCGAACAGACCTTTGCGACGCTGGTCGGACTCGAACTTCGTCCTCGCAAGGTCCGTGAAGCGGCCGGTTTGTGGCAGAAGCTCACTGCGGAAGCCGGTATGGACGTTCGCGACGGCGTCTGGTCGCATCCCGACCTGATGCCCGATTCGAGCGATCTCGACGCACCGGACGGATTTGTCGCCCGTGTCCTCGGCGCCGGCGAAGCCGGTAATTTCGACGACCCGATAGCCCAGCTCGAAGCCGTCGTGGCAAAAGAGCGCGCGGCCGAGGAAGCGATGGACAAGACCCGCGAGGACGACGAAGAGAAGTAATCTCTTCTCGACACATTTTCGCAGATCAGCCGCGATGACGGCCTGTGGATAACTGCCGCTGACGGGGACTCGCCGAGGGCCCGTCGTGCCAGCATCGAATGATGACCGGTCACACGCACGACGACACCAGACAAGACAGCACTTCACAGCGATCCGCGGGACCCCGATGGGACCCGCGGATTGCTGTTCTGTCGCGCCCGGACGGTCGACTGCAGCTGGGATGGACCCCCGGACGTGCCGTCGTGCTGATTCTGCCTGTCGGGGTCGACGATCGCGCGGTGAAGTCGATCCTGCGCAAAATGGACGGCTCGAGATCCCGCGCAAACATCCTCTGGGAAGCGTCGAGGCGCGGGATTCCCACGTCGGTGACGGAGGAGTTGCTCGAGCAACTCGCCGATTCCGGTTTCGTCCACACTGCCCGCAGAAGCACCGCGACGGTCCGGATTCACGGTGTCGGTCCGCTCTCTGATGCCATCGAGCGCGCACTCGTCACCGGCGGGGTCAGCACGCGTCGCTCGCGCGGGTATCGCAACACCGACGTCGTGCGCACGTGGAACGAACAACTGGTGGTCCTGGCCGACGACGTCGTGACTGATCCTCGTCTGGTCAGCGATCTCGTTCGCTGTGGACTCCCCCACCTTTCCGTCCGCATCCGCGACGGCAACGGTGTGGTCGGTCCTCTTGTCCTGCCTGGTCAGTCGAGTTGCCTGCGGTGCGCAGACATCCTCCGATCCGAACTCGACCCTCATTGGCTTCATCTGTCCGCGCAGCTACTCGGCAGCGCAGGCCACGCGGAATCGGCGATGATCCATGCAAGTGTCGCGCTGGCCCTGGCCGAGATCGACTCCGCATTATCGGAGACAGCGGCGACGCATGCGGCCAGTCTGTCGTCGACGCTCGAGATCGCGCTCCGTCCGTATCGGATCACAACCAGGCGCTGGCCTCGGCAAATATCCTGCAGTTGCCAATACCTGGCACCTGTTTCGGGCAAAGGACGCCCCAGTCAGACATGATGGTGTGGTGTCCGAGATCCCACGCAAGAGTTCTGCCCGTACTGCCAAACTCGCGAGCATCCCCCTGGGGATGGCCGGTCGCGCCGCCATGGGCTTCGGACGCAAGCTCGCCGGCGGCGACAAAGGCGAGATCGACGCGCAGTTGAGCGCGAAGGCGGCCGAGCAACTGTTCGCGGTGCTGGGCGAACTCAAGGGCGGCGCGATGAAGCTGGGCCAAGCGCTCAGCGTCATGGAGGCGGCAATTCCGGAGGAATTCGCCGAGCCGTACCGCGAGTCGCTGAACAAGCTCCAGGCCGCCGCCCCGCCGCTGCCGACCAAGCAAGTCCACAAGATGCTCGACCAGCAACTCGGAACCAAGTGGCGCGACCGATTCCAGTCGTTCGACGACGAACCGACCGCGTCGGCAAGCATCGGGCAGGTTCACCGAGCCGTCTGGGCGGACGGCCGCGACGTAGCCGTGAAAGTTCAGTACCCCGGCGCCGACGAAGCTCTACGCGCCGATCTCAAGACCCTGGGCAGATTTGCCGGTCTCTTCGGTTCGGTCATGCCCGGTGTCGACGTACGGCCCGTGATCGAGGAGTTCACCGCGCGCACGGAGGAAGAACTCGACTATCGGATCGAGGCGAACAATCAGCGAGCTTTTGCCAAAGAGTTCGACGGAGATCCCCAATTCGTGATCCCGCACGTCGTGGCGAGCGCGCCGAAAGTGGTCGTGACCGAATGGATGACGGCAACCCCGTTGACCAGAATCATCGAGAGTGGAACGCCGGAGCAGCGCAATGCGGCCGGTGCACTACTCGCCGAATTCCACTTCGCGTCTCCGGCCCGTGTCGGATTGCTCCACTGTGACCCGCACCCCGGCAATTTCATGCTTCTCGAGGACGGCCGACTCGGCGTCATCGACTTCGGTGCTGCTGCGCCGTTCCCGAACGGACTGCCACGGGTTCTCGGCACGATGGTGCGCTTGGCTGTCGAGGAACAATTCGACGAGTTGACGGAGTTGTTGCGCGCCAACGGTTTCGTGATCCCCGGACGCACGGTGACCGACAAGGAGATCGCGGATTACCTGCGACCCTTCACCGACCCGATCCAGACCGAGTCATTTCACTTCACTCGGGCATGGCTGCAAAAGGCCGCCGGAACCGCCACTGACTTCAACAGTGCGCAGTTCCGAACGGCCCGTGCACTCAACCTTCCGGCCGAGTATTTGATGATCTTCCGTGTTCTTCTCGGTTCGGTCGGCATATGCGCCCAGTTGGACGCATATGCCCCGTACATGGAAATCCTGACTCGTTGGTTGCCAGGGTTCGCGGAGCCGGTTCTGGATGACACCGGCTCCGCCGAATAAGACACCGGCTCCGCCGAATAGGGCTCTCACGCGCACACAAGTTGCTTGCGTGGGCGCCCTCTCGGTCTCTTGCGCGCTATGACGGCCCCCTGATCGAGGATCTCGCCGCCCCACACCCCCCACGGCTCGGCGCGGTCGAGAGCCGCACTGAGACAACGGGAACGGATGGGGCACTGCGCGCACAGTGCCTTCGCCTGCTCGAGTTCGGCCGGAGCTTCGGCGAACCAGAGATCGGGGTTGGATGCCCGGCACGGCAGGTCGCGGCGGGTGGACGCGACCTCGATGAACGTGACTGCAGCCGAAGTGACGTCGGTGGAAGTTACTGCAGTGGTGGAGTTTTCGGATTCCACGCGGATTGTCTGGGCAGACAACTCGGTCTCCTAGTGCTCGGATGCGAAACTGTGTCGCACGATATGGGTTCGATGGGTGCGAACCTGAGCCGAGTCGGAAACCAGATGAAGAGGGCTATCCAACACAAAGGCCACGGTCCGCAGGGGCTGCGGGTCCGTGGCCGTAAGTGAACGGATGTGTCCTACCGAGAAATACCTCGATGGCTTAAGAACACGGACTCGACAGCTGCTTTCTTTGCTGCTGCTTGAGGGCGCAGGCGGAGCGCATGCTGCGCCCATCCCGCTGCACGCGGCAGCATGGGGGCGGCAACAGCGAACTTTGCGCTTGCGCACGCTTCGTAAGAGATCAAGTTCGTCATTTTCTTGCCACCTCCATTTCGTGTCGGTCCGGATAGTTTCTGCGCACAGGTTGCCCCGTAACACTGAAAACCAGAGTAGAGAATCTGCCGAATCTGCACAACCTATTTTTGACCTGCGGTTATGTAACTCACCGTTGTCGATTCGGATGTGTTGTCAGATATCGAGTGTTGCCGCTCGCAGTTCACCGCGAATGACAGCTAGTACGTCTTCCCCGAAGTTGTCGA
The DNA here is from genome assembly GCF_030056935.1 of Rhodococcus sp. IEGM 1302. Lineage (NCBI taxonomy): Bacteria > Bacillati > Actinomycetota > Actinomycetes > Mycobacteriales > Nocardiaceae > Rhodococcus > Rhodococcus sp. IEGM 1302. Next base: position 26,261 of record NZ_JASHKY010000013.1, on the reverse strand, counting down.
GTTTCTTCGGCCCGATTCCAGGGATCGAAACCAGTCCACGATTATCTTGTGGTCGTTGTTCGGCAATAGCCATCAGTGTGTTGTCACTGAAGACGACATAGGCCGGAACTTTGAGTTCTCTGGACTTGTCCAGACGCCAGGCCTTGAGGTGCTCGAGCAATTCCAGGTCGACATTGGACGGGCATTTTTCGCAGCGCCCGAGCATGGTCGCCGACGTCCCGATCAACGGTTTGCCGCATACGCGGCAGCGCGGACGCTTCTTGTTTCCCGACGACGGCGCGGCGACGCGCGAGGCCGGCGAGTCCTCCGGGATTAGTCCGTTGAGAAATCTCGACCGGCGACGGGACTTGCGTCCACCCTCATTGCGGGCCAATGCCCACGACAGCTGCAGATGCTCGCGAGCGCGAGTAACCCCCACGTAGAGAAGCCGACGCTCCTCCTCCACCGCGACGTCGTCGGCGCCAGAATTGGCGTCGCCGAGAACGTGTTGGATAGGCAGGGTGCCGTCGTTGAGGCCGACCAGGAACACCGCATCCCATTCGAGCCCCTTGGCCGCGTGGAGGGAGGCCAGCGTCACACCTTGCACGGTCGGTGGGTGCCGCGCCTCGGCTCGGGCCGTGAGCTCCTGTAGAAGCCCGGTGAGCGTCAGTTCAGGTTCGTGGACAAGTTGTTCTTCGGTGAGCGCCACGAGAGCCGAGAGCGACGCCCAGCGCTCGCGTGCCTGAGTACCCGAAGGCTCTTCGTTGGTCAGGCCGAGCGGCGCGAGCACAGCGCGGACGAGTGAGACCAGCGCTTCGCCGTTGTCTGCACCTTCGGGGAGGTCGTCGCGTCCAGCTGCCTGACGCAGCGCTGCCACCGCCTGACGTACCTCGGTGCGAGTGAAGAAGCCCTCTCCACCGCGCACCTGGAACGGAATGCCCAGCTTCGTCAGGGCCTGCTCGTGCGCCTCCGACTGAGCATTGATCCGGTACAGAACAGCGATCTCGGCCGCAGGGGTGCCTGCCGCGATCAGCCGTTTGATCGCCCGCGCAACGCCGAGTGCTTCGGCCGGCTCGTCGTCGAACTCCATGAACTCCGGCTCAGGCCCCGGAGCGCGCTGCCCGATCAGCTGCAGACGCGTCCCGGCGATCCGCCCGCGCGCGGCACCGATCACGCGGTTCGCCAACGACACGACCTCAGGGGTGGAGCGGTAATCCCGTTCGAGCCGAACGACGGTCGCTTCGGGGAATTTCCGGGAGAAGTCCAACAGATAGTTGGGGGTGGCTCCGGTGAAGGAGTAGATGGTCTGATTCGCATCGCCCACCACGGTCAGATCGTCTCGGTCGCCCAGCCAGGCGTCGAGCACACGCTGCTGCAGTGGGGTGACGTCCTGATACTCGTCCACGACGAAGCAGCGATACCGCTCGCGGAACTCGTCGGCGACTGTCGAATGCTCTTCGAGAGCTGCCGCCGTGTGCAGTAGGAGATCGTCGAAATCAAGCAGCATGCCGTCCTGGCCGCGTGCTTTCAGCTCTTCGTATGCGGCATACACCTGGGCCACCTTGGTGGCATCGACCGGTGCCTCACGGCGAATCTTGGCGATCGCGCGTGGGTAATCCTCCGGCGCGATCAGCGACGCCTTCGACCACTCGATTTCACTGGCGAGGTCGCGGACGCTTTCCGTGCTGGTGGACAATCCCACCCGGGCTGCGGCACTGCTGACAACCGCGAACTTTCGGTCCAGCAGACGCCACGGCGTGTCGCCGACAACCTGCGGCCAGAAGTACTTCAGTTGACGGAGAGCAGCAGCGTGAAAAGTTCGAGCCTGCACCTGCGGCCCACTCCCGCCGACGCCCAGCTCACGGAGACGTCCACGCATTTCCCCGGCCGCACGAGCGGTGAACGTCACGGCAAGCACCTGACCGGCCGACACGTGACCGTCGGCAACCAGATGAGCGATCCGGCGCGTGATGGTGCGGGTTTTGCCTGTTCCAGCGCCCGCGAGGACACATACCGGGCCGCGTGGCGCGAGCACGGCGGCCGATTGTTCTGGATCCAGTCCGGTGTCCGCAGGCATGGGGACCATCATGGCAGGACGTTCCGACACTCCATTCGCCGCGCCCGACGGTATGTGGGCAAGAGAACACGGGCCGATACGGAACAACGCTCTCGGTCGTGGTGTTATATCCGCCGTGACTTCTACCGAAAATGCGCCTGCCCTGACCATCTACTCGACCACGTGGTGCGGCTACTGCCGTCGCCTCAAGACGCAGCTCAACGCGTCGGGGATCGAGTACACCGAGATCGACATCGAGAACGATCCGGCAGCAGCCGATTTCGTCGGCAGCGTCAACGGTGGCAATCACGTCGTTCCGACCGTGAAGTACGGCGACGGCAGCGTTGCGACCAACCCGTCGCTCAACCAGGTCAAGCAGGCTCTGGGTCTGTAGACCTTCTCCGGCTGCTACTTGACCCAGCTCTCGAGCATTCCGCGAGCGATGGAGATCGACCCGGGCAGCAGCAGTGGCGCGTCCGCTTCCGAACCCCAGTCGCCGAGTTCGAGAGCGGCGCGCACCTCGTCTTTCGTGAACCAGGTGCCCTCGGCGATCTCGCCGTCCGCGAACAGCAGCGGAGCGGCGGGGTCGCCGATTGCGGCGAAGCCCAACATCACCGAGCGAGGGAACGGCCAGGGCTGGCTCCCGAGGTATCGAACGCTGTGCACGTCGATACCGACTTCTTCCTTGATCTCGCGGACAACACACGTTTCGAGTGACTCCCCGGCCTCGACGAATCCCGCGAGAATCGAGAAACGGCGCTGCGGCCAGGTCGGCTGACGCGCGAGTAGAACTCGATCGCCGCCGTCGTGCACCAGGCAGATGACCGCCGGATCCGTTCGGGGAAACTCCTCGTGGCCGGTGGACGTGGAAATGCGTGACCAGCCGGACATCGTGGGTTCACTCGGTGCGCCGTCGATAGCGCTGAATCCGGCACTGTCGTGCCAGTTGAGAATCGCGACCGCACCGGTCAACAAACCGGCGTCCGCGTCGTCGAGTGTTCCGCCGAGCATCCGCAATTCAGACAAAGTGCCCGCCAGCAGCGACACCCGCACCGCCCAGACGTGGCGATTCTCCCGAATTCCCAGGAACACCGCGCCGCGCACCGGTTCGGGCCCCAACTCGGTTGCCTCGGCGAAGACCAATTGACCTTCCGGCGACACCTTGACCTGACCCCGTGAATTCACACGGAGGAGCAGTGCGTCCGCCCAACCCGTCGTCAGTGCAGCGGCGTCAGACCGCAATTCCTCGGCGCGGCCGACGCTCGAGCGTGAGAGCAGAGGTGTTTCGGTCAGCTGGAAGTCGTTCACGCTCACGACATTACTGCGCGCACGAAGCTCGGTAACACTCAGTTCGTGACGCGGCGAATGTAGAGCAGTCGATCGTTCTCCTCGACGGCGTCCACCTCGGGCGAACCGACGCGAACCAGACGGCCGTCGCGAACGACCCCGAGCACGATGTCGGAGAGATGACGCGGAGAGCCGCCGACCTCGTCGCGCTCGACGGCACGCTCGGCAATCGCGAATCCGGCCTCCGGAGTCAGCAGGTCTTCGATCATCTCCACGACGGTCGGCGTCGTGGTCGCGATGCCGAGGAGTCGACCCGCCGTCTCCGAGGACACGACGACGGAGTCTGCGCCGGACTGACGCAGAAGATGCGCGTTGTCGGCTTCACGGATGGCTGCGGCGATCTTGGCTTTCGGCGCGATTTCGCGGGCTGTCAGCGTCACGAGCACTGCGGTGTCGTCACGGTTGGTTGCCACGATGATCGACGACGCATTCTGCGCACCTGCCAACCGAAGTACGTCCGATTTCGTCGCCGAACCGAATACCGTCACCAGGCCTTTGCTCGCCGCCGAATCGAGGACGGTCTGATCGGTGTCCACGACCACGATCTCCGACGCCGGTACACCGTCACCGAGCATTGCTTCGATTGCCGTCCGCCCCTTGGTCCCGTATCCGACGACGACGGTGTGATTACGCACGTGCTGCCTCCAACGCTGAATTTTGAACGCCTGACGCGAACTCTCGGTCAGAGCTGAAAGTGTGGTTCCGACCAACACGATCAAGAAGAAGATCCGAAGTGGCGTGATCAACAGGACGTTGACCAGGCGCGCCGACGGCGTGAACGGAGTGATATCGCCGTAGCCGGTGGTCGAGAGCGAAACCGTCGCATAGTAAATGCAGTCGAGCAGCGACAGCTCGTTGTCCTGTGCGTCCCGGTATCCCGCGCGATCGATGTACACGATCAACACGGCGGCGCCGAGAGCACCCAACGCGATGAGAACTCGCTTGTAGATGGCCCGCGCCGGACTTGTCTGTAGCTGGGGAATGCGCAGCACCCCGACAAGGGCGAAGTCAGGCTGATCGGTCAATGCTTCCGACCTGGTCAAACGCGCCCGGAGCTTACCGGCCATACATCGACTCTCTCACTCGAACTTACGAAATACCTACACGGACATCGGCAGGCAGCGTAACCCTCGAAGATCGACTTCGGAACTCGGGCGCCGAATAGCGCGCGGGTCGTGGCGCCGGTAGTGGCAAGAAGGTCCACCGTGAGGCAGGCTGGGCAAATGCCTTTCACCGGTTCGACGTCCACTCCCAGCCAAGCGGCCGCTCTTCGTTTGTCGGCCCTCCTTCTCGGCGCCGGCACCATGCATTTCGTGGCGCCTTCCTTCTTCGACAGCACCGTTCCCCGCCAGCTTCCCGGACAGGCCCGCACCTACACCCAGGTGTCCGGCGTCGCGGAACTGGCGATCGGCGCTGCCTTGGCCGTGCCGAAGACCCGCAAGCTCGGCGCGGGCCTTGCCGCCGCGCTCTTTGTCGCCGTGTTCCCCGCCAACATCCAGATGGCGATCGACTGGTGCCGAAGCCCGAAGACGTCCACACCGCAGAAGATCGGTTCGATCGCACGTCTTCCCCTGCAGGTTCCGCTGGTGACCGAAGCACTCAAGGCTCGTCGAAACGCAAGCTAATCTTGCGCGCCTGCCGTTCGGATGAGGCGAGCGAGAGCCTCACCGTCCGGCAGGTTCTCGGGTGCGATGGTGCGACCCGATCGAACGTAGTGAAACGCCGCCCGCACCTTGTCGGCCGGAAACTGTTCGTTGCGCCCCGCCGAACGGGCTCTGGCCGACATCAATTCGGCCCAGGCCACCCGATACGCGGCCAACTGCATCACAACAGCGTCCTCGTTGGCGGCCGACGGTTCGGCACCGGTCTTCCAGTCGATCACCGTCCATCCGCCGTCGGGATCGGCGAACACAGCGTCGATCCGACCGCGTAAAACCGTTCCGGCAATGGATGTTTCGAAAGGAACTTCCACTTCGATCGGGCTGCGATTGGCCCACGGGGACCGCAGGAACGCATCCTGAAGTTTCACCAGATCGGTCTCGGGACCCGCGCCGGTATCCGCGGCGCCGGGTAGTTCGTCGAGATCCAACAGTCGGGTCGCACCGAACCTTCGCTCGATCCAGGCGTGAAAAGCCGTGCCGCGCCGCGCGAGCGGGTTAGGTGGGTACGGCAGTGGTCTACGCAGCCGTGCCGCGAGTTCATCCGGATCTGCCTTGAGGTCGACGAGCTGAGTCACCGAAAGCTGCGCCGGGAGAATCACTTCGGCACGCGCGTTTGCCCGGGCTTCGCGCTCGGCCAGTAGAACGTCGACGTCCGAGGCCCAGTTCTCCGGATCGTCCTCCGGTTCTTCCGTCTCTTCGCTGTCTTGCGGCAGCGATGCAAGTGCGGACAGGACGCTCGCGGCTCCGGCCTCGACCGCGCCGCGACGCGCACCCAGCGGGTCGGGCGGCCACTGCGCAGTACGGGGTGTGGAGGCCAACGGGTTCTCGGTGTCGGGTTCCGGTGCAGGCGCCCATTCCTCCACGACGCCGATCGCACCGCGTGAGTCTTCTTCACCGGCATCGTTTTCGGCCGTGACCATCTGATGCAGCTCGTCCAGGAACTCCGAAGGCCCCTTCGGTTCCGAACCGGACTCCGCCCAGTGATGCGCCGAGATGAACAGCGCCCGTTCGGTTCTGGTCAGCGCGACGTAGAACAGTCGCCGGTCCTCGTCCAGTCGACGGTTGGACAAGGCCTTCTTGTGCGCCGTGATCGCGTTCTCGAGGTCCTTGCGGTTGTAGAGCTCCTCGAGGTCGAGCACCGGAACTCCGTCGGCCGAATCAGCGTCGACCGCCCGGTCACCACGCAAGGACGGTGGCAGTTCGGCGAGCGCCCCGAGCCACGATCCGGACGCGGTGGACGAGGGGAACACCCCGTCGCTGACATGCGGGATCGCCACTACTTCCCATTCGAGCCCCTTCGCCGAGTGCACGGTCAAGATCTGCACGCGATCCGGCGCCACCTCCACTTCGCCCGGAGTGAGGCCCTTTTCGATCTGTTCGGCGGCCGCGAAGAATGCGAGCATCCCGGGCAGATTGGCTGTTGGACGCGTCGCGTAATTGGCGACGACGTCGGCAAATGCGTCGAGATGCTCGCGGCCCGCGGTCCCGACGACACCGACTCGGGTTCGCGCGCCTGCCTCGATTCCGATACCGAGCACCCGCTCGACCTCCGCCACCAGTTCGGTGAGCGGCTGGCCGATACGTTCGCGCAACGACGCCAACTCTGCCGCTATCGCGTTGATGCGTGTGTACCCGAGAGCTGAATAACGTTCTGCCGGGCCTGGATCGGAGATCGAATCGACCAATCCTGCTTGCTCGGCGTTCTCCCCCGGCAGCGCGTCCTGAACTGCCGAGGTGAGCGCCTCGGCGTCCGTGACCGCACCCGCTGTTCCGTATCCGGCGGAGATGGCAAGTTCGCGGGAGCGTTGCGAGAGTGCGGCGAGGTCCTTCGCGCCGATCTGCCATCTCGCTCCGGTGAGCAGCCGAACGGCGGCGCTGCCCGCCAGCGGATCGGCGACCACTCGGAGCATGGCGATCACGTCCGCCACCTCGGGTGTGTGCAGGAGCCCACCGAGTCCGACCACTTCGACGGGCAGACCTTTGGACCGCAAAGCCTCGGCCAGCGGGGCAGCATCGGCGTTGCGGCGGATCAACACCGCTGCCGTGGGCGTCGGGCGGTCTTCGGCACGTGCCGCCTCATATTCTTCGGCGATCTTCTCCGCAACCCACTGACGTTCCTGTTCGACGTCTCCGAGCAGCGCCAGTCGAACGTCTCCGGCGACGGCTCCCGGCCGCGCACGAAGTGTGCTGACGGCCACACCGCGTCGGCGCAACGGTGCCGACGACAGGTTTGCCAGTTCGAGAGCCTCCGGCGGGTTACGCCAACTGGTGAGCAGTTCGAGCGTCGGAGCCGGCTTTCCGTTGGCAAGCGGGAAGTCGGTTGCAAACCGTGGCAGGTTGGCCGCCGACGCGCCTCGCCAACCGTAGATCGACTGCATCGGATCGCCGACGGCTGTCAGCGCCAACCGGCCGTCGGCTCCCCCGCCGAACAACGAGGACAACAACACTCGCTGAGCGTGACCGGTGTCCTGGTACTCGTCGAGCAGAACTACCCGAAAGCGCTCACGCTCGGTTTGCCCGACCTCGGGATGTTCGGAGGCGACACGGGCCGACAGCGACATCTGGCTGCCGAAATCCAATGCGCCTTCACGCCGCAGCGTCTCACCCAGCCGGGCAACGAGGGGCAGTAGCTCGATGCGTTTGTGTTGCACATCAAGGTAATTCAACAGCTCTTTGCTCGGCCCACCCCGCTGTTTCGGACCGGCGGGCAGAGTGTGAATCAGCTTGTCCAACTCGGTGTGAGCCTCGAGCAACTGCTCGGGGTCGACCAGGTGCTCCGCCAACTGACCGGCAAGGGCCAGAACGGTTTCGGTGATGGACCCCGGATTCTTGTCGGTGTCCAGATCACTGTCCCAGCCGCTCACGACGCGGTGCGCAACCTGCCACAGTTCGGTCTCGGACAACAGCGTCGCCGAGGGTTCGATCGGCAACAGCAGTCCGTGCTCGGACAGCAACCGTCCCGCGTAAGCATGGTAGGTACTGACTTCGGGTTCCCCGGCCAGAATCCGGGAACGCACTCCGCCGGTCGGGTCGAGTGCCCGCAGAACGTCCGAACCCGCCAGTCGCGCCAAGCGCTTGCGGATTCGCGACGTGAGCTGTTGTGCCGCTTTGCGCGTGAAGGTCAATCCGAGAACGGCCTCGGGATCGACGAAGCCGTTGGCCACCAGCCACACGACGCGAGCAGCCATCGTCTCGGTCTTACCGGCACCGGCACCGGCGACGACCAATGTCGGACCGAGCGGTGCGGCGATGACAGCCGCCTGTTCCGGCGTCGGCGGGTGTTGACCGAGCGCGACCGCCAGGTCGACAGGATCGATCTTCGGTCGGCGTGCCTTCTGCGTCGCGGCAGCCACTTAGTTACTCACCTGTCGTCCCTCGTCGTGTGCCGGGCAACTCGAGCGCACCGGGCAATGTCTACATCCGTCGTTGACCCTGGCCAGATACTGCGGCCCTTGGGTCGCTGCCGCTGCGTTGTGGATGACGTCTCGCCACATCTCGACGGCTTCGGCCGTCAGCGGCGGCTGAACTCGCTGCGCCGCACCGTCTTTCTTGTTGGACTTGGCCACGAATACCAGGCGTGCACCGCCGGGTTGTGTGGCCGGTTCGCCGGCAATCGCACCTTCGGCCGCTGCGACCTGGTACGCCGCCAACTGCGCGTGAGATTGCGCGGCCTCGTTGCTGACAGGGTTTCGCGCAGTCTTGACGTCGACAACCACCGGACGGCCTTCGGTGTCGCGCTCGAGCCGGTCGATCCGGCCACGAAGCTTGACCGCAGGCGCTCCCTCCTCACGTGGTTCGAGGACCCCCTCGACCGCGACCTCGACGCCGACTTCGGTCAGTTCGCCGCGAGTTGCGTTCATCCAGGCGGTGAACGTCGCCAGCATCTCCCGAGTTCGATTGAGTTCGCGGCGCGAGTACCACTGCGATCCCAGATCGATGGATTCCCAGGCATTTTCGAGTGCCTTCTCGACTTGATCCGGTGGAATCCGGCCGGCCAATGCCTGCACCAAGGTATGGACCAGCGTACCGGCGATCGCATGAGTGTTGTCTCCGTCGCTGCCGCCATGACGCTCGAACACCCATCGGAGAGGGCATGTTTCGAGAAGCTCGATGGTGGACGGCGATAGTGAAACCGGTCCGTCCTCGGGCTGCCACATGGGAGCAGCGGTACTCGGCTCGGCTGTGCCGTACCACTGATCCGGGTGCGCGCCGCGTACCCCGGCAGCAGCCAGACGTGCCAACTGGCGAGCGGCCCGGGAATGCTTCTCGGGGTCGAAATGCGCGATGTCGGGATCACACACGACGCTGCGAAGCTGTGCGACCAGTGCAGGCAGCGACAGAACCCGGGTATCCCCGGTCTCGGGTGCAACGACGTCGAGATCGGAGGACGGATCGTCCGAGTACGCGTCACCACGGATCAATTCGTCCACGAACCGCGAAGGCACCAAGTCGGTGTCCCCCGAAGCCGATTCGACTGCGGTGATCAGCAGACGGCGACGAGCACGGCTACAGGCAACCAGGAACAACCTGCGTTCTTCGGCCAGAAGCGGTGCGGTTCGCGAGAGTCGTTCGGCAGCCGAGTCACTACCGTCGGAGACTCCGTTGACCAGGTCGATCAGCGCTTCGGTACGCAGTAGCGATCCGCGTGCCCGCAAACTCGGCCAGAGCCCCTCCTGCACACCCGCCACCGCCACGACCGCCCATTCGCGACCCGCCGCGGCGTGAGCGCTGACCACGGTGACGGCGTCGGGAGTGATGACCGATCGGCTCCGCGAGTCGGTCGGTATCTCCTGGCTGGTCAAGTAGTCGACGAAACCGGCGAGTTGCGAACGCGGCAACCGGTCGACGTAGTTGGCGGCCGCGTCGAAAAGTGCGACGACTGCGTCGAGGTCTCGATCGGCCTGTGAGCCGATCGGTCCGCCGCGCGCCGACGCAGCCGCCCAGCGTCGTTCCAGCCCCGTCGCCTGCCATGCTGCCCACAGAACTTCTTCGACCCCGAGACCTCGCTCGAGAGGCACTCGGGCCTTGCGAAGGACCGACAGCACGCGATTGAGTGCCGCAGCTTCGACGTCTGTCAACTTGCCCATGAGGCGCTTGGACTGCGCACGATCCTCGTCGATCAGAATGAGCCGCAACAACTCCGAGGAGTCCCGATCACTTCCCGATGCCAACTCGACCCGGCGCAGGCCACGACGCAACCGGCGCAGGGTGACCGGCTCGGCGCCGCCGATGGGACCGGCCATCAGGGCAAGCGCGTCGTCGCCGGTGAACTGATCGCCGCCGAGCGCCCGAAGGACCAGCAGCAGGCCGGACACTCCGTGTTGCCTGGCCAGCGGCAATTCGGTGGCAGCGGTCGTGACGGGTACCCCGGCCGCGAGCAGGGCTCGCCGGAGAGGGGCGAGAGTGCGCGGGACCGACCGAACGATGACGGCCATGTCGGACCAAGCAATCCCGTCCAGCAGATGCGCCCGGCGCAAGGTATCTGCGACGACTGCCGCTTCTTTGGCCGTCGTACCGAGAACCCGCACCGACGCCCGCCCCGGGTCCTCATCGGTGAGATCGGATGGAACCGCGATGCGATGAGCGAGGTTGCCGGGCAGCCGCGCAGCGATCTTCGCCGCGATCGACGCGACGTCGGCGTTGTTGCGAAACGTGGTGGGCAGGACGATCTGGCGCTCGTCTCCGCGCTCGGCGAGTCCGAGTAGGAACGCCGAATCCGCACCGCGGAACCCGAAGACCGACTGATCGGGATCACCGGCGATGACCGTGCCCGCAGTTGCGGTTCCGATCAGCCGAACCAGCTGCGCCGCCTGCGGATCCAGATGTTGTGCGTCGTCGACGAGTAGGTGCCGGATCCGAGCGCGCTCGGAGCGAAGCAATTCGGGATCGGTGGCGAACGCGGTCAATGCCGCGCCGATCAACTCGGCCGCGTCGAGTGCCGGCGCCGTCGCCTCCGGAGCCTCGACACCGACACTGCCGCGTAGCAGCACGCCTTGCTCGTAGGCCTCGGCGAACCGCCCGGCCGCCACCCACTCCGGACGTCCACGCTTCTTGCCGAGCTTGACCAGATCTTCGGGACCGAGTCCGCGCTCGTTCGCTCGCAACATCAGATCTCGAAGTTCGACGGCAAAGCCGTTCAAACCCAATGCGGGTCGCAGGCGCTCCGGCCACCGGAGCGCACCGTCTTCGATGTCGCCGCGCAACATCTCTCGGAGCACCGAGTCCTGCTCGGCGCCGGTGATCAGGCGTGGCGGCGCGTTGCCGTGCGCTGCGGCTTGAAGCCGGAGTACGGCAAAGGCGTACGAGTGAACGGTGCGGACCAACGGCTCACGAGTTGCCTGCGGTCCGCGTTCTTGTTCGTACCCGAGCAACCCGGCCGTGATCTGCTCGCGGACCTGCGTCGCTGCCCGGCGCGACTGGGTGAGCACCAGGACCGATTCAGGATCTTCGCCACCGGAGATCTTCTGCACTGCCAGATCCACGAGAAGGGACGTCTTGCCCGTTCCGGGGCTGCCGAGTACCTGCCAGGGACTCCAGGCGGCCCCCGAGCCGAATGAAACAGGGCCGAACGCGAGTTGGAAAGGATCCTCGGACGGCGGCGCGAACAGCCGGGCCGTCCCTTCGTCCCATGTTCGGGGTATCGGAGACGGCGCAGTTCGGTGCACCAACCGCGCCCGCGGGATGGTGACCTTGCTGCGTGTTGCCGTCTCACTCACCCAGGCATTCCACCAGAGCGCACCGACAACTCACACATCGCCTGCTTCCGGCATGATTGACCTCGTGTCTGCACTCCATACGTATCTCTACGGACCCGTCGGGGCACCGGAGATCCTTTCGCTGCACGGTCTGACCGGTCACGGCCGACGTTGGCAGTCGATGGCCGAGAACCAACTGCCCGAAGCGCGCTGGATCTCGCCGGATCTACGCGGTCACGGGCGTTCCACCTGGGCTCCTCCGTGGAACATCGAATCCCACGTGGCGAGCCTGCTGGAGACGCTCGACGAACATGCCACCGGACCGGTGGTGATCGTCGCGCATTCTTTCGGCGGAATGCTGGCGCTGCACCTCGCGGCCACCGCACCGGAACGCATTCGTGGGCTCGTCCTGCTCGACCCGGCGATCGGGTTGGATCCGACTTTCATGCAGGAAGTGGCCGAACTCACAATCGGCTCACCGGATTACACCGATGCGGCAGAGGCCTACTCCGAGAAGATTCACGGCTCGTGGGGTGAGGTTCCCACCCAGGACCTCGACGTCGAGATGGCTGAACACCTGATCGAACTGGGCAACGGACGCGTCAACTGGCGCCTGTCCACGCCCGCGATCGTGACCGGGTGGGGCGAACTCGCTCGCCCGATCGTGCTGCCCCCGTCGTCGATGCCAACCGTGCTGGTTCAGGCGATGAAGGTCCAACCGCCGTACGTCACCGACGAGTTCCGGGCAGCGCTCACCGAGCACCTCGGTGAAAATCTGACCGGTGTCGAATTCGACTGTGACCACATGGTCCCGCACGTGCGGGCCGACGAAGTCGCCGCCCTCGTTCGCAGCATGCTCTGAAGGAACCGACATGGCAGCCACCACCGAAGAGCAGATCGAAGAGGTACGGCGCCTCATCGCGTCGATTCCGGCCGGTTTCGTGGCGACGTACGGCGATATCGCTGATGCTGCAGGACTTTCCAGTGCTCGCACGGTCGGTTGGATCATGCGAACGGACTCTGCCGACCTGCCGTGGCATCGGGTTCTCGGCGCCTCCGGCAAACCGTCGGCGCACCTGGCTCATCGTCAGATCGCCAAGCTCGAACTCGAAGGCGTGCCGATCAAGGACGGTCGGATCGACCTGAAGAAAGCTCGGTATCACTTCTGATTCACGTGTCACCGGTCGTCGTGACGCGGGCGATGGGGCAGCATGGAGGTATGACCGTCACGCCGCCGACAGCCGCCCTCATTCTGGCGGGTGGTCGCGGGACCCGAATGGGTGGTGTCGACAAACCCGGCCTGCTCGTTCACGGCCGCAGGCTCCTCGACATCGCGCTTTCAGCGACGGCGCATCTGGACGCCGTCGTCGTGGTCGGTCCACATCGCCCTGAACTTGATCCTGGCATCACTCAAACTCAGGAAACTCCGGCCGGAGCCGGCCCTGTCGAGGCGATCTGGGCCGGATTGTCTGCGACCCGGTTACCCGACGACGCCGTGGTGGTGGTCCTGGCGTCCGATCTGCCGCACATCGAGGCCGTATCAGTCGACGCTTTGATAGCTGCCACGTCGACGGACAGTCCGGTGACGTGTGCCGTGGACGAGAACAACCGAACCCAATTCCTGCTCTCCGCGTGGACATTTCGCGAGCTCCGGCAACGCCTGTCCACATTGCGGGAGAGTTCGGGGTTGGAGAATCAACCTATGAAAGCGATTGTCACCGAACCGTTCTCGACGCTGCGTGTCACTGGTACCACTGACTGCGACACACCGGCGGACATCGACCGCGCGCGAAACCATCCGCGCCTGACGATCGAGCAAGCCCGCGCCGCCGTCAGGAACTCACTGACAGCATTGTCACCACACCGGGCCGCCCTCGCCGACAGTCTCGGAGCAACGCTCGCGCAGCCTCTCGTCGCCCTGGGTGATCTTCCTCGATCCGATGTCTCGGCGATGGACGGGTACGCCGTCTCCGGCGAGGGTCCCTGGCGAATCCGCACCGAGATCCGTATCGCGGGCGCCGACGGGCAACTCGAACTCGGTGAAGGCGAAGCGATTCGCATTGCCACGGGAGCACACCTGCCCCTCGGCGCCACCTCGGTGATTCGTGACGAGTATCTGTCCGTCGACGAGCCATCTCGGATGGTACGGAGACTGCCGGATGCGCCGCACCGCAACGACGCTCGACCACGAGGGGAAGATTGGACCACCGGATTCACGATCGCCCCGACTGGTACCGCGGTGACTCCGGCGGTGGTCTCCGCAGCTGCCAGCGGTGAAGTGTTCGACGCCCTCGTCCGTGGTCCGGTACGGGCACGCGTGACAGTCACCGGCGACGAGATCCGGCGGACCGGTCCACTGCGTGAAGGTCAGACCCGCGACTCCGTCGGTGGGATTCTCCCCTACCTACTGGAAAGCAACGGCGTACGGTGCGTGGCGGATTCGCACCTGAGGGACACGGCCGACAGTTTCGAGCGTGTACTGGCGGATGCGACTGAACAGGACCTGCTTGTTGTCATTGGTGCCACGGGCGGCGGCGCTGCCGACGAAATGCGCAGTGCGCTCGATCGACTCGGCGCTCGCACGATTGTCGGGCGAGTCGCCTCGCGCCCGGGCGGATCTCAAATAACGGCTGTCCTGCCCAGTGGTCGGGTGGTTCTCGGCCTCCCCGGCAACCCGTACGCCGCAGTGACCACCCTGTTGACGATGCTGCCCACCGTCGTGGCCGCCTTGACGGGAAGCGACACCCCACCGCCACTGCTCGGCATCATCGAGAACGCCGCTGCGGTGACTTCCGATGCGGTACGCCTACTGCCGGTCACACAATCCGCCGACGGTCGCTGGCGCGCCGAACCGTCTGTACGTACCGCACACCTGGCGGGGTTGATCGGGCGCTCCGCGTTTGCACTCGTTCCGCCACACGCGGAAGACGATGCCGTCGCCGAAGTGGTTGTCCTCCCACGCTGATCGGGTCAGTCGTTTGGGCGCCTACGCCGGTTGACCCCGACCACGCCGACCACTGTCGCAAGCACCAGCGAATACACGCCCCACAGCACCAAGAACGGCAGCAACCAGCCGGCATCAACGGTCTGACCGCGCGGTCCGACGCAGTACAGCGTGAAATTGGTGGACGTACCGTCGCCGTCGGAAAAGGTATCCGAGACGACCATCGCGCTCGATGTGGGAGCTTCACAGAAAATCGGCGCCAAATGAGCGACCTGTCCTGGCCAGATCACCGAAGACAGTAGTGCAGCAAAGATTCCCACGACCACGATCACCACTACGGAGATCAGCAACGGAGCGATACGGCGGCTCACAGCGGGTGCACCAGGAAGGGAGTTCCGTCAGGCTCGAAGACCACCAGCGCCCGCGAGCGTGGAGATTCCACCATCACGGATGCGCGAATCGCCTCGGTGCGACTGACCGAGATCCCGGTGACTTCGCCGTCGTCGACACCGCTGGTCTCCAGCGCGTCGTCGACCAACTTCTCGAGGTTCGTCAATGCCGGCACTTGATCCAGCGTGAACGATCGTGCATCGAGATCGTCGGTGACACTGACTTGCACGGGGCTCGGCTCGCCGAGAATGACTCCGTCGAAAGAGAATCTGTCGAGCTGGGTCGGCTTCCCGGGGTCTCGAACGGTGACTCCGAGCGTCTCGATCGGGCTGATGTCGATGCTGGTCACCGATACCGCGTCGACGCCGTATCTATGTGCGAGGCTGTCGAACCCGCCTCGCACCAACTCCGACGTCATCCCACCGCCACGTTCGCGCATCTGATTGTCGAAATCCATCCGATCGACGGCACCGATACATCCGCTCAGACTCGTGGCCGCCAAAGCGATGGCTACCGTCCACAGCGCCGACCGCACCTGCGAGGACGCGAATTTCATGAGCGGAGCGTACCGCGAGTGTCCGGTTCCATCCCGGTGGACTGCGCGTCGCACGAATTACTGTCGGCGACTCGTGGGATCATCGCGCCATGAATCGTGTCGACGAAGGATTCGAACCGCCGGACGCATTGGTCGAGTGGTGCCGCTCCCGCACCTTTCCACTGCACGTCCTCGACGACGAAGCCACCGTCGACCTGGATTGGTGGAACGCACACCTGAAGGACGCCGGCCACACCATCAGCCTGCGCGGGCGTGATCTCGACGGCAAAGTGATCACCGAAGGTCGAGCCATCGTTCAACGCAACGACCTTCGCCCGTCGAGCGATCTCGTTGTCGCCCAGCACGACGGCCTCGGACTACTGTTTCTCTGCGCGGCCTGGCAGGGCTCGCACGAGAGCCGACGTTTCACACGGCGGTTCCCCAACGTCTTCAATCCCCATCACCGCGAGGACGAGGATCCGCTGACCCAGATCACAGCCATTCTCGATCACTGCTCGAAAAACAAGTCGATGCCCGTCGTCCGGCGCGACACCTGGTCCGGGTG
Source organism: Rhodococcus sp. IEGM 1302 (assembly GCF_030056935.1). Lineage (NCBI taxonomy): Bacteria > Bacillati > Actinomycetota > Actinomycetes > Mycobacteriales > Nocardiaceae > Rhodococcus > Rhodococcus sp. IEGM 1302. Next base: position 10,089 of record NZ_JASHKY010000013.1, on the reverse strand, counting down.
GCCACTCACCCCCGGTGTCGGGGTATCGCTGATGGCCGCTTTCATGTGGGCAGTGGGCGTACAGGACGAAGGCCGACGCGCTCAGATGATCGACCAGTACGGAGTCTCGACGCTCATCCACGAGGGCTGGCTCGAGGATCCTTCCGTCACCGGCTTCACGACGCGTCGCTACCGCCGGTACTGCGAACTTCTCGACAGCTGGGCCTATGCCGCCGGCACCCAACCCGAGATCGTCGAGATGTGGTTGGTGAAAAGGTGGAGTGCGCGGTTGGCCCAAGCACGCAACGACGTGAGCGCCCCCACCCTGTTCTAACTCTCAGAACGGCTGCATCTCAGAACGGCTGTATCTCAGAACGGCTGCATCTCAGAACGGCCAGGCAGGGAGAGTCGGCAGCCCCACCCTCGTCGGCCTCCCGACCAACCAGGCCAAGGTCTCCGCGTCGGACAGCGACGGCACTCGTACACCCGGGACCGCCGTCTCGAGTGCGCCCAACTGACTGGCGAGAGTGAATTCCACGAACTCGGCAGGCCAGTCGTGGCAGGTGTAACCGATGTCGAGGTCCATCAGGTGAATCTCGATCTCGTTCCAGCGCAGGATCGGTAGATCGAATGCCGTCACAGGTTTGCGCCACGGCACCGGTGTGTCCAGTCGATCTGTCGGGATCTCGCACAACGCGTCGACCAGCCTCGTTCCCGAGAAGCGGTAGTCGAGGGCCAACAATTCAGCCGGGCGATCTGCGCCCTCTTCGATTGCAGCATTGCGCGCATCCGGCCCCCCTGGATACATCTCCCCCGATTCGCCGCCCTGCACGCCGGCAACAAATCTGCCCAGCGCGTCGGCGTTGCGCGACATGTGCGTCACGACGTGTCCCCGACTCCACCCGGGGAGCCCGGAGGGCTCCCGCGCCTGCTCTTCGGTCAGTGCACCGATGAGAGCCTGTGCCTTGACGTCGGATTCACGAACTGCTGCGACCAGGTCGGCATACGTCGGCGTTACGGAGTGAGACGTCATGCAGCGATACTAGTTCCCTTCGCGCACTCTCATACCGATTCACGACAAGGTCCACCACTCCCGGATCGACGCCGAGCGGTTCGGTCACACCATCGGCTCCTGCGGCGTGCAACCTTTCGTGGAACAGCCCGTGCGCGAGGAGGTACGAGGCGACAAAAACTCGCTTCGCGCCGCGAACGCGTGCTGCTGCAACAACATCGGCTACCTTCGGCTCCCCGGTCGCGATGTACCCGATGTCGACACGAGTCCCCGCCGCTTCGGCAAGCATCAGCGCAGCACGCTCGACGTCTCGCAGCGCCCGCGCATCGGACGACCCGGCGGCAGCAAGCACTGTCGCGTCACCCGGATTCCACCCCGCTTCGGTCAAGCGCCGAAGCAGCACGCGTGCAAGCGCCGGATCGGGTCCGAGTGCGGGCGTCACACTCACAGCCGAGTGCTCACTGATCGCCACTTCGCGTCGAACATCGGTGTGAACGTGGTAGCCGGACGCCAGGAACGCCGGTACGAGAATCGCTCGCCCCGGAGTGTCCCGGAGGACTTCCGAAGGTGACGGACCGAGCACATCGACAAAGGCAACGCGCGTGCGTCCAACGCGCGTGCCGACGGCGTCGGCCAGTGCGGCAACCATTTCCACGCCACGTGCACTACGCGTGCCATGAGCTACCAGGACGAGGACATCGTCATCGCGTTGCATAGTCACCTGGATTCTGTACGTAGTCGCCGGGGTCGAGGGCAAGTCGATAGCCCCGCTTGACCACCGTCTGAACGGCTTTGGGCGCGCCGAGGCACGCGCGCAATCGGGCGACGGCGGTCTCGACGGCATGGGTGTCGCCGCCGCCGCCGGGAAGAGAAGCCAGCAGTTCGTCGCGGGAGACGACTCGACCGGGGCTGGCACCGAGAGTGCGGATCAACGACATCGCAGCCGGCGGCAATTGCTTCACTTCACCGTCCACGACTACGCAACCGCCGCGAATGCTGATTTCGTGTTCGCCGGCTTGAATCTTGTTGGCTCGCTGCGGGAGTTCGTCGACGATGTGTCTCGCGAGCGCGCCCAGACGTGCCCGCGCCGGGGCTGTGGTCGGTACATTCAACGCTTCGAGCGGCGCCGAGGTGACCGGGCCGACGCACATGGCCGCCACCGGACCCCGCATCGCGTCGAGAATGTCTCCGAGATCCCCGGTCTTGTCGGCGCGCATCAACATCGAGGCTACGGCCGGTGCACTGGTGAAACTGACGGCGTCGATTCCGGCTGACGCTATGGCGTCGATCATCCGGTCGAGCAGCGTCGGATCCTCCGGCGGTTCCCATCGATAGACGGGCACCGCGATGACCTCGGCGCCGGCCTCGCGCAACACCTGACAGAAGTCGGGAATCGGCTCCCACTCGGTGGTCGCACCATGCAGTTGTACAGCGATCCGCTTTCCCGAGACACCTTCTGCCAGAAGATGTTCGAGCACCTCGGCGGAAGACTCGGATGCCGGTGACCATTCCTCACGAAGGTCGGCCGCGCGGATTGCTCCCTTGGCCTTCGGTCCTCGCGCGAGCAGACGAGCCGAGCCCAACGCGGATCCGAGATTTTCCGCCTCACCCCACCCGTCGGCTGCTTCCAGCCAACCCCGGAATCCGATCCCGGTGGTGGCGACGACCACCTCGGGAGGATCCGAGATGATCTGCTGTGTCACCCTTTCGAGCTCACGGTCGTCGGCCAACGGAATGATTCGAATCGCCGGAGCGTGAACGACATCCGCTCCCCGACGAGTCAGCAAGGTCGCGAACTCCTCGGCGCGGCGCGAAGCAGTGATACCTACCGTGAATCCAGCCAACGGCATGTCGTCACTCACGAGACTGCATCGGCGACAGTCGAGCGAACACCCTGCATCTGCAAGCTGTGTACCTGAACGACTCCAGCCCACACGCGAACGCCGTACACCGGCAGCGCAACCGACGAGTCGTCCAGCGCCCGGCCGTCGACCAGCGAGAACGCCTGCTTGAGCAGTGGCGAGACCACGATCGGCTCACCGTCCCGGTCGCCGACGAGTCCGCGAGACATCACCGCGGCGCGGCCGTACGGATCGAAGTTGCTGACAGCCCGGAGTGTGCCGTCCTCGAGTAGGAACAGCGCCACCTGCTCGCCGCCGCGAAGAAGCACGGCAACTCCGCGTCCAGGGATCAGATGGCTCAGCGGGCAGGCCGACGTCCATTCGAGTCGATCCGAATCCAGCTTGGCGATCTGCGCATCGATGACACTCATCGAAGTCCTCCTGTCGATCCGGCGACAACGTCGCGCGGGTTCTTGTCTACGTTTCTACGGATCCCGTGTTTCCCACGGGTTACGCGACTATTACCGGCGCGTGGGGATGCTCGGCATGCCCATCAGGACCGGAACCTTGCGCACTCCGGTCTCGTCGAACACAACCGTCGGGTCGGCTTCTTCCGGTGCGTTGACGAACGAGACGAACCTCGACAATTTCTCCGGATCACCCAGCACACCGGCCCATTCGTCCTGGTAACCCTCGACGTGCTTGGCCATCAGTGCCTCGAGTTCCTCGCCGATACCCAGGCTGTCTTCACAAATCACGGCCTTGAGGTGATCGAGTCCGCCTTCGAGTGATTCGACCCACGGCGCCGTGCGCTGGAGGCGATCGGCAGTACGGATGTAGAACATGAGGTAGCGGTCGATGTACTTGACCAAGGTCGCGTCGTCGAGGCCTCCGGCAAGCAACTGAGCGTGTTTGGGCGACTGTCCGCCGTTACCGCCCACATACAGATTCCAACCGTTCTCCGTCGCGATGACGCCGACGTCCTTGCCTCGCGCTTCGGCACATTCACGGGCGCAACCCGAGACGCCGAACTTGATCTTGTGCGGCGAACGCAGACCGCGGTAGCGATTCTCGAGGTCGACGGCCATACCCACCGAATCCTGGACACCGTAGCGGCACCAACTCGAACCGACGCAACTCTTGACCGTCCGGAGGGACTTGCCGTACGCCTGACCCGATTCCATCCCGGCGTCGACGAGGCGCTTCCAGATCGCGGGCAACTGTTCGACGCGGGCACCGAACAAGTCGATGCGCTGACCGCCGGTCACCTTCGTGTACAAGCCGAAGTCTCGCGCCACTTCTCCGATGACGATGAGTTGCTCACCCGTGACCTCGCCGCCAGGCATCCGAGGTACCACGGAGTACGTACCGTTCTTCTGGATGTTCGCGAGGAAGTGATCGTTGGTGTCCTGCAACGACGCCTGCTGGCGGTGCAGGATGTGATCGGAGTCCGTCGATGCCAGAATCGAAGCGACTACGGGCTTGCAGATGTCGCAACCGGCGCCCTTGCCGTACTTGGCGATCAGCGCCGAGAAGGTTCTGGTCTGCGTCGACTGGACGATCTGGAACAACTCGGCCCGCGACTGCGCGAAATGTTCGCACAGTGCCTTCGACATCACGACGCCGGAATCGGCCAGCAGCTGCTTCACGGTGGGAAGGCAACCGCCACAAGTGGTTCCGGCGCTGGTGCACGCCTTCACCGAAGCGATGTCGCATGCGCCGGCTGCGATTGCACCGCAGATGGCTCCCTTCGTCACGGCGTTGCACGAGCACACCTCGGCGTCGTCGGGCAGCGAGCCTGCACCCGGCTTCTCCCCCGCAGGCGAGATCAATGTCGCCGGGTCACCGGGTAGTTCGCGACCGACCAGCGGGCGCAGCGACGCGTAGGCCGATGCGTCACCGACAAGAATGCCGCCGAGCAGGATCTTCGCGTCGTCGGAGACCACGAGCTTTGCGTACGTCCCCTTGGACGCGTCGCTGAGGACGACTTCGAGGGCGCCCGGTGAGGTCGCCATCGCGTCACCGAAACTGGCGACGTCGACGCCCATGAGCTTGAGCTTGGTGGACATGTCCGCGCCCGGGAAATCCGCGGCGCCGCCGAGCAGACGATCGGCCACGATCTCGGCCGTCGTGTAACCGGGAGCGACCAGACCGTAGCAACGGCCTTCCACCGCAGCACATTCGCCGACGGCATAGATGTTCTCGTCCGACGTCACGCAGCCGAGGTCGGTCAGAATGCCACCGCGCTCCCCCACTGCGATGCCGGCGTCGCGGGCCAGCTGATCACGCGGACGTACTCCGGCGGAGAAGACGAGCAGCGACGCGTCGATGGTGGAGCCGTCGGAGAGTTCGACCACGATTCCATTGTCGGCCTGCGAAATTCCCGCCGTCCCGACACCGGTGTGGACAGTGAGCCCGAGTTCGGTGACGAGGCGAGCGAGCAGTGCGCCACCACCCTCGTCGACCTGCATCGGCATCAATCGCGCATTGTGTTCGACGACGTGTGCCGTCATTCCCATGAGCGAGAGAGCATTTGCGGCCTCGAGTCCAAGCAAACCTCCGCCCACCACGACGCCGACAGCGCCAGGACCAGCCTTCTCGGCGGCGGCCCGGATACCGTCGAGGTCGTCGAGGGTGCGGTAGACAAAACATCCGTCGCCCTCGTGCCCCGGCACGGGTGGCACGAACGGATACGAACCGGTCGCCATCACCAGAGCGTCGTAGGAGATCGTCTCGCCGGTTGTCGTCGTGACCGTGCGTGCATCTTTGTCGATCGAGAGCGCGCCTTCCCCCACACGGAGGTCGACCAGGCTGTCGCCGTCGTAATCGTTGCCGGCCAGTGCCAATTCCTTGGGGTCCCACGCTCCGACGTACGAGGACAGCCCGACTCGGTCGTACGCTGCGTACTGCTCGTCGCAGAGTACGGTCACCGACCAGTTGTTCGCTTCGTCGCGCGAACGCAGTGCCTCGACGAATCGGTGTCCGACCATTCCGTGTCCGATGACAACAACCGACTTGCTCATGACGCCTACTTCCTGAGGTACGAGATAGTTCTGAGATTCTGCGGACCGCTCACGCCGTGACTGCGACCTTCGCCTCGTCGACGTCTGTGGTCAGCGTCGACGGCTTGCGCAGGAAGACGAACCAGGTGACTGCGATGCAGGCGATGTAGAAGGCCAGGAACACCCAGAAGGCCATGGTCGCCGACTTCGCGGGGCTGCTGTACGACGCGCGCAGCACCAGGTTGATGCCGACGCCGCCCAAACCGCCTACCGCACCGGCAAATCCGATGAGAGCGCCGGAGATACTGCGCGACCACGTTGCCTTCTCGCTTCGATCCATGTGGTCGAAGCTCTGGGCCTTCGCCTCGAAGATCGCCGGGATCATCTTGTAGACGGATCCGTTTCCGATGCCCGAGAGCAGGAACAGGGCGATGAAGCCGAGAACGAATGTCACCATGATTCCGGCGCTGGCGACGCCCGCGGTGTTGTCGTCCATCGTTCCGGCCGTCACGAGTATCGATGCCGCGAATGCCATGGCGACAAACGTCCACATGGTGATCTTGCCGCCGCCGATGCGGTCGGCCAGTTTGCCACCGAGCGGCCGGGCGATCGAACCGAGGAGTGGTCCGATGAAGGCGATCTGTGCTGCATGCAGCGCCGCCGCGGCCGGAGTGGCACCGCCGGCGAGGAAGTTGATCTGCAGAACCTGACCGAAGGCGAAGCTGAATCCGATGAAGGAACCGAACGTACCGATGTACAGGAAGCTGATCACCCACGACTCGGAGAACTTGAGTGCCTTGGCCATGGAGCGCAGGTCCGACTTCTGGTTGCCCAGGTTGTCCATGAACAGCGCGGCACCGACGGCGGCGGCCGCAATGAACACGAGATAGACGGCGCAGACGATCCACGGAGCGCGGTTACCGACGGTGGCGATCACCAGCAGACCGATCAGCTGAATCATCGGCACACCGATGTTGCCGCCGCCGGCATTGAGACCGAGCGCCCACCCCTTGAGGCGTTGCGGGTAGAAGGCATTGATGTTGGTCATCGACGACGCGAAGTTGCCGCCGCCGATACCTGCAGTGGCCGCTACCAACATGAACGTGGTGTACGACGCACCCGGGTTCATCATCAGGTAGAGCGTGAGAAGTGTTGGCACGAAGAGGAACAGCGCACTCATGACGGTCCAGTTACGACCGCCGAACCGTGCGGTGGCAACCGTGTAGGGAATGCGGAGGACCGACCCGACAAGTGTGGGCACTGCGACGAGGAAGAACTTTCCGGCCGCGTCGATGCCGTAGATATCCGTCGGCATGAACAACACCATCACGGACCAGATCGACCAGATCGAGAAGCCGACGTGTTCGGCTACCACTGACCAGATCAGGTTCCGCTTCGCGATGTCCTTGCCGCCGGATTCCCAGGCGTCGACGTCCTCTGCATCCCAATGCTCGATGTAATGACTCACCAGGGCCTCCTGAATATGTTGGAGACCCAAAGGTAGAAAATGGTTATTGCGCCGGTGCTGCGTGCGATGACCGCGAAGTCAATTGATCCTCACCCGGTAACAAGACCGGGTGTGAGCTAGTTTTTCGCAGGTGCGTGCCAGGAATCCTCGAGCATCCGAGGCTTGCATGCCTGGTAGGCGCCCAGGAGCACCACGATCACAGCGACGACGAGCAGGCCGAACGGCGCAGCGTATCCACCGGACACGTCGTGGAAAACGCCGAACAGGAGCGGACCGAGGCAGGCAACGGAGTAGCCGATGCCCTGGGTGAAGCCGGACAGTGCCGAGGAACCGATGTGCGAACGAGTACGCAGGTTGATCAGTGTGAGCGACATCGGGAACGTGCTCGGACCGAGGCCCAGGACGACAACCCACACGACCGGCGCCGCCATCGGGGCAAAGTACAGCCCGCCCATGCCGACCAGGTAGCAGACGGCACACGCGATCACGACAGGGAAGGGATTGGCCATGCGGGCGCACAGCGTCGGTGCACCGAAAGCTGCGACGAGCCCGATCACCGAGAACATTCCGACCATCGTTCCGCCGAAGGCGTCACTGGCTCCGGCGTCACGAAGGATCGAGGGAATCCACGTGAACATCGAATACGTGATCAGTGAGGTCATGCCGAACATGCCGGCCATCCCCCAGGCCACGGGAGAACGCCAGACCTGACCGCGTGGCTGTTCTGCCACTGCCGCAACCGAATCCGATGCATTCTCGACGGACCCGGCTTCGTTCGCGCGAGCCTTGCGCGAGCGAGCGAGGGTGATCAACCACGGCACTGCTGCGGCGAAGCCGAAGGCGGACCACCAGCCGATCGAGAACCGCCACCCGAAGGCGTCGGCGACCGGGACTGCGACGAACGCCGGAACGATGGTGCCGATCTGCACGGCCACGATGTAGACCGAACTCATGGTGGCGAGGCGATCCGAGAAGTACCGCTTGACCAACGGCGGGATCACGACATTGCCGATTCCCATGCCTGCCAGTGCCAGAGCCGAGAGGGCCAGCAACGACCATGTCTGAGACATCATGGCGCGCAACAACATTCCGACGCCGGCCATGAGCATCGCGACGAGGGCCGTTCGCTCGAGCCCGATACGTTTCGCGATGGCGGGAGTGATGAGACCGAAGATGGCGAACATTGCGGTCGGAACCATGCCGAAGACACCGACGATCGAGGCGGAGAAGCCGATCTCGTCGCGAATCTCGGCCGCCAAAGGCGAGAACGAGGTCACCGCAAGTCGAAGTACGAGCGCAGACATCGCAATCGCAGCGAAGACGAGCACACGGCCTTGTATCAACGAGCGGGTTTCGGTTCTCTCCAGTTGAGCAGTCACCGGCAAATCATAGGATGACCGGATGAACTCGCACAAGCGCGGTAATCTAACGTCACATTCACACCACTTACCCGGACCCGAGGAAACAACCACGTGCAACCCGTTCGACGCGCAAGTCTCATCTCGCAGGTCACCGAACAACTCCGCAACGAGATCCGGAGCGGAACCTGGCCGATCGGTTCCAAAATCCCCACCGAACCGGAACTGTCGGAGCTGACCGGGACCGGTCGCAATACCGTGCGCGAGGCGGTCCAGGCGCTCGTACACGCCGGAATGCTGGAACGTCGTCAGGGATCGGGCACCTACGTCGTTGCTGTCTCCGACCTCGGTGGCACTCTCGGCAACTACTTTGCCGGTGCCCACCAGCGGGATGTACTCGAACTTCGGCGCGCACTCGACATCACTGCAGCCACCCTCGCCGCCGCACGGCGAACCGAAGACGACATCGCCGAACTGACGCGGCTACTCGAGCTTCGCACCGCGTCATGGGAGGGTCAGGACGTCGACGCTGCCACCACCGCGGACGTCGCCCTGCACCGAGCAATCGTCGCGGCCAGCCACAACGAGGTCTACCTGGAGTTCTACGACTCCCTGCTCCCGGTCATCGAGACCACGATCCAACAGCACATCGATGCAACCGGCGAAGGATTCCACTCGCAGCACGCGAACCTCGTCAACGCTGTCGTCGACGGGAACACCGTGGCCGCCTCGAACGCCGCACGCGAGCTGTTCGAGGGCCTGGTCTCGGACTTCGGTACCGGCGCCCCGATCTAGAGCAGCAAGCGCACGATGTCGGACGTACGGGCCAACCCCGGGAACGCGTCCGCCGTCGAGCGAGGATGCAGAACATGAACCGCCAAGCGGAACATCACCGCACGTAGAAGCATCTGCGGCCACTCGGGGAGATCTTCCCACCGGCCGACCAGTGCCTCGTCGGCACCGCCCCACGAGATCGCGTCGACCACAGCGACGGCGGCGGCCCACGCAGCCGGCCGCCAATACGGCGTGATGTCGGTGATTCCGGGCGCCATACTGCCCGAGAACAGCACTGTCCCGAACAGATCGCCGTGCACGAGCTGGTCCGGGCTCTGCACCGGCTTACGCAAAGTAGCGAGCCCGGCGATCAGTTCCAGACTCTTGCGACCGTCAGGAGTGGGCGTCTCGAGTTGCTCGACGCCCTTCGCGATCCTCAGCGGAACCGTTTCCCATGCCGCGCGATCAGCGGCGACGAATACGTCGACCTCGGCCCACGGCGGCACGGGCGGTTGCGCAAGGAAGCGCGGGCGCTCGAGCGAGGCCGTCGCCGCATGCAGTCGGCAGGACATCGAGACCACTTCGTCGTGACGTGGTTCCGGCGATCCGACGATGAAGGTGTCGGCACGCCAGCCCGAGACGACGTAACGACCGT